>DATKPC010000022.1:0-74443 GCA_035524275.1 Burkholderiaceae bacterium
TCGAAGAAATAACCCTTGTTTTTCATGATGTTTTTGGGGTGCCTATATGATTCCTCTGCATGGTGTTCAAGATGCTTTGTTCCTGACGGTCCTTGGGTTGAATCCAGCCCGCCGCAATCTCGATGGAGGCTCTGGTGATGCTGGAGCCAACGAAATGACGCGACGCAGCATTCAACCCGTCAACGACGTCGCTCAACGATCGGCGATGGCGACCGGCTGGCTGTCGAGGTTTTTCGATCGGCTGGAAGCGCGCCAATGGGAGCGCGAACGGCGGGAACTGGAGGACTACCTCGCCGATTCGTCGGATCTCTTCGACCTCGAGGACCGCATCCGCCGGTACGACCGCCGTCACGCCGACGCCGGTCCGCTTGGCCGGATATGACCGGCCTCCGGCCACGCCGAGCCCCGTCGCGGCGCTTGCCGGGCCGGTCCCGCGCCTGCGCGGCTGCGCGATAATCGCGCGCAGCCGCGCGCGCCGGAAAGCGTTCCCCCTGGCCGGCCATCACGAGCGCGCCGCTTCGACGATGACGCTGAGCCCCGAGCAGGAAATGATCCGCGCATCGCTGCGGCAGTTCGCCGCGGAGCGCCTGCTGCCGTTTGCGGCCCAATGGGACCGCGAGCGGTCGTTCCCGCGCCAGGCGCTGCGCGAACTCGCTGCCCTCGGCGCCCTGGGGATCGTCGTCCCGCCCGAGTGGGACGGCGCCGGGATGGACTACGTTGCCCTCGCGGTCGCGATCGAGGAGATCGGCGCGGGGGACGGCGCGACGTCGACGATCGTCTCGGTCCACAACTCGCTCGCCTGCGGGATCACGCTGCGCTTCGGGACCGAGGCGCAGAAGCAGCGCTACCTTCGCCCGCTGGCGCGCGGGGAGATCCTGGGCTGCTTCTGCCTGACCGAGCCGCACGCGGGTTCGGACGCGTCGGCGATCCGGACGCGTGCCGTGCGCGACGGCGACGCCTGGGTGCTCGACGGGACGAAGCAGTTCGTCACGAGCGGCAAGGAGGCCGATCTCGCGATCGTCTTCGCCGTCACCGATCGCAGCGCCGGCAAGCGCGGGCTGTCCGGCTTCCTCGTTCCGACGACGACGCCGGGCTATGTCGTCGCGCGTCTGGAGGACAAGCTGGGGCAGCACGCGTCGGACACGGCGCAGATCGTGCTCGACAACTGCCGCGTGCCGGCCGACCATCTGATCGGCGCCGAAGGCGACGGCTACCGGATCGCGCTGTCGAATCTCGAAGGCGGGCGGATCGGCATCGGCGCGCAGTCCGTCGGCATGGCTCGCGCGGCGCTCGAAGCCGCGGTCCGCTATGCGAAGGAACGGACCGCGTTCGGCGTGCCGATCGTCGAGCACCAGGCGGTCGCGTTCCGCCTTGCCGACATGGCCACGCGGGTCGAAGCGGCGCGCCAGCTCGTCCTGCACGCGGCGAGCCTGAAGGACAGCGGCAAGCCGTGCCTGAAGGAGGCCTCGATGGCGAAGCTCTTCGCCTCCGAGATGGCCGAGCGCGTCTGCTCCGACGCGATCCAGATCCACGGCGGATACGGCTACACCTCCGATTTCCCGGTCGAGCGGATCTATCGCGACGTCCGCGTCTCGCAGATCTACGAGGGCGCGAGCGATATCCAGCGGCTGCTGATCGGGCGTGCGGTGATCGGCGAGGCCGGCTGAGCGGCCCGCGCTCGGCGGCGCCGCCCGCGCGCCTCAGCGGCGCGCGTTGAAGTCGACGTTGACGTCGATGCCGCGTCCGTCCTGCCCCTTGAGCGCCGCGGCAATTTCGCGCCGCGCCTTGATGAACGGGCTGTTCTGCGCCTCGACCGCGAGGTAGGCGTCGAGGTCGCCGTGCTCGCGCTGCAGTCGCGGCACGAGTTCGAGGAAGATCGCGGTGAGCTGCGGATCGAAGTGCTTGCCGGCCAGCGACCCGATCTCGCGCAACGACTCCTCGATCGACCATGCCTTCTTGTACGGCCGCGCGTGCGTGAGCGCATCGAAGACATCCGCCAGCGCCGTGATGCGGGCGGCGAGCGGGACCGCCGCACCGCGCAGCCGGTTCGGATAGCCATTGCCGTCCCAGCGCTCGTGGTGCCCGCGTGCGATTTCCTCCGCGACGTGCATCTGCGGGATGCGACTTTTCGCCAGCAGCTCGGCGCCGTGCGTCGTATGCGTCTGGATGATCGCGAATTCCTCCGGCGTCAGCTTGCCCGGCTTCAGCAGGATCGCGTCCGGAATCGCCAGTTTCCCGATGTCGTGCAGGCGCGCGGCGAGATCGATCAGGAAACAGGTGTCGTCGTCGACGCCGTACTCGCGGGCCAGCAGCGACGCGAGCCGGCCGACGCGATAGCAGTGCTCGCCGGTGGTGTCGTCGTGCAGCTCGCCCGCGACCGCGTTCTGCTCCAGCATCGCGACGCGCGCTCGAAGCAGCTCGCGATCGGACAGGCGCTCCCGCAACTCGTGCTGGTGCCGCTCGATGCTCAGCGTCGCGGCCTCGTCGATCGCATGGTCGATCGAGGCGACGTGCTGCGCGTGGTGCATCAGGATCTGCGCCTGCCGTGCATCGGCGCGCAGGCGCAGCAGCTCGCGCAGGTAGACGAGCGCGACATCCGGCTGGCCGGCCACCTCGTAACCCTTGATCGCGGCGCCGAGCGCGTCGGGCAGGAAGGCCGACTGCCCGTCCCGGCTGCGCGCGAGCATCCGCTTCAAGCGCGTCAGCCCGAGGTCGTGCGTGCCGGCGTGCACCTCGGTCAGGCCGAGCGCCAGTTCGGCCACGAGTTCGGCGCGCTCCGATTTCGCCAGCCGGGCGATGCGCACCGCCTCGGACGCGTGCGACTGCGCCGACGGTATGTCGCCGGTCTCGAGGAGCAACCGCGTCGCATGCGTCTCGAGGTCGACGCGCGCGAGATTGCACATCGCATCGTCCTCGGCGTGGCGCTCCGCAAGCGCGGTGCGCGCGGCGCGCAGGCCCTTCGCCACGTCGCCGCAGTACAGCGAGGCGACCGCGATGTTGCCCAGGGCGATGCTGCGATCGCCACGCAACTGCGGCGCATCGCCTGCCCGCTGCAGCGCTCGCTCGTAGCACGCGATCGCGTCCGCGTACTGGCAGGTCTGCAGGTAGACGTTGCCGGTGTTGATCCAGACGCCGGATTCGAGCGCCGGCGCGTCGATCCGCGAGATCTGGTCAAGCGCTTCGCCGCAGGCTTCCATCGCCGACGGCAGGTTGCCGACTTCGGTGTAGACGAGCGCGAGCACCTTCAGGGCGCGGCCAAGGACCTCCGGATCGCCCAGGAGGCGCGCGGCGCGGACCGCCTCGCGCGCCGGCGCGAGGCTGGCGTCGGTCTTCGCGGCAGAAAAGTAATGGAACGATATCGAGACGAGCGCCGTGACCCGCGCCGGAACGGCGACCGCATCCGGGATCGCGCGCAGGACGTCGAAGGCGCAACTGAAGAGCCCCGGCGCCTCGCTGCTGGGGGTGTCGATTTCGCAGCGCAGGAGCCGGTCGAGCGCCTCGATGTCGGGCGCTCCGGTGATGTCGGCCGCGGCCTCGAGTCGCGCGAGCAATTGCTTGAGGGGTGAAGCGATTATGTCCACGACAAATCAAGAATTGATCATTTATCCGGAACGGCGCGAAAAAGAATGTTCAAATTCAATATGTGTCGGAAATAATTGATAAAAAAGAAGAAAAATGAATATCGGAGAACCCCTGAATATCCTTAGATGAAATGATTGCCGCTTAAACAGTACGACATTTCGAAATTTTGAAATAGACAAATCGATAGCCAAAAGCCGTTCTAGGGGTTCACCGGCCCGTCGCCGTCGATATATTCGAGGCTCCCGGTGTATTACGGCTGAAGTGAACCGGGACTTGAATCACGACAATCCGAAATCAACATTGCGGGGGTTTTTGATGAGCGAACAAGAAGTCGAAGTGGTCCTGGATCAGCGCGACGACGCCCAAGCGGAACCGAAGGTCGAGGAACTCTCCCTCGAACAACTGGCGCGAGTCGGCGGCGGTGGTGGGACGGGCAGCTGGAGCTGAACGGGCCCAGCGTCTTGTTGCAGTGCAAAACGGGGCCGCGAGGCCCCGTTTTTTCGTGAGGACGCTCGCCTCGAAATCTTCGGCACGCGGCGGCGCGGCGGCGGCGCACTATACTGCTTATCCTCCCGCGCTTCGAATGCGCGTGTCGGTTGCGCCATGGATGGATTCCTGCTGACGTTCTTCACCCTCCGGGATCACCGGCATGCTGGCGAGCCGCTGGCCGAGTGGATCGTTGCCGAAGCGCGCAAGCTGGGGATCGAGGGGGCCACCGTGATCGGGGGCGCGGAAGGCTTTGGAAGGCACCATCGGTTGCATTCGGCGCGGTTCATCGAACTGGGCGACCAGCCGATCGAGGTCGTGATGGCCGCGAGCGCGGCCGAGTGCGACAGCCTTTTTCAGCGGCTGCGCGCGGAAAAAGTCGACGTCGTCTACGTGAAGTCCGCGGTCGAATTCGGCAGGACCACCGGGGGCGACTGACGCGCCAACGCGCGATCGAGACGATCGGCGGCCGGCGCGCGTTACACGACGGTCATGCTTTTCGTTCAAGGTTCGTGTCGGTCGCGAAACCCGGAACGAATTTCACATGTTGGTACTGATCAACCTCGACGGCGCCGTCGAGCGCCGTCGGTCGATGGCAGCGCAACTCCAGGCGCACGGCCTCGCCTTCGAGCGGATCGGCATCGACCTGCGCGCGGCGCCCATCGCCGCCGTGACGGCACGCGTCGCCGAACAGTTCCCGCGGTTGCGCTTCGACGCGAAGGCGCTGAGCGGCGCCGAAATCGGATGCTGGCTCTCGCACTTGAGCGCTTGGCAGCGGCTGCTCGAGCGGAGATCGGAGCGCGCGGCGACGATCATCGAGGACGATCTCCTGCTGGCCCCGGCCTTCGCCGACACGACGCGGGTCCTGGTACAGGACTCCCGCTTCGATGTCGTCTACCTGGGCACGTCGTCGCGCAACCTGTCGAATCGACGGCAGGCACGGATCGGCGACGTCGTGGTCCACGAGCCCGTCGGCGTCATCCTGAATACCTGGGGCTATCGGGTCACGCGCAGCTACGTCGAGAAGTTCTTCGCCGCGATGACGCCGGCGCGGACGATACGCCTGCCGATCGACCATTTCATCGGCGGCCGGGCCACCTGGGCGCGTCCGACGATTGCGGTGCTGCGCCCCGCGGTCGTCGTCGAGGATCCCGTCCTCGGCGTCCGATCGCAGATCGGCCCTTACACGCGGCGCATCGATCGCCTTGAACTGATCGAGGGCATGCGTCGCATGCTCCTGGCGAGCCCATTGAGCGAGGCCTATTACGCGTGGCGCTACCGCCACTCGTGACGTGCATGCAGGAAGGCGCCATTCGCTCGTCGCCGATCCTCGCGATCCGATAACCGCGATCGACCTTGCATCCGCAGCCGGGCGGCTGACGTATAGCCCTTGGAGCGGCGCCGCTTGGCGGCCCCGCCATGGCCAGCCCAGCGTCCGTCCGGCCGCCGCGAACAACTCGTCGGCCGGCGTCGCGGGTGAAATCTCGATAGCGGAGGACTCATGTTCACGGATCACGCGCCAGGTCGGAATTCGAACGCCATGCATGGGGCGCCGCCACGCGGGGCGCCGCGGGCCCGACAGGCGGCAGGCATCTTGATCGGGCTCGCGCTGTGCGCCGGCGGTGCCGGCGCTTCGGCGTCGAGTCATCGCGAGGCGCCGTTCATCGCCGGCGAGCCGAAAGTCGACGGCACCGATTTCTACATGTTCAACAGCTACGAGCCGGGGCGCGAAGGCTACGTGACGCTCGTCGCCGACTACATCCCGCTGCAGGACGCCTACGGGGGCCCGAACTATTTCTCGCTCGACCAGGATGCCGTCTACGAAATCCTGATCGACAACGTCGGAGACGCCCACGAGCACATCGCGTTCGAGTTCCGGTTCACGAACTCGTCGAGTGGCCTGGCGCTGAACGTCGGCGGCAAGTCGGTGGCGATCCCTCTGATCCAGGCCGGACCGATCGGAGCCGGGAATACCTCGGCGCTGAACCTGGTCCAGACCTATACCGTCGACGTCGTTCGCGGCGACCGCCGCAGCGGCCAGCGCTCGCATGTCACGGACGCCGCCTCCGGCAGCGCGACGTTCACGAAGCCGGTCGATTTCATCGGCACGAAGACCTTCGGCAGCGTCGACGGCTACAACGCGTACGCCGGCCAGTACGTCTACCAGATCCACATTCCGGGGTGCAGCGGCGGAGGCCGGATGTTCGTCGGCCAGCGCAAGGATCCGTTCGTCGTCGCGCTCGGCAAGACCTTCGACCTCGTGAACCTCAATCCCCTTGGCGGCTACGTCGCGAATACCGACAACCTCGCCGACAAGAACGTGACGGCGATCGAACTGGAAGTGCCGGCGACATGCCTCGTCGCCGGCGACCCGGTCATCGGCGGCTGGACGACCGCCAGCCTGCGCCAGGCCCGCGTGCTGGTTCCGGACCCGCACGGGTGGGACGGCGCGCACAAGTCGGGAGGCGCGTGGTCGCAGGTGTCTCGCCTGGGGATGCCGCTCGTCAATGAAGTCGTCATCGGATTGCCCGACAAGGACCGCTTCAACGCCTCGGAGCCGAAGGACGACGCGCAGTTCCTGCAGTACGTCACGAATCCGACCTTGCCGGCGCTGGTTCAGGTCCTCTTTCCGAGCGCGCCGGCACCGACGAACTTTCCTCGGCAGGATCTCGTCACCGCGTTCCTGACCGGGATACCGGGCCTGAACCAGCCGAAGCACGTGACGCCCTCGGAAATGCTTCGGCTGAACACGTCGATCGCGCCGACGCCGATGGCTTCGCAGAGCAATCTGGGCGTGCTCGGAGGCGACAACGCGGGGTTCCCGAATGGACGCCGGCCTGGCGACGACGTCGTGACGGCGAGCCTTCGCGTCGCGATGGGCGTGCTGTGCACGCTGAACAACAAGGCCACGTTCGGCTGCATTCCCGGCGACGCGCCGGCCGGGGGCGCGCCATTGACCGACGGGGCCTACATCGATGCGACGTTCTTCGACAACGCGTTTCCGTACCTGAAGGCGCCGCTGCCGGGCGCGACGAACTGAGCGGAGGAACGGGATGACGATGATGCGCACGAAGCGGATCCACGCCGCGCTGCTGAGCGCCTGCGCGGCGACGGTCCTGGCCGCTTGCGGCGGAGGCGGCGACGCCGCTCCGTCGAGCGGAAATGGCGCGCCGCAAGGCGCGGCGAGCGGCGTCGTGCCGGCGGCGGCGTCGGCGAGCGTGGCGAGCCTGATCGGATGGGCCTCGACGCTGCCTACGGACGATTCCTCGTCGCCGCTGGGCACCGATGCCTTCGAGCCGCCGAGCGATGATGGCGCGCCGCCGACGCCGATTGCCTGAGCGCGCGTGGCGCCCCGGACCCGGGCTCGCCGCAGCGATCGCGGTGGCGCTCCTCGCCGCGCCTGCGCGAGCCGCCGCGGCGCCGTACACGCCGGCGAGCGACGAAGAGATCGTCGAGCGCCTGCGCGAACGGCCGCTGGAGCCGGCGGACCGGGAACTGCGGACACTGCGCCAAGCGTTGCGGGCCGAACCGCGGCGGCTGGCGCTTGCCGTCGCCGTCGCGCAACACTGCATCGGCATTGCGCGCCGCGACGGCGATCCGCGTTACCTCGGCTACGCGCAGGCGGCCCTGTCGCCGTGGTGGTCGGAAGCCGCGCCGCCGGTCATGGCGCGCCTGATGAAGGCGACCATCCTGCAAAGCGTCCACGAGTTCGACGCCGCCGTCGTCGAACTGGACGCCGTGCTGCAGGAGGATCCGGCCAACGTCCAGGCGTGGTTCACGCGCGCGTCGATCGAGCAGGTGCGCGGCGAATATCCGAAGGCCGAGCGCGATTGCGCGCGAGTGCGCGACCTCGGCGCCCGGGTCCACGGTTCCGCCTGCCTCGCGGAGTTGCGCAGCCTTTCCGGCCATGACCAGGAGGCGGAACAGGCGTTGCAGGGATTGCTGCGCGAAAATCCGGACCAGGTCGCCTGGCTGAGCCTGGTCGCTGCGGAACTTGCCGAACGCCGCGGCGACGTGCGCACCGCCGAGCAGCGGTATCGCGCGAGCCTGGCGGCTGCATCCGACGCCTATGCGAAGGGGGCGTGGGCGGATTTCCTTCTCGATCGTCATCGCTATGACGAGGTCATCGCGCTGCTGCTGCCGGAGCAGCGCGTCGACGCGCTTCTGCTGCGGCTGGCGCTCGCGTTCCAAGGTCGCGCGGATCCGCGGCGGGATGACGCGGTCGCGGCGCTGCAGGGCCGTTTCGACGCGGCGCGCCTGCGCGGCGACACCGTCCACCAGCGCGAAGAGGCGCGCTTCGAGCTTCACCTGCGTCATCGGCCGGAGGTCGCAGCAGGCCTCGCGCAGCGCAACTGGGCCGTCCAGCGCGAACCGGCCGACCTTCGGATCCTGCTGGAGGCCGCGCGAGCCGCGCATCGGGTGGATCTCATGGATTCCGCCCGCGCGTTCGTCGTCGCGACGGGCATCGACGACGTTCGGCTGTCGCCGACCGCCCGGTAAACGCCGTGTCACGTGGGGCTCGGATCACGGCCGCGCTCGCGCTCGCGGGGGCAGCCGTCGTCGCGTCGGCGCACAAGCCGAGTGACGCCTACGTCACGCTGGCGCCGCGCGGCGACGACGTGACTGTCCGTTGGGACGTCGCCTTGCGCGACCTCGATCCGGAGCTCGGGCTGGACGTGGACGACGACGGGACGCTTTCGTGGGGCGAAGTGCGATCAAGGCTGCGTGACATCGAGGCTTACCTGCTGCCGCAAATGACGATTTCGGCCGGCGGCGCCGCTTGCCGGCCGGCTCCGGCGGGAGGTGACGGGGCGCCGGGGCGCGTGGCGCGTCATCGCCTCGATCGACACAGCGACGGTACCTACGACGCGATGTCGTTCGTCCTGCACTGCGCGAAACCGATCGACGTGCTGGACGTTGACTATCGGCTCTTCGCGGCCGTTGACCCGACGCATCGCGGCATCGTCCGCCTCGACGCGGGCGGCGACGCGACCGAGAGCGCCGTTCTGGGCCCCGACCATCCACGGCGGCGCTTCGACCTGCGGCGCTCGTCCCGGCTCGAGACCTTGCGCGAATTCGTCGTTGAAGGCATCGGGCACATCGGTTTCGGCTTCGACCACATCCTGTTCCTGCTGTCCCTGCTGCTGCCTTCGGTGCTGGTCCGCGCGGACCGGATCGGCTCAGGGCGCTGGGCCGGCGCGCCGGACGCGCGCGGCGCGCTCGTCGATGTGCTGAAGGTCGTGACGGCATTCACGCTGGCGCATTCGATCACGCTATGCCTCGCGGTCCTCGACGTCGTGACGCTCCCGTCGCGACTCGTTGAATCGGGCATCGCCCTCACGGTGATCCTCGCCAGCGTGAACAACATCCGCACCGTACTGCCGGGCCGGCGCTGGGCCGTGGCCTTCGCATTCGGGCTGATCCACGGCTTCGGCTTCGCCGCCGCGCTGAAGGACGTCGGCCTGTCGCGGCAGGCGCTGGCGCTCTCGTTGTTCGGTTTCAACCTCGGCGTCGAAATCGGCCAGCTGGCGATCGTCGCCGCCTTCTTCCCGGTCGCCTTTGCGCTGCGCCATTCGACGCTCTATCGCCGGGTCGTCCTCGGACCGGTATCGATGTCCGTCGCTGCCATCGCCGGCGTCTGGTTCGTCGAGCGCGCCTTCGACCTGAAACTGATGGGGTTTCCGGCCTGAATGCCTGCGCACTCGAGCCCGATCCGCAAGCCGGTATCCTTTCCGCCGCAGTCGGGCGGTTCGCGGCCGAGGGGCGCGGCGTCCCGGCTTCTGGAGGAAAGATGAATCCAGCACAACGGGTCGCGATGGTGACCGGTGCGGGCACCGGGATCGGGCGCGCCGCGGTCCAGGCGTTCCACGGTGCCGGCTACCGCGTCGTCCTGGCCGGCCGAAATCGGGAACGCCTCGAGCGGGTGGTCGCGGAACTGGGTGCCGCGCCTGATCGTGCGCTGGCCGTCGCCTGCGATGTCTCCGATCCGGATTCGGTGTCGGCGCTGTTCGCACGCACCCGGGCCGAGTTTGGGCGTCTTGACGTGCTGTTCAACAACGCCGGCGTCGGCGCGCCGTCGATTCCCTTGGAAGAGCTGACCTTCGCGCAATGGAATGCGGTCGTCGGCGCCAATCTCACCGGGGCCTTCCTGTGCACGCAGGCGGCATTCCGGCTGATGAAGGACCAGGCGCCGCGCGGCGGCAGGATCATCAACAACGGGTCGATTTCCGCGCATGCACCGCGTCCGCGGTCGGCGCCGTATACGGCCACGAAGCACGCGATCACGGGCCTCACGAAATCGACGGCGCTTGACGGACGCGCCTACGACATCGCCTGCGGCCAGATCGACATCGGCAATGCGGCCACCGAGATGACGGAGCGCATGGCGGCCGGCATCCTGCAGGCCGACGGTTCGCTGCGCGTCGAGCCGCGGATGGACGTTGCGCATGTCGGCCGCGCCGTGCTCCAGATGGCCGAATTGCCGCTGGAGACCAACGTGCTCTTCATGACGATCATGGCGACGAAGATGCCATTCGTGGGCCGCGGGTGATGCCCTCTCCCCCCGCCCCTCTCCCGCTTCGCGGGCGAGGGGAGTTACGTCGTCGCCCATCGAGTCATCGTCGCCATGGCGACGCCGAGACTCCCCTCGCCCGCGAAGCGGGAGAGGGGCGGGGGGAGAGGGCCGCCGCAAACATCCGGAGGGCACCGCCGCGAACATCCGCCTCGCGGCCGACATGCTCAGAACGCCAGCCGGACGCCGACGCGGAACGACCGTGGCGCGGCCGGGAAGAGGTAGGTCGCGCCCCAGGAGGCGGTGGGCGCTTCGCGCCAGTAGCGGCGATCCGTCACGTTGTCGACATGGGCCGTCCAGGTGGCCCGCAGGCCGGACCAGGTCGTCGCGTACCTCAACCCGAGGTCCCACTGCCGATATGACGGCAGCGAAACCTCGTAGGCGCCGGCGTCGTAGAGGTTCGCCGGCAGGGCGGGCTTGCGCCCGGAAAACACGACGAGATTGTCGACGGCGAAGCCCGGCAACGAGGCCGGAAGCCACTCGAGGCGCGTCGAAGCGCTGAAGGGGGCGACATTCGTCGCGTGCCAGTCCTCGAAGCGCGGATCCGGCGTGTTGCGGATTCGCGCGTCCAGGACCTCGGCCCCGACCTGGCCCAGCCAATGCGGGGTCGGCCTCCACGTCGCCGAGACGTCGACGCCGCGGTTGCGCTGGACCTGCGCGCCAAGCGTTTCGACCGGCAATGGCCCGGACGTCGCCAGGACTTCCGGCGTCGGCCGCTCGATCTGGAACAGCGCGACGGTCCAGCCGGATCCGTTGCCGGCATCCTGCTTGTAGCCGACCTCGACCTGCCGGCTCCGCGATACCGGCAGGACCTCGCCCGGATTCGCGAACGCGAGGGGACGATTCGGGACTGCGCCGAACTCCACGCCGGATCCGGCCGCGATGTAGGCGAAGCCGCGTTCCCACGGCTGGTAGCCGAGGGCGCCGAACGGCGCGACGGCGTGCTGCGACAGGTTGACGTTTTCCGTCCCGTCGGTCTGTTCGCTCGATTGCGCGACATGCACCGCGCGCGCGCCAGCCCATGCCGACCAGCCGGCGCCGAACCGGATCGTGTCGAAGGCGACGGCCTCGCCGATCCGTCGCGACGCGTCGGTGTTCAGCGTCTGCGGCAGCGGCGCCGGCGCGAGCGCCGTGGGCGCCAGCGCATCGATCGTCCCCGCAAAGTTGTAGGCTTGGTCCTGCGGATAGCGTTCGCTGTAGTGGCTGGCGCCGAGACCGAACGACAGCTCGTGGGCGAAGCCGCCCGTCACGACGCGGCCGTGCAGCTGAAGTTGCGCTCCGTTCTGCAGCCGTCGCTCCTCGTTGCTGCGGTAGTCGTAGACGTCGACGTCGTAGTTGCCGCAGAGCCCCGGATAGACGTACGTCGGCTGGCTGCTGCAACCATCCGGGAACGCGATCCGGTCGTTCGTCCTGACACGTTGGCTGCCGACCTTGGCGACGACTCGCCAGTCGTCGTTCAACTGCTGCGCAAGACGCAGCGATCCGGTCGTCTCGCGGCTTTCGAACGGTAGCGTCCACGGCTGGTTGTTCAGGTTCAGCCGGGGATCGATCGGCGCCGGCAGCGTCGTTCCGTAGCCGACGCCGGCGGTGTCGAGCAGGCCGAACCCGGGAACGCTGATCTCACGCACGTCGTGCTGCTCGACCTCGGCTTCGACGACCGTGCCGCGCGCGACGCGCCAATCGAAGAAGCCGCTCGCCAGCGCGCGCTGGCTCCAGGCGTCGCGAATCGCCGGGCGACGTTCGGCGGCAGCGAGATTGATCCGGTACCCGAATCGACCCTCGTCGCCGAAGCGGCCGCCAAGATCGCCCTGCGCCTCCACGGAGCCGCGCTCGCCGGCCGACAGCGCGACTTCACGCAGCGGCGTGTCGGTCGGGCGCTTGAGGACGTAGTTGACGAGGCCGCCCGGCGCGCTGGTGCCGGAGAGGATCCCGGATGCGCCGTACAGGATCTCCACGGCCTCCTTGTTCTCCAGCGCGACCGGCGCGTGGCTCGTGACCGGCAGGCCATCGCGGCGGTAGTTCAGGACTTCGTCGAGCATGAAGCCGCGGACCTGCAGCGCCTCGACGTAGCCGAACGTGTTGTAGTTGTCGCTCGCGGCGGGTATGTCGCGGATCGCGGCCGAGAGGGAATCGACGCCGCGTTCCGCAAGGCGTGTCGCGGTCAGGACGCTGGCCGACAGCGGCGTCTGCGCGAGCGGCGCGTCGCTCAGCGATTCGACGTTGGCGATCCCGAGATTCGGAGGCTGTGCCTGGCCGGCGATCAGCGCCGGGCTCAGCCGGGACGAGGGCGGTGGCGGCGGCGTCAGCGCCGTGGACGAGCTGTCGTCTGCGCGCGCCGGCGGCGCGGTTGCCGCCAGGACCAGCGCCGCTGCGACAGTGAACGCATGGCATGCCGCGCGGGACTTATCGGCGTCGCGCCGGGATCGGGTGTCGTCGTGCCGTGCCATCGTCGCCCCCTCGCGTGGCCCGCTGGGGAGGCGAGGCGTCGATGGCCTGGGGTTCGCCGGGCGCGTTGGCGTGGAGCAGGGCGCCGGCGGCAGGGCTGCGATCGCACACGCTTCCCTGCGCGAGTCTTAACTCGATCAGGTTCCAAGGGTCTTTCTCACCCGTCCGAAGCGACAGCCACGTCGTGGCTTGTCCCCTGGACCGCCGGCGGCGTCGCCGCCCGCGGATTTGTCCGGGACCCCTAGCGTTGCGACGGATTATTGCAGATCGTTCGCAGGACCGCGAGCGCGCCTTGGCGTCGTGCCTCGCCGGAGCCCGCGATCGGATGGACTTCGATGCCGCTGTCGTCGAGCAGCCCGCTCAGCGCATCGTGCACCGCGCGGCGCACGGTCGGCCCGTCGCGCAGTATCCCGTCGGCCACCCACGGCAGGTCCGGCATCAGCAGCAGCGTGGCTGCGTAGCTCCGGTGGTGGATGCGTGCCGGCGCGACCAGCGAGTCGTCGTCGAAGTAGTGGCGGCTGTAGAGCGCCGTCAGGATCGGCGCCGAGTCGCACAGCACCCAGGCGTGCCCCGCGGTGGCTGCGCGCCGGACCGCGTCCGCCTCGCGCGCGACCTGGGCTTCGAGTATCCCGTGCTGCTCGTCCTGTCGCGGGGTGCGGCCGCGGGCGACGCAGAACTCGCGCACGACTTCCGCGATCCAGGTGGCCGGAATCCCCTCGGCCAGCGCGACGCACAGCGACGTCTTTCCGACGCACTCCGCGCCGACGATGGCGATCTTGCGCGGCGTCAACGCGCTGCGCCTCCAAGCGCCGGCGCCAGCGACCAGCGCCGCCAACCGACCACCGAAAGGACCGCGAAGACGGCATAGAGCAACGCCGTCAGGTCGAGCGACTTGTAGGCGTAGAGCGCGGCGCCGACGATGTTGACGAGGATCCAGACCGGCCAGGACTCGACGTATTTCAAGCCCAGGAGCGCCTGGCCGATGAAGCTGCCTGCGGTCGGAAAGGCGTCGAAGTACGGCACGTCGGTGTTCGTGAATCGTCCGAGAAGGACGCCGGCAAGCGGCCACATCGCGAGCCACAGCGCGGCGATCGCGAAGCGGGCGCGCGGCGGCATTCGTGCGACACGCAGCGACGCGTCGCCGCCGGACGACGAGTCGCCTGCCGATACCCTGCGGCGGCCGAAGAGCCATTCCCACCATCCCCATGCCGAGGAGACGACGAAATAGCCCTGGACGGCGACATCCCCGTAGAGGCGGCTCGCAAAGAACAGCCAGCCGTACAGGCCGCTCGAGGCGATCGCCAGCGGCCAACCCCAGTGGATCTCCAGCGTATTGCAGACGACGCATGCGAGCGCGAGCGCGAATGCGACGAGCTCGAGCCACGTGACGTCGGTTCCCAGCAGCGTGAAGGCGACCTGCAGCATGCGAGTCATCGGATGGCGGATCGCGGAGTATCGCATCGGTTCCGATGGCGTGTCGGTGATGCGGCGCCACAGCGACATTGATGTAGAGTCTCGCCGTGGGCCGCGAGGCGGGCGATGGAGGCGACGATGGGTGAGCTGGCACCGAACTCCGTACCGGATGCCGTCACGGGGCCGCTTGGCGTGTGCCCTGTCGGCGGATCGAGCCACGTGCGCGGCGACGTCAAGGTGCCGCTGTCGGAACTCACCATCCCCCAACTTCTCGCGCAGACGGTCGAGCGCTTCGCCGATCGCCCGGCGGTCATCTTTCGCGAGGCGGGCGTGCGCTGGACCTGGCGGCAGTTCCAGCAGGAGGTCGACGCCTTCGCAGCCGGTCTCGCGGCGCTCGGGCTGCGTGCCGGCGACCGGGTCGGCATCTGGTCGCCGAACCGGCCGGAATGGCTCGTCACGCAGTTCGCGACCGCGCGCATCGGCGCCATCCTGGTGAACATCAACCCGGCGTATCGGCTGGCGGAACTGGAGTACGCCCTGAATGCCTCCGGCTGCCGTGCCGTCGTGACAGCCGAGCGGCTCAAGACGTCGGACTACATCGGGATGCTGCAGACGCTCGCGCCCGAACTTGCGCAGGCCGGGACCGGACGGTTGCACGCGGCGCGGCTGCCGTCGCTCGAGACGGTGATCCGCGTCGGCAGCGCGAAGACTCCGGGCATGCGGCAGTTCGACGACGTCGTCGCGCTCGGGCGGGCCGCGGGAAGCGGCGCGCTGGATGCCGTCTCGCGCACGTTGCGCTGCGACGAGCCGATCAATATCCAGTTCACGAGCGGCACGACCGGCAACCCGAAAGGCGCGACGCTGACGCACCGCAATATCGTCAACAACGCGCATTTCATCGCCGCCGCGATGCGCCTGACGGAGAACGACAAGCTGTGCGTCCCGGTGCCCCTCTACCACTGCTTCGGGATGGTGCTCGCGGTGCTCGCCTGCGTGGGCGTGGGCGCCGCGCTGGTCTTCCCGGGCGAGAGCTTCGAGCCGGTCGCGACGCTCGCGGCGGTTTCGGAGGAGCGCTGCACGGCGTTGCATGGCGTGCCGACGATGTTCATCGCCGAGCTGGATCATCCGCGGTTCGCGGAATTCGACCTGTCATCGCTGCGGACCGGGATCATGGCCGGATCGCCGTGCCCCATCGAGACGATGAAGCGCGTCGTGTCGCAGATGCACATGAGCGAGGTGACGATCGCCTACGGGATGACCGAGACGAGCCCGGTGTCGTTCCAGAGCTCGACGGCCGACGCGCTCGAGCGGCGCGTCTCGACGGTCGGCCGGATCCAGCCGCACCTGGAGGCGAAGGTCGTCGACGGCGAAGGCCGGACCGTGCCGGTCGGCCAGCCGGGCGAATTGTGGGTGCGCGGCTACTCGGTGATGCGCGGGTACTGGGGTGACGAGGCGCGCACGCGCGAGGCGGTGGTCGACGGCTGGATGCGCACCGGCGACCTGGCGACGATCGACGCCGAGGGCTATGGCAACATCGTCGGGCGCGTCAAGGACATGGTGATCCGCGGCGGGGAGAATGTCTATCCGCGCGAGGTCGAGGAGTTCCTGTTCCGGCATCCGAAGGTACAGTCGGTCCAGGTTTTCGGCGTTCCCGACCCGCGCTATGGCGAAGAGCTGTGCGCCTGGATCATCCTGAAGCCGGGGCAGGTCGCGACGGCCGACGAGATCCGCGACTTCTGTCGCGAGCAGATCGCCCACTACAAGATCCCGCGCTACGTGCGGTTCGTCACCGACATGCCGATGACGATCACCGGCAAGGTCCAGAAGTTCATGATGCGCCGGCAGATGATCGACGACCTGAAGCTGGCGGAGTCGCGCACCGCGTGAGGCCGGCGGCGCGGCGCGTCGGCGTGCGCCCAACGAACGGAAACGATGATGGCACTCTTCGGCGGCTTCAGCCCGGACCTCGGCGACACGATCGGGATGCTTCGCGACACGGTGCGCGAGTTCGCGCAGCGCGAGATCGCGCCGCTGGCTGCGGCGATCGACCGCGACAACCAGTTCCCGGCGCCGCTGTGGCGTCGGATGGGATCGCTCGGTCTCCTCGGGATCACGGTGCCGGAGGAGGACGGAGGAACGGCCATGGGTTATCTCGCCCATGTCGTGGCGATGGAGGAGATCTCGCGTGCGTCGGCCGCCGTCGGATTGTCCTATGGCGCCCACTCGAACCTCTGCGTGAACCAGTTGCGGCGCAACGGGACCGCGGAACAGCGGGCGCGGTTCCTGCCGAAGCTCATCAGCGGCGAGCATGTCGGGGCGCTGGCCATGTCGGAGCCGGGCGCCGGGTCCGACGTGGTCAGCATGAAGCTGCGCGCCGAGGCTCGGGGCGACCGCTACGTGCTCAACGGGTCCAAGATGTGGATCACCAACGGGGGCGACGCCGACACGCTGATCGTCTATGCGAAGACCGAGCCGCAGCTGGGCGCGCAGGGGATCACGGCGTTCATCATCGAGAAGGGAACGAAGGGCCTGTCGTATGGGGCCAAGCTCGACAAGCTCGGGATGCGGGGATCGAACACCTATCCGATCTTCTTCGACGACTGCGAAGTGCCGGCGCAGAACGTGCTCGGCGCCGTCGGCGGCGGAACGCGCGTCCTGATGTCGGGCCTCGACTACGAGCGCGCGGTGCTGGCGGGAGGCCCGCTGGGCATCATGGCGGCGTGCATGGATGCGGTGATGCCGTATGTCCACGAGCGCAAGCAGTTCGGCCAGAGCATCGGCGAGTTCCAACTGGTCCAGGGGGCGCTCGCCGACCTGTACACGACGTTTTCGGCCTGTCGCAGCTACGTCTACGCGGTCGGTTCGGCGTGTGACCGCGCCGACCATGCGCGCGGCCTCCGTAAGGAGGCCGCCGGCGCGATCCTGTATGCCTCCGAGAAGGCGACCTGGATGGCCGGCGAGGCGATCCGCCTGCTGGGCGGCAACGGCTACATCAACGACTATCCGACCGGGCGCTTGTGGCGCGACGCCAAGCTCTACGAGATCGGCGCCGGGACGTCGGAAATCCGGCGCATGCTGATCGGGCGCGAGCTGTACGCCGAAACGGCCTGACGCGCGGCGTGCCCGGATGACGACGCTACGCTCGCAGCTCGACCCGCGATCGCCGGAGTTTCGCGCCAACGCGCGCGCGATGCAGGCGCTCGTCGAGGACCTCCGCGACAAGGCCGGCCGCGCCATGCTCGGCGGCGGCGACGCGGCGCGGGCACGGCATACGGCGCGCGGCAAGCTGCTTCCTCGCGAACGCATCGACCAGCTTCTCGACCCGGGCGCGCCGTTCCTGGAACTGGGCCAGCTGGCCGCGTGGGACATGTACGACGGCGAGGCGCCGTCGGCCGGCATCATTACCGGCATCGGCCGGATCCAGGGCATCGAGTGCGTCGTCATCGCGAACGACGCGACCGTCAAGGGTGGCACGTACTATCCGATCACCGTCAAGAAGCACCTCCGCGCCCAGGAGGTCGCCGACCAGAATGCGCTTCCCTGCGTCTACCTGGTCGACTCCGGCGGCGCGTTCCTGCCGCGGCAGGACGAGGTCTTTCCCGACCGCGACCACTTCGGCCGTATCTTCTTCAACCAGGCGAACCTGTCGGCCAAGGGCATTCCGCAGATCGCCGTCGTGATGGGATCCTGCACGGCCGGCGGCGCCTACGTCCCAGCCATGAGCGACGAGACCGTCATCGTCCGGAACCAGGGGACGATCTTCCTCGGCGGGCCTCCGCTCGTGAAGGCCGCGACCGGCGAGGTCGTGAGCGCCGAGGACCTGGGCGGAGGCGACGTGCACACGAGGATCTCGGGCGTAGCCGACCATCTTGCGGACAACGACAGCCACGCGCTTTTCATCGCGCGACGCATCGTCGCGAGCCTCAATCGGCGCGCCGCGGGCAGCGCACGGGTGGACGCGGCGGTCGAGGAGCCGCTCTACGATCCGCAGGAGATCTACGGCGTCATTCCGCACGACAGCCGCAAGCCCTATGACGTGCGCGAACTGATCGCCCGCGTTGTCGACGGCTCGCGCCTGGACGAGTTCAAGGCCCGCTACGGCCCGACGCTGGTCACCGGGTTCTCGCACGTGTACGGCATGCCGGTCGGGATCGTCGCGAACAACGGAATCCTCTTTTCCGAATCGGCGCAGAAGGGGGCGCATTTCATCGAACTCTGCGCGCAGCGCGGCATCCCGCTGCTGTTCCTGCAGAACATCACCGGCTTCATGGTCGGGCGCAAGTACGAAAACGGCGGCATCGCGAAGGACGGCGCGAAGATGGTCACCGCGGTCGCGACCGCCCAGGTGCCGAAGCTGACCGTCCTGGTCGGCGGTTCGTTCGGGGCGGGCAACTATGGCATGTGCGGCCGCGCGTATTCCCCGCGTTTCCTCTGGACCTGGCCGAATTCGCGGATTTCGGTCATGGGAGGCGAGCAGGCGGCCGCGGTGCTCGCGACGGTGCGGCGCGACGGCATCGAGGCGGGCGGAGGGACGTGGAGCGCGGCGGAGGAGGCGGACTTCAAGGCGCCGATCCGCGAGCAATACGAGCGCCAGGGACATCCGTACTACGCGACGGCGCGCCTGTGGGACGATGGCATCGTCGATCCGGCGCAGACGCGCCGCGTTCTCGGACTGTCGCTCGCCGCGGCGATGAATGCGCCTATACCGCCGACGCGTTTCGGCGTCTTCCGGATGTGATGGCCGTCTCGGCCCCCGGACTACCGGCGCTTTGCGCCTGCCCCGAGTGCGACCTGCTGCATCGACGCGTGGCGCTGGCACCGGGCGCGCGAGCGAGCTGCGGGCGCTGCGGCGCGGCGCTCTACGTCGCCGAGCCGCCACCGCTGGACGTGCCCGTCGCGCTGCTGCTCGCCGCGGCGATACTTCTCGCGGTCACGCAGGGGGCCGCGCTGCTCGAACTGCATTTCGCCGGGAATGCCAGCCGTACGACGATACTTGGCGCCGTCATCGCATTGCGCGAGCAGGGCATGGCCTTGCTCGCTGCGCTGGTTGCCACGACGACGATCCTCCTGCCGTGGGCGGAACTGCTGCTGCTCGCGGCACTGCTGCTGCCACTGCGGCTGGGCCGGGTGCCGCGCTATTTCGGCACCGCGGCGAGGTGGTTGCGGCGGCTGCGACCCTGGAACATGGCTGAAGTGCTGCTGCTGGGGGCGCTTGTCGCGCTCGTGCGCCTTGGCGCACTCGCGGACGTCGTCGTCGGGCCCGCGCTCTGGGCGTTGGCGGCACTCATCGGGATACTGGCCGCGCTCGGTTCGTCGGTTTCGACGCAGGCGCTGTGGGACTGGGCGGGCGCGGTCCGCGATGGCGAGCTCTGAGACGGGCGAGGCGCCAGCCGACGGCGCGGGGCCGCTGACGGCGCGCCGCGCCGGGCTGGCGGCGTGCCGCGCCTGCGGGCGGCTTGCGCCTGCCATCTCCGGCGCGCCGCAACGCTGCGGTCGCTGCGGTACGCGACTCCGCACGCGGGAGGAGGGCGACCAGGCGCGGTGCGCGGCGCTCCTGGCCGGCGCGGCCATCCTCTACGTGCCGGCGAACCTGTTGCCCGTGCTGCGGACGACGAGCTTCTTCGACACGCAGGACGACACGATCATGAGCGGGGTGCTCTATCTGCTCGATTCCGGATCGTGGCCGATCGCCGCGCTCGTCTTCTTCGCCAGCATCATGGTGCCGGTGATGAAGCTGCTCGCGCTCGCCGTGCTGCTCTGGGCCGTGCGCCGCGGCACACGGGGCGGCGCGATGCCCCGCGCGCGACTGCTGCGCCTTGTCCACGTCGTCGGGCGCTGGTCGATGCTGGATGTCTATGTCGCGTCGCTGCTCGTCGCCCTGGTGCAGTTCCACGCGCTGGCCGCCGTCGAGATCCGTCCGGGAATGATCGCCTTCGGGGCGGTTGTCGTGCTGACGATGTTCGCGGCACAGACCTTCGATGCGCGGCGCCTCTGGGACGGCGCCGATTCCGCGGCGACGCGGAGCGACCGCTGGCAGGAGATCCCGGAATGAGCGCCGGCGGCGCGTGGGGCGAGGGGGCGCCGGAGCCGGCGATTCGCCGCGAACGATGGCGCGTTTCGCTGGTCTGGATCGTGCCGGCACTCGCGGCGCTGATCGGCCTGTGGCTCGTCGTCGAGCAGCGGCTGCAGCAGGGCCCGGAGCTGACCATCCGTTTCCGGACCGCCGAGGGCATCGAGCCCGGCAAGACCCGGATCCGCTACAAGGACGTCGACATCGGGGCCGTCGAGCGCGTGACGCTGGCGCCGGATCGCACGCAGGTCATCGTCCATGCGCGGCTCGATCGCGACGCGCGCTCGATGCTCGTGGGCGACACGCAGTTCTGGGTCGTCCGCCCGCGCATTTCCACGACCGGCGTCACCGGACTCGGCACGCTGCTGTCGGGGGCCTACATCGGCGTCGAGGCGGGCCATTCGACGGAGGCGCGGCGCGACTTCACCGGCCTGGAGATCCCGCCGATCGTGACGACCGGCCTCCCAGGAAGGCAGTTCATCCTCCATGGAAGCGGCCTGGGATCGCTCGCCGTCGGATCGCCGGTGTTCTTCCGGCGCATCGAAGTCGGACGCATCGCGGCGTACGCGCTGGACCGCGACGGCAACGGCGTCACGTTCACGATCTTCATCGACGCGCCCTACGACGCCTACGTGACGAGCAGCGTCCGCTTCTGGCATGCGAGCGGCATCGACGTGGTCCTGGACAGCGGCGGCGTGCGCGTGCACACCGAGTCCATCGCGACGCTGGTCGAGGGCGGCATCGCATTCCAGGCGCCGCAGGACGAGCCGGGCCAGGCGGAGGCGCCACCGGGTACCGCGTTTCTCCTCTATCCCGACCGCGATGCGGCGATGCGCGTCCCCGATACGGAGGTGCGCCGCTTCACGGCGTACTTCGGCGAATCCTTGCGCGGCCTGTCGTCGGGCGCTCCGGTCGAGTTCCACGGCATTCCGATCGGCGAGGTGGAGTCGCTCGGTGTCGAATACGATCGCAACGGTCTCGTGCGCTTCCCGGTGGCGCTGGACGTCTACCCGAACCGGCTGCGCGCGCGCTCCGTCGCCGGCGCGGCGACGCCGGGAAGCGGGGACGCGGCGTTCCACGAACTCGTCGACGGACTGACGCGGCACGGACTGCGCGCGCAGTTGAAGACCGGCAACCTCCTGACGGGGCAGCTTTATGTCGCCCTGGATTTCCATCCGGAGGCGGCGGCTGCGGCCGTGGATTGGACGCGTACGCCGCCGGTACTGCCGTCGGTCGGCGGCGGCCTGGAGGAGATCCAGGAGACGGTCGCCCGGCTGCTGCACAAGCTCGATCGGGTCCCGATCGATGCGATCGCGGCCGACGCGCGCGCGACGCTGCAGCGCCTCGACACGACGGTGGCCGACGCCGACGCCTTGATCAAGCGTCTCGATGCCGACGTGGCACCGCAGGCAGCCGCGACGCTGCAGGAGGCGCGGCGCGCCGCGGAAAGCGCGCGGCGGCTGCTCGACGCCGACGCGCCCTTGCAGGAGGACGTGCGCGAAGCGCTACGCGAGCTGCAGCGCTCGGCGCGCGCGGTCACGACGCTGTCGGAGACGCTGGATCGGCATCCGGAAGCCCTGTTGCGAGGTCGCCCGAGGGAGGAAAAATGACGCCGATGGCGGAGGCCAGGATCCTGGCGTGCGTCGCATGGCTTCTCGCCGTCGCCGGCTGTGCCGACTCCCCGCCGCCGATTCTTTATCGCCTGCTCGATGATCCGGCGCCGTCGGCGGTCCGGTCGCCGCCCGGAACGGATGTCGTCGCCATCGCGCCGGTGCGGCTTCCGGATCGCGTCGATCGTGCCCGCCTCGTCGTCATCGGGGACGACGGGCGCGTCGTCGCGGACGACTCGCGTCGCTGGGCGGAGCCGCTGCCGATCGCTGTCGAGGAGCTGCTCGCGCGTCGGCTGGCCGCCTCGATGACCGGAACCTGGATCGCGCGTGACCGCGTCGGCCCGGTGCCCGATCCGCGGCTGCGCATCGCGCTCGTGGTCGACGAGGTCGATGCGCGCCTCGGCGGGCGCGTCGTGGTCTCCGCGCGATGGGTCATCGCCGATCGGCGCCACGAGCGGACGCGATTGGGCGACGTCGTCGTCGAGGATCTTGCGCGGCAGCCGGGCTACGACGGGCTGGTCGTGGCGTTGCGCCGCGCCCTCGAGAAAGTCTGCGACGATGTCGTCGCAGACGCCCGCAACCTGCAGCCTGCCGACTGAGGCCGAGCTGACCCTCGGCTGCGGCCGATCGACCGGGCGACGCGACGGACGTGCGCGTTCAGCGGCGTTCCCAGTGTCCCGGGACCATGCGCCATCCGGGGCCTTCGCGCACCCACTGGTGGGCGACCCAGACGTGGCCGGCGCGTGGCTCGGCCCAGTGTCCCGGAACCCAGACGTGGCGTTCGCCGACCCAGTTCCAGTAGCCGCCGATCCAGACGTAGCCGGCGACCGGCGGGGCGCCGATGACCTCGACCTGCGGCGGAGGCGGCGCGGTCATCACGACGGCGGGGGCGGCGACGGCGACGCGCGGCGGCGTCACGACGCAACCGGAAAGGTCCAGCGCCAGTGCGCTTGCGGCCAGCACGGTCGCCAGCCGGCGGTTTGAAAGGTTCATCTTCTTCGGCTCGTCGGTTTCGATGTCGATCGCGCCAAGCGCGACACGGAACGAATCTAGCGGCTTGCGCGGTCCGCGTCCGTAACTTTTTGAAATCGACTGTGAGAGGAAGATGCAGGCCGTCCGTCAAGGCCCGTCGAGGCCTCGGACCTTGCGTCGCAGCGGAAAGATCGGCAGGTCGACGCGCTTCGCGACGAGGCCCCACAGTCCGTCCTTCGCGAGAAGCACGACAAGCATCGTCAGGATGCCGAGCACGATCATGTAGATGCTGCCCAGGTCCGAAAGCCATTCCCTCAGCGCGAAGAAGATGATCGTTCCGACCAGCGGGCCCTCGAGGGTACCGATGCCGCCGATCACGACGATGAAGAGCGCGGTCGTCGACCATTCGATCGAGAACGCGGAGTCGGGCGAGACGCGCAGCTTCGTGACGAAGATCAGCGCG
The DNA here is from genome assembly GCA_035524275.1 of Burkholderiaceae bacterium. Taxonomy (GTDB): domain Bacteria; phylum Pseudomonadota; class Gammaproteobacteria; order Burkholderiales; family Burkholderiaceae_F; genus DATKPC01. The sequence continues at coordinate 23,613 of DATKPC010000022.1, forward strand.
CCGATCATCGCGCAGCCTGCCGCAGCCGCCACGTAGACGAGCAGCTTGACCCGCCGCACGTCGATTCCGAGGCTCTGCGACGAACGTTCGCTGTCGCGCACCGCGACCAGCGCGAGGCCGTGGCGCGAGCGCAGCAGCGCGTAGATGCCCAGCATCGAACCGACGCCGAGGACGAGCGCCACCCACAGCGTCATCGCGTCGCGCCAGTCGATCGACATGCCGCGCACCGCATTGGCGATCGATACGCCGGAGCCGCCGCTCACGAAAGGCATGTTCGCCATGACGAGGCGGAAGACCTCGGCCGCGACCCACGTGCCGACCGCGAACTGCGCGCCGCGCAGCCGGAACAGCAGCGGCGAGATCGCGACGGCGACGACGGCGCCGACGATCCCGGCCAGCGGGACGATCGCGAAGACGTTCAACCCGCCATGCAGTCCGAGCGTCACCAGGCTGTAGGCGCCGAGGCCGACGAAGGCCTGCTGGCCGACCGACAGCAGGCCCCCGTAGCCCGCCAGCAGGTTCCACATCTGGGCCAGCGCAAGCAGGTAGAGGAATTCGGTGACCAGGCGCAACTGGTCGCGCTCGGCCCACCACGGCATCGCGGCGATGCCGACGACAAGGATCGCCGCGACGACCGCGGCGACGAAGCTGACGCGGTTGCCGCGCGTGACGGCCACCCCGGCAAAGGGAGCATCGGCGTCGCGGGTGGGTGCCGACGGGTCGTTCATCGATCGCGCGTCTTTGGAAACAGCCCTTGCGGGCGCAGGGAAAGGACCAGGAAAAAGGCGAGGTGTCCGAACAGCACGCCCCAGCCTGGGTTCAGCTTCGCGCCGACGGCTTGGGCGACGCCGAGGATCACGCCGCCGGCGACCGTTCCCCAGACCGAGCCGAGGCCGCCGATGATGACGGATTCGAACGAGTAGAGCAGGCGAGCCGGTCCGTCGGTCGGTCCGATCGTCGTGCGCATCACGAGAAAGACGCCGGCGAGCGCGACGACGGCACTTGCGACGGCCATCGCGAGCGCGTAGATATGGTGCCGGTCGATCCCCATCAACTGCGCGGTCCCCGGGTCGTCGGATGTCGCGCGGAACGCCCGGCCGACACGCGTATGCCGGAACAGCCATTGAACGGCGGCGATCGTCGCCAGCGCGGCGCCCATCGCGATCATCGGGAGCACGCCCAGGCCGATCTGGCCGCCGAGGTCCAGCGTCGCGGTGGACAGTCCGCCGGTGTCGAGGCCCCGCACGTCGGCGGAAAAGACCGCCAGCAGCGAATTCTGGATCACGATCGAAAGGCCGAAGGTGAGCAGCAGCGGCCGCATCGGATCGCCGCCGAACGTGCGGTTGAAGACCAGGCGTTGCGCGGCGTAGCCGAGCGCCGCCAGCGCCGGCACGACGATCAGCGCGGCGACGAACGGCGGGGCGCCGAGCGCCGAGGCGACGGCGATCGCGGCGTAGCCGGCGAAGACGATCATGTCGCCGTGCGCGATGTTGATCATCCGCATCACGCCGAACGACAGCGACAGGCCGGCGGCGAACATCGCGTACAGGCCGCCGAGCAGGACGCCTTGCAGGATGGTGTTGATCCACTCCGCCATGGGTCAGGAACCGAAGTAGGCGAGCGTGATCTGCTCGCGCGTGAGTTCGCCGGGGATGCCTTCGAGCGCGACGCGGCCCTCCTGGAAGCAGGCGACGCGGTCGGCGACCTTCAGGGCCTGGCCGATGTCCTGTTCGACGAGAACGATCGCCATGCCTTCGGCGCGGATCTGCGGCAGCGTGCGATAGATGTCACGCACGACGACGGGCGCCAGCCCGAGCGAGATCTCGTCGCACAGCAGAAGCTTCGGATTGGCCATCAGCGCGCGGCCGACGGCCACCATCTGCTGCTGGCCGCCGGACAGTTCGGTGCCGTTGCGCAGGCGGAACTCGCGCAGGATGGGGAACAACGCGTAGACGCGCTGCAGGTTCCACGGCCCGGCGCGGCGCGAGTAGCCTCCGATCAGCAGGTTCTCCTCGACGTTCAGGCTGGGGAACAGCATGCGTCCTTCCGGCACCATCGCCATGCCGGCGGCCGCGACCCGCTGCGCCGGCCAGCCGTCGAGCGCCTGGCCGTCGAAGCGCACGTTGCCCTGTGACAGCGGAAGCTGGCCCGCGATCGCGCGCAGGAACGTCGTCTTCCCGGCGCCGTTGGCGCCGATGATCGCGACGGCCTCTCCCGGCTCGACGCGGAAGTCGATGCCATGGAGCGCCTGGAAGTCGCCGTAGCCGGCGCGGATCGCGCGGGCTTCCAGCAGGCTCATCTGGGCCTCATTCGACGTCGATCCCCATGTAGATCTCCTTCACCGCTGGGTCGGCCATCACGGCGGTCGGTTCGCCCTCGGCGATGCGGCGGCCGAAGTCCAGTGCGAGCAGGCGCCCGACGATGGCGGTCAGCGCATGGACGATGTGCTCGATCCAGAGGATCGTGACGCCTTCCTCGCGAATCGAGCGGATCGTCGCAAGCAGTTCGTGCACCTCGTGCTCGGTCAGGCCGCCGGCGATCTCGTCGAGCAGCAGCAGCGTCGGGCGGGTCGCGAGCGCCCGTGCCATCTCGAGCCGCTTGCGGTCGAGCAGCGGCAGCGCGCCGGCCACCCGATTGGCCTTCGAGGCGAGCCCGGTCCGCTGCAGCACGCGCAGCGCGACCGGTTGCGCCGCGCGTTCGCCGATCCCGCCGCCGAACATCGCGCCGACGAGGACATTCTCGTAGACACTGAGCCCGACGAAGGGATGCGGGATCTGGTAGGAGCGGGCAATGCCGGCACGACACCGCGCCGCCGGCGACAGCGTGGTGACGTCCTGGCCGCAGAACGTGATGCGGCCGGCGTCGGCGACCGAATCCCCGGCGATCAGGTTCATCAGCGTCGTCTTTCCGGCGCCGTTGGGACCGATGATGCCCAGTGCCTCGCCGCGGCTGACCGCCAGCGACAGGCCGTCAGTCACGCGCAGCGAGCCGTAGCTCTTGCTGACCGCATCGAGTCGAAGCAGCGTCTCGCCGGGCGCGACCTCCGGATGCCCACGAACCATCGCGAGGCCCGATCAGGCGATCGGCTTCAGCGCGCCGCCCAGCGGGATGTTGCTCGCCTGGCTGTTCTCGACGATCACGAGGTCCAGGTCCTTGCCCTTGCGCTGCCACTGGCCGCCGACGAGCGGGGTCTTCGACACGCTCGGGACCGGCCCCTTCTGGAAGTTGACCGGACCGACGATCGTCGCGAGGTCCGTCGCGCGCAGCGCGTCGCGAATCGCCTTCGGGCCCTTGCCGCCGGCCTGCTTCAGCGCGGCGAGCGCGACCTCGAACAGCGAATGCTTGAACCCGAGCGGCATCGACCACGGCTTGCCGGTTGCCTTCATGTACGCGGCGCCCAGTTCCGCCGAGGTCTGGCCCGTCAGCGACGACTTGAAGGGGTGCTGCGGCGACCACCAGACCTCCACGGAAAGCCCTTCTGACCGGGGGCCGAATGCCGTGACGGCGGCGGGAAACTCGGTCGCCTTCCCGACCGTCACGATCTTCGGCTTGAAGCCCTGCTGCGCCGATTGCGACCAGAAATTGCCGAAATCCGGCGGCGGCACGACACCGGTGACGATCTCGACGCCGGCCTTCTTGAATTCGGTGATGTACGCGGTGAAGTCGTCCGCCGGGCTCTGGTAGCGGCCCTTGTCGATGAACGTCAGCTTGCGCGCGCCGGCCACCGAAGGGAAGCCGATCTTCGCGTCGCCCCAGGCGTTGCCGTCCGGATCGTTCGGCCACAGGGCGCCGACGACCCGGTTGGTCGGCAGCTTGTCCCAGATCCCGGTGTAGACCGCGATGATGTCTTCCAGGCCCCAGAAGAAGTGGTTCGTCCATTCGAAGCCCTTCTTCGGGTCGCCACCGCGGCCGAAGAAGTGCGGCTGCCATGGCGTGTCATTGGTCACGCATGGCATGCCGTTCAGTTCGCACTGGTCGGCGACCGGGTTCGTCGTCTCCGGCGTGCAGCCGGAAATCACGATGTCGACCTTGTGCTTCAGGATCAGTTCGGAGGTGACCTCGGCGGCACGGCTTGAATTGGACTGCGAGTCCTTGTAGATGATCTCGACCGCGTAGTTCGTCCCGCCGGCCTTGATCCCGCCGTCGAGCAACTTCTTCATTTCCGCAAGCGTGAACGGGTCGGGTTCCGCGAAGACGGCCAGCGGCCCGGTCTGCGGCGCGACATAGCCGATCTTCAAGGTCGTGGCCGCGTGGACCCATGGCGCGTGGACGATCGATGCCGCGGCGGCGGCCGATCCGCCGATCCGCTTCAGCGCGTCGCGGCGGCCCGCGGATTCCGGGGCGGCGCCATCCAGGGATTTGTTCGTGTCGGTCATTCGCTTGTCTCCTCGCATCGTTTTGTGGTGGGCGGCACCGCGCAGGGCGTGGGCGCGGCTTGATTCGGGAATATCGCGGGTCAGCGTCCGAGGTCCTTGGCGCTGACGCCGGCGATTCCCCAGTTTTCCTTCGGCATCTCGTGGATCCAGACGCGGACGCTTTCCTTCGGCGCACCCACGGCGTCGATCAGCGCCTGCGTGACCTTCTCGATCACGGCGCGCTTCTGGTCCGCGGTCCGGCCTTCCAGCATGTAGATCTGTGCGAATGGCATGCCAAGCTCCCGGTGATGGTCAGACGAACCGCAGGCCGGTGCTGCCCAGCCCCTGCACGCGCAGCGTGACGTTGTCGCCGGCCTTGACGGCGACAGCTTCGGTGATGCCGCCGGAAAGGATCAGCGTGCCGGCCGGGATCTCCTGGCCGCGCGCGCCGAGGTGGTTGGCGAGCATCGCAATGGCGGCGGCCGGGTGACCCAGAACGGCGGCGCCGGCGCCGAATGCGACCGGTTCGCCGTTCTTCTCCATCACGATCCCGATCGTCCGCAGGTCCAGCCCGTCGACCCGGGACGGCTGCCCGCCCACGACGAACCGGGCGGCCGACGTGTTGTCGGCGACGACACTCTTCAGGTCGAACTTGAAGTCGCGATACCGGCTGTCGATCACTTCGATGCCGGGAATCACGAAGTCGGTCGCGGCGAGCACATGGGCGATGTGGCAGCCCGGCCCGCGCAGCGGCCGCGACGTGACGAATGCGATCTCCGGCTCGACCTTCGGGTGGATCAGTTCGCTCGCCTTGCACTCGGAGCCGTCGGCCACCGCATAGTCGTCGGTCATGAAGCCGAAGACCGGCGTGCTGACGCCCATCTGCTTCATCTTGGCGTGCGACGTCAGGCCGGCCTTCAGGCCGGCGCGGCGCAGCCCGCGGGCGAGCTTGCGGCGCAGGATTTCGTCCTGGATCGCATACGCGTCGTCCCAATCCATCTCCGGGTGCCGGTCCGTGATCTTCGGCGTGTCCCGCACCTCGAGCTGGCACGTCTCCAGGTGCTCCGCCAGCCCGGCGATGGTCTGCGCGTCGAGCTTCATGCGGCTTCCTTCTTCCGGGCGCGCGACAGCGTCAGCGCGGTGTCCTCGATCATGTCCTCCTGGCCGCCGACCATCCCGCGGCGCCCGAGTTCGACGAGGATCTCGCGCGCGCTGATCCCGTACTTCTTCTCGGCGCGCTTCGCGAAGAGCAGGAAGCTGGAATAGACGCCGGCGTAGCCCAGCGTCAGCGAGTCGCGGTCGATCCTGATGACATGGTCCATGATCGGGACGACGCGGTCCTCGGCGACGTCCTGGATCTTGAAGACGTCGACGCCGGTCTGGATCCCCATGCGATCGCAGACGGCCACGAAGACTTCCATCGGCGTGTTGCCGGCGCCGGCGCCGAGCCCGGCGGCCGCGGCATCGATGCGGGTCGCACCGGCCTCGACGGCGGCAATCGAATTGGCCACGCCCATCGCCAGGTTGTGGTGGCCATGGAATCCGAGTTCGGTTTCCGGCTTCAGCGCCGCGCGCACGGCGCCCAGCCGCGCCTTGACGTCCTCCGGCAGCATGTAGCCGGCGGAGTCGGTCACGTAGATGCAGTTGGCGCCGTAGCCCTCCATCAGCCGCGCCTGGGTCACGAGTTTCTCCGGACTGGCCATGTGGGCCATCATCAGGAAGCCCACCGTGTCCATCTCCATCCTGCGCGCCATCGTGATGTGCTGTTCCGAGACGTCGGCCTCGGTGCAGTGCGTCGCGACGCGGATCGTATGGACGCCGAGCTCGCGCGCCATCTTCAGGTGGTCGACGGTGCCGATGCCCGGCAGCAGCAGCGCCGAGACCTTGGCCCGTTTCATCAGGGGGATCACGGCGCCGAGGTATTCCTCGTCGGTGTGCGCCGGGAAACCGTAGTTGACCGAGCTGCCGCCGAGCCCGTCGCCGTGCGTCACTTCGATCAGCGGCACGCCGGCCTCGTCGAGTCCGGTCGCGATGTCCTTCATCTGCTCGAGCGTCATCAGGTGGCGCTTCGGGTGCATCCCGTCGCGCAGCGTCATGTCGTGGACGGCGATCTTCCTGCCTTTGAGGTCCATGGTCGTCTTCCTCAGGCTGCTACCGGTTCGAGCGTCAGCGTGCCGCCGAGGATCTCCTCGGCGAACATCTCGGCCGTGCGGGCCGCCGCGGCCGTCATGATGTCGAGGTTCCCGGCGTACTTGGGCAAATAGTCGCCGAGGCCCTCGACCTCCATGAAGACCGAGACGCGGTTGCCATCGAAGACCGGGCCGTTGACGAGGCGGTAGCCCGGCACGTAGCGCCGCACCTCCGCGATCATCTTCTGGACCGAGTCCTCGATCGCGGCGACGTTCGGCTTGTCGACGGTGAGGCAGTGGATCGTGTCGCGCATGATCAGCGGCGGATCGGCCGGGTTGATGATGATGATCGCCTTGCCCTTGCGTGCGCCACCGACCTCCTCGACCGCACGCGCCGTCGTGCGCGTGAACTCGTCGATGTTCTTGCGCGTCCCGGGGCCGACCGAGCGGCTGGACACCGTCGCCACGATCTCGCCGTACGCGACCGGCTGCACGCGGCTCACGGCGGCGACCATCGGCACGGTCGCCTGGCCGCCGCACGTGACCATGTTGACGTTCATTTCGCGCTTGCCGAGGTGCTGCTTGAGGTTCACCGGGGGCACGCAGAACGGGCCGATCGCCGCCGGCGTCAGGTCGATCATCATGACGCCGAGCGCATTGAGCTTGCGGCTGTTCTCCGCGTGCACGTAGGCGGACGTGGCGTCGAACGCGATCTGCACGCCGTCGGCCACGACGTGCGGCACCAGGCCGTCGACGCCCGCGGCCGTCGTCCTGATGCCCATGTCACGCGCGCGCTTCAGGCCGTCGGATTCCGGGTCGATGCCGACCATCCAGGCCGGCTCCAGCACCGGGCTGCGGCGCAGTTTCGCGAGCAGGTCGGTGCCGATGTTGCCCGGCCCGATCAGCGCGCACTTGATCTTCTTCATCAGGGATCCTCAGTTGAAGCGCACCGAGCAGCAGCCAAGGCCGCCGATCGAGACGCGGAAGTTGTCGCCCTTCGTCGCCGGGAACATCGCGGCGAGCGCGCCGGACAGCACGATCTCGCCGGCCTTCAGGCCGATGCCGAGGCGTCCGAGCGTGTTGGCGAGCCAGGCGACCGCGTTCAGCGGCGAGCCGAGCGCCGCGGCGCCGGCGCCGGTCGCGACGATCTCGCCGTTCTTCTCGAAGACCATCCCGCAGGTCGACAGGTCGACATGCCGCGGATCGATCGCGCGATCGCCGAGGACGAAGACGCCGCAGGACGCGTTGTCGGCGACCGTGTCGCAGATCTTGATCTTCCAGTCGCGGATCCTGGAGTCGACGATCTCGAAGCAGGGCAGCACGCATTCGGTCGCCGCCAGGACGTCGGCGTTGCCGACGCCAGGGCCCATCAGGTCGCGCTTGAGCAGGAAGGCGATCTCGCCTTCCGCCTTCGGCTGGATCAGCGTCGTGGCGTCGATCGCCTCGCCCTCGTTGACGATCATCTCGTCGAGCAGGTAGCCGAAGTCGGGCTGGTAGACGCCCAGCATGTTCATCACGGCGCGCGAGGTCACGCCGATCTTCTTTCCGACCACGCGCGCGCCGCCCTGGAGCCGGCGCCCGATCATCCGCTGCTGGATCCGATAGGCGTCGGGGATCGTGATGTCGGGATGGCGATTCGTGAGCGGCTCGACGACGCTGCGGTTGCGCAGCGCGTCGTACAGCTCGTCGCCGAGTTGCAGGATCGTGGCGTCGTTCATTCAGTTCCCTTGCATGGCGTCCGCCTCCGCGAGGAACGCGTCGACGAGACGATTGAATCGTTCGCTGTGCTCGATCTGGGTCCAGTGGCCGCAGTGCCCGAAGACGTGGAGCTGGCAGTTGGGGATCCACGCCGACAGCGCCAGCGAGTTCGACAGCGGAATCACGCGGTCCTCGCGCCCGTGGACGACGAGCGTTTCGTGCGGGATCTGCCGGATCGATGCCTCCGGGCTGGCCAGCGCGTCGACCCAGCGCTGCCGAGGCGCCGGGAACATCGCGGAAAAGGCTTCCTGGAAACCGGGGCGAACGCTGGCGGCGTAGCGCAGCTGCGCCAGTTCATCGGTGACGAGGCGGCGATCGTAGGCGAAGATGTCGAGGAGGGCGCGCATCGCCTCCAGCGACGGCGAATAGCCCCAGACCGCGTCGAGCCCCGGCGTGATTTCGAACGGAACCCCGACGCTGCCCATCAGGACGAGCCGGCGCACTCGACCCGGATGCCGGATCGCGATCGCGAGCGCGAGCGCGCCGCCGAAGGAATTGCCGACGAGGTCGGTGCGCTCGATGCGCAGCGCGTCGAGGAGCCCGACCGCCTGGCGGACCCAGGTGTCCATGTCGTAGCGCTGTCCTGGCGGCCGGTCGCTGAAGCCGAACCCGACCATGTCGGGCGCGATGACGCGTGCCCGCCGCGACAGCGCAGGGATCACGAGGCGCCAATTGGCCCAGGCGGAGACGCCGGGCCCGGAACCGTGGATCAGCGTGACCGGCGGGCCCTCGCCGACGTCGTGATAGTTGGTCCGAATGCCGCCCGCGACGATCGAGCGGCCGATCTCCGGGTTCGGCGTCGCGGAAGGCGACCCGGCTGCCGTGGGCGATCTGGTGGCGTATGCGTCGTTCATGCCGGCCTACAGCTTCACGCAGACGTTCTTGAGTTCGGTATAGAACTCCAGCGAATGCACGCCTCCTTCGCGCCCGATGCCGGACTGCTTGGCGCCGCCGAACGGCGTGCGCAGGTCGCGCAGGAACCAGCTGTTGACCCACGACAGGCCGACCTGCATGCGCTGCGCGACGCGATGAGCCCGCGCCAGGTCGCGGGTCCAGATCGCGGTCGCGAGGCCGTATTCGTTGTCGTTGGCCTTCGCGAGGACTTCCTCCTCGGTATCGAAGGGCGCGACGTGGCAGCACGGTCCGAAGATCTCCTCCTTGATGACGCGGGCGTCCTCCGGCAGGCCGGTCCAGATCGTCGGCTGGATCCAGCTGCCGTCGGCGAGTTCGCCTTCCATACGCGGCGCGCCGCCGCCGGTCACGACGGTCGCTCCCTCCTGGACGGCGAGGCGGTAGTAGGAAAGGACCTTGTCCTGGTGCTCCTTGCTGATCAGCGGTCCCATCCCGGTCGCCGCGTCGTCCGGTCGACCGAGCTTCAGGCCTTCGGCGCCGCGCTTCAGCGCCGCGACGAAGCGCTCGAACAGCGGGCGCTCGACGTAGACGCGCTCAGTGCCGAGGCAGACCTGGCCGCAATTCGCGAACACCGAACGCATCGTGCCTTCGATGGCCGCGTCGAAGTCGCAGTCGGCGAAGACGATCGCGGCGTTCTTGCCGCCCATCTCCAGGCTGACCGGCCGCGCGCCCTTTGCCGCGGCTTTCATGATCACTTCGCCGGTGCGGGTCTCGCCGGTGAACGTGATCGCGTCGACCTTCGGGTGCGTCGTGACGAATTCGCCGGCCGACTCGGGCCCGAAGCCGTGAACGACGTTGTAGACCCCCTTCGGGATGCCGGCGGCGTTCATCACCTCGCCGAGCAGCGCGGCCGTCTGCGGCGTCTCCTCCGAGGGCTTGACGACGACCGCGTTGCCGCAGGCCATCGCCGGCCCGACCTTCCACGTCATCAGCAGCAGCGGAAGGTTCCAGGGGCAGATGACGCCGACGACGCCGACCGGCGAGCGGTAGCCGTAGTTGATCGCCGTGCGGCCATCGGGGGTTGCCATCTCGAAGAATTCGGTCGGGACGTTCTTGACGACGTCGGCGAAGATCTTGAAGTTGGCGGCGCCGCGCGGGATGTCGAGGTGCCGCGCGAGGCTCATCGGCTTGCCGGTGTCCTCGCATTCGGCGGCGAGGAAGTCGTCGAAGCGCTTGTTGATGCCGTCGGCCAGCGCGTAGAGGCGCTCGACGCGTTCCGCGATGGTCATCGCGCCCCACGGTCCGCGCAACGCGCGGCGCGCGGCGGCCACCGCCGCGTCGACTTCGGCCCGGCCGGCCTCGTGGACCTGCGCGACGACGTGACCCGTGACCGGCGAGCGCTTCTCGAAGGTCCGCATCGTCGCGACGTATTCGCCGTCGATGAAATTGCGAATCTGCTTCATGTCCTTCTTCTTCCCGTATCAAGCCAGGCCGATGGCGGCCAGTCCGGCGCGTGCGCACGCCTCGTCCTGTTCCGCCGAGCCGCCGGAAACGCCGATGCCGCCGATGCGCTGGCCCGCTTCGACGATCGGAAGGCCACCGCCCAGGACGACGAGGCGAGGCCGCAGCGGCAGCCCGGTGCGCAGGGCGTCGTCGTGGCCGATCGCGCCCATCCAGGCCGAGGTCGGGAAGCCGAACCCGGCCGCGGTGTAGGCCTTGTCGATCGCGATGTCGATCGAATGCAGGAATGCCCCGGGCATCCGCAGGAACGCGGCGAGAACGCCGGAGGCGTCGGTCACCGCCGCGTTGACGAGAATGCCGAGGGAATCCGCGTGCGCGACCGCGGCGCGCACCGCGATCGCCGCGGCGTCGGCCGAGATGGCGCGCTGCGCGACGCTGCACGACGCGGCGGCAGGGTGTCCTGTCATCGAATCCGTCCCATGCTTCGTGAAGTCGTCCGGTGCGGGCCGGGCGGCGACCGCCCGGTCCCGCCCGCCCCGGTGTTGCCGGCGCCCTCGATCTCAGGTCACGACCGACAGGAAGCGATCGTTCAGCTTGCGGTCGTGATAGAAGATCGCCGGTCCGATCTCGTCCCAGGTCCAGGTGATCGGCTTGTTGTCCGGGTACGTCGAGTAGCCGCCGCAGAACGTCTCGAACCGGTTGCCCGAGGGGTCGAAGGCGTAGATCGTCGTTCCGCGCGTGATGCCGTGGCGGGTCGGCCCGATGTCGATCGACACCTTGTTCATCGACATGATGTCGGCGGCGCGCAGCACGTTGTCCCACGTCTCGATGAAGAACGCGACGTGGTGCAGCTTGCCGTCCTCGTTGTGGCGAACGAGCGCGATGTCGTGGGCCTTCGTCGAGCACGAGAGCCAGATCGCGAGGTCGGTCTTGCCGTCCTCCAGCTTCGCGTGCTCGACCAGGTAGAAGCCGAGCACGTCGGTGAAGACCTTGTGCGCGCCGTCGAGATCCTTGCCGTACAGCAGGCAGTGGTCCATGCGGACCGGCGCGATCCCGCGCTGCGAATCCGGGGTCCACGGGTTCGGGTTGACGTACGTCTGGCCGTTGCCGATGTCCTTCTTGTAGGCGTACAGCTCGATCAGGTGGCCGGTCGGAAGCTCGAAGCGGACGCGCTCCCCGGTTTCCAGCATCTCGCCTTCCGGAATGCGCTCGGTCTTGATCCCGTAGGCGCGGAGGTCGGAGTCGAGCTTGTTCAGCGTCTGCGGGCTGTCGACCTTGAACGCGAACTGGTCGATCCCGGCGCGGTCCGCCTGGCGCAGCACGAGGCTGTTGTGGTCGCGCTCGTCCCAGCACTTGAAGTAGACGCGGCCCGCCTTGTCGCGCCCCGTCTCGACCAGGCCGAGCACGTCGCGGTACCAGCGGGCCGATTCGTTGATATCGAGCACCCGGATCTGGGCGTGTCCGGGGCGAAGCACACCTGTCATCGCCATCTTTTCGTCTCCTTCGTTAACTGCGATCAACTGCGATGGAGGACTCGTCGTCACGCGCGGGGCGGACGACGGCCTTTCGGAAAGCGCCGATCACGCGCAGCGTGATGTCGCTCGTCGGGCGGGCGCGGCACGCCAGGATGCGTCCGGCGGCCTCGTCCTCGACGGATACGTGGTCCCGGCTCATCGGCCGGGTGACGAACGTGCCCTCGACGACCTGCACCTTGCAGACGCCGCAACCGCCGCCGCGGCAACCGACGGGGATGCCCTTGCGCCCGAGCGCCTCCATGCCCTCGAGCAGCGAGCGCGTGTCGGCGCAGGGGTAGGTCGAACCGTCATCCTGGATCGTGATCTTGTGCATCGGCATGGCGTCGACGACGGGGCCGCTCAGATCTTGCGGAACAGCGGGCTGCGCAGCTGCTGCTGCGCGTCGGCCGCCGACAGGAACTTCTCGGTGTAGATGTCGCGCTCGAAGAGGCGCCCCTGCATCAGCGTCGTGATGCAGGCGTCGATCATGGCCGGCGGGCCGCAGAGGTAAGCCTTCATCCCGCGGAAGTCGTTGCCGAAGTGCGCCTTCGCGGCCTCGTGGACGAAGCCGCGCGCCCCGGTCCAGCCGCTGTCGGCCGGCTCGTCGGACAGCGTCGGCACGTAGCTGAACTGCGGATGCCGCGCCGCCAGGCGCTCGAACTCGTCGTGGTGGTACAGCTCGGCGCGGTTGCGCGCGCCGTTGACGAGCGTGATCGGCAGCGAACTGCCGTCGCCCAGCAGGTCCAGAATCATCGAGCGCGGGCTCGACAGGCCGGAGCCGCCGGCGAGGAACAGCGACGGCAGAGCCGCCGACTTGCGGACGAAGAACCGCCCGTACGGTCCGGAGAAGCGGACCTTGTCGCCGGCCTTCAGGTGGCCGTGGATCCAGCTCGTCACGTGGCCTCCGGCGACGAGCCGGACGTTCAGCTCGACCAGGCTGCCGTCGGCCGGCGAACTCGCGATCGAGAACGCGCGCGGCGCCGGGTCGGCCGGCGCGCGCAGGTTGACGTACTGCCCGGCCTGGAAGTCGATCCGTTCGCCGCGGTCGAGCTTCAGCCAGACGCCGCGGATTGTCGGCGTGAGATTCTCGATCCGCGCGACGGTCGCTTCGTAGTCGTGAACCGGCAGGTTGCGCGCGTCCGGTTCCTGCTCGATGTCGGCCTCGATCGTGACGTCCGATTGCGGCACCGCGCAGCAGGCGAGGCACTTGCCTTCGTCGCGCTCGTAGTCCATCAGCGCGAAATTGCTGGCCTCCCCGTGCTCGATCTCGCCGTCGACGACCTGCACCTTGCAGGTCGCGCACAACCCGTGGCAGCAGGCGTGCGGGAGGTAGATGCCGGCGCGCAGCGCGGCGTCGAGGAGGGTCTGCCCCTCCTCGACGACCAGCGACTGGCCGAGCGGTTCGATCGTCAGCGTGTGGCTCATCGCGCCCGCCGGTACCGACTCAGTGGAACGATCCGCCGATCCCGGCCAGGCCGGGCGTGCGGAAGCGGATGACGTCCTTGTGGCCGAGTCCGTTGTCCGCCAGCGACTTCTCGTAGTCCGGCTTCCACGGCTTGCCGGACCTGAACCACTCCGCCTTCGCCCAATCGATCTTCGCGAAGTCCGGGTGGGCGCCGTAGACGCCCTGCAGCGGGCCCTTGAGCATGTCGCCGAACTTCAGCACCGGCGGCAGTGGCAGGCACACCGGCGCGCAGATCATCAGGTGGTCCTCCCAGCCGATGTACAGCAGCGGGGCAGGGAACTTGTCGACGGAATCCACGGGGGCGAACTCGTACTTCCCCACGGCAGCGACGGACATGTGGCGTCTCCTTGGTCTGTGGTTTCGAGTGGACAGGGCTCAGTTGCCCTTCGCCAGTTCGTGCCAGGCGTCGAAGTTCTTCTTGTCGGGCGACCCCTCGTAGTCGAGGTTGTCGCGCCCGAACTCGATCCGGTACCAGCGCAGCACCTCGGCGAGCGGATTGAAGTCCGGCTTCGTCGGGTCGGCGTCCGGCGGAAAGCAGTGGCCCTGGTAGATCTGGTGCACCGGCAGCCAGCTCTGGACATACTTCTGCGGCTCGTTGTCGAAGATCTCCTTGCAGCCGTCGGAGCAGAAGTGGTACTTCATGCCGTGGTAGGTCGACTCGCGGTAGCAGATCTTCGACGGGTCGCCCGGCTCGGTGAAGAACATCGGGATCTGGCACGTCTGGCACAGCATCGGCAGCGTCGTGTTGTAGAACCGCCGCCCCTCCTTGGCCTCGGCGGCGTAGTGCTGCCACAGCGGCCGGTAGTAGCGGTCGAACGATTCCGGGTATTTCGCCGACAACCAGTCCATGTCCTTCTCGCCGGGGCACCACGTGTGGAACGGGGCCGCGGCGCCGTAGTTGTAGAACACGTTCCACGCCTGGTGCGACAGGTGGTCCTTGTCGTCGCAGGCCTGCTTCCAGCCTTTCGGCACGCGGATGCCGTAGCGCGCGAGGTCGGCGAACAGCGCGCCGCCGTTCTGCTCGGCGTAGATCTCCCAGGCCTCCTTCCAGCTCATCACGCGCTTCGGAAGCATGTAGTCCATCATCATCGCGACGAGGGTCAGCACGCGATAGCCGCGCCAGAACCACTTGTCGATCCAGCGCTGCACGATCGGCAGGTTGTCCGGGTCCTGCTCGAGGATGAACTTGATGATCTCCAGCCCGAGCGTCATGTGGCGCGACTCGTCGCTCTGCGCCGAGAAGCCGAACGCCATCGCGCCCATGTCGCCGTTGTAGGCGGCGCCGGAGATGAACGGCACGAACAGCAGGTTCGTGAGGACGTACTCGAACGCGAAGCCGATCGCGATCATGAACTCGAACGGCCCGGAGGTGATCGCGTCGTCGAAGAACGACTTCGGAACCGAGAGGTACCAGACGCGGTCGTGCTGGTGGCGCCAGTTCTGGAACCCGTTGTAGAAGCGGTTGTAGTTCGACAGCGAATGGATCTGCGTCTGCGCGTGGCGGATCTCGTCGAGCGACTGCATCAAGCAGGCGACCCGCGGCCCGGCGCCGGGGAACGCGCGCCCGACGTGCGCGAAGCCGCGGTGCGCCATGTACTCCAGCGGCGTGACGCCGGTGAGGAAGAGCTTCAGCGTATTGATGTAGCGCGCGTCCGTGACGCCGAGGTGGCCGTTGTTCTGGTTGAACGCGTCGATGATCGCGTAGAGCTTGCGCTCCTTCTCCGCCTGGTACTTCCAGTAGGCGTCCATCGTCATGCGGAACGGATCCTCGAACTTGTCCCAGTCGTGGATCTTGATGCCCTCGTACTCGACGTACGGATAGACGTCCTTCACCGCCTGGTACGTGGGCGTCCAGGCGAGGTCGCGGGTCATCAGGTTGTAGCGGTCCTTGAGACCGAGCTTCTTGGCGACTTTCATGTCCATGACCGGTCTCCTCCTAGTGCTTCCAGCTGAGCGTGAATTCGTCGTCGGTTTCGTCGATATGCCCCGACAGCGTGATCAGGTTGACGTGCAGTTCCTGCAGATCGAAGGCGCGGCCGATCTGTTCCTCGATCGTGGCGCGGCGGATCACCAGCTGGTCCGGCACGTCGACCTTGACCATCGCCGGCTGCTCGTTGACCGTGGCCGTCGGGTTGTCGGCGAGGATCGCGTCGACGATGCCGCGCGTTTCCTCGTTCCTCTGGAAGGCAATGAAGACGTTCGACATGAGCGTTCCTCCCGGTTTCAGGCGCCGAGGCCGGCCTTGGCCAGCCGGGCGTCGAACTGCGCGGTGCAGCGCTGCAGCGCGGCGTCGCCCTTGTCGCCGAGCGCGAGCTGCGCGACGGGTCCCAGGGCCTCGAGGGCGCGACCGCGCCAGGTGCCGAGCCACTGGACGAGCTGCGCCCGGTTCGTGGCGTTCTCCGCGGCGGCGATGCGCAGGCAGGCGTCGACCCACTTGCTCGTGTCCTCGAACCATTCGCTCTGGAAGCGGGTCAGCATCGCGACGAGCGGACCGGCCTTGGCGGTCAGCGCGTTCTCGACCTCGGTGTAGGCGAGCGGATAAAGCAGGCCGTCGAGCGCCGCGTTCTGCGCCACGAAGAGTTCGAACCAGTCCTTGACGACGAACGTGTCCTCGACGTAGCGGCGCAGCGGCTGCCACGCCGGGGCGGCGAGCCAGGCGTGCTTTGCCGCCTCCAGGTCGCCGAGTTGCCCGAGCGCCAGCCCGAGGCGCGTGACGTACTGCGCGATGCCGAGCTGGTCCATGCCCTGGTAGAGGCACGGCTGCGTGATCGCGGTGCCATAGCCGTAGGCGCACATCGAGGCGCCGTTCATGTTGGCGCCCCAGGCGACGTGCCGCAGCGGCAGGTAGAAGTCGAGCGCAAGCCGGCGCGCGCTGTCGTCGTAGGCTTCGGCGAGGCCGCGCGATTCGACGAAGTCGAAGTCGGCCTCGGCGTTCTCCTGCAGCCGCGCGCGGGACTGGGTATAGGTGCCGTAGTAGAGCTGGCGCGGATCCCTGAACGCGTACCAGTCGCGCATCGTGATCCGCGTGCGCGCCGGGTCGAAGATCTCGTGGGCCGGATCCCAGGTCGGGCGGTAGTGGAAGTTGGCATTGGCCTGGACGTCCATCGTCGCCTCGACGTAGCGCGACGCGGCTTTGTCGCCGCCGAGGCGCGCGGCGATATGGTCGTAGGTCTGCCGCAGCGGAGTGATGCTGACGGTTCGCAGATCGATCTGCATGGCGCTCGGTCTCCTTGTCGTTTCGTCGTTGCCGCGCCGCTCCGGCGCGCCTCAGGGTTCGTGCCGGAAGCGCTTTTCGCGTGCCGCGTGAAGGCTCCAGTCCCATTCGTGCTCGGTGCTGCCCGCGGGCGATTCGGGCAGGCGGCCGTGCGTCGGCGTGACGCCCTGCTGGCGGCAGAACTCATCGAACTGCGCCCGCGGCATCAGCATCTCGACGAACAGCTGCGGTTCACCGACCGCGAATTCGAACTCCACCATGCCGTCCGTGCGCTCCTCGACGACGCGAATGAAGCGTTGCGCGGGGTCGAAGTGGGCGACGGGTTGCGGCATGGCGACGAGGCTCTTGCAAGGATCTTGCCAGGATCTCGAGAAAATATTTAAGAATCGAAATTTATTAAGGGAATCGAGGGATCGGTTTGCTCGATATCAAACTTCGGAGCGCATTTCGGGCTGCTTTCGGGTCCCCATTTCATGCGCCCATCCCGACGAATTACCGGGTGAAGGCGGCTTAATTTGACGATTTGGGCTATCCTCCGCGGCTTGGGTTGATCATTTGATGAACTTCGCCATTTGGGTTTTCGATTGTGCGATACGATACGATTGATGTGAATCTCGAGATTTTGGCATGATGGCACCCATGGCCACCCCATCGGAAGCCCCGTTGAAGTACCCGCCCGACGACGACCTACGGCGGCTGCTGCGCTTCTCGCCGGACGACGGCGCGATCTGGCTCGGCGACCGCCGCATGGTGTTGCTGCACTCGGCCGCGCTGGCGTCGTTGCGGCAGGACCTCGTCGGCTCGGTGGGCCCGGAACATGCGCGCCGGCTCCTGACCCGGATGGGGTATGCCTGCGGGCAGCGCGACGCCGAGTTCGCACAGAAGATCCGCGGCGAGCGGCCGATGAACGAGATGTTCTTCGTCGGGCCGCAGTTGCACATGCTGGAGGGCGCCGCGCGCGTGACGCCGGTCCGGATGGAGTGCGACGTCGCGTCGGGCCACTTCGACGGCGAATTCCGCTGGGACGATTCGTGGGAAGCCTATGCGCACCGGCAGAAATTCGGCGTGGCCGACCAGCCGGCCTGCTGGACGCTGATCGGCTACGCGAGCGGCTACACCAGCGCGTTCATGCGTCGCCTGATTCTGTTCAAGGAGGTCGCCTGCGCGGCCTGCGGCAGCGGCCATTGCGTGATCGTCGGGCGTCCGATCGAGAGCTGGCCCGACGGCGAGGCACACCGCCACTACTTCGAGGATGAATCGCTGCTCCAGCAACTGGAGGCGCTCAGCCTGCAGGTCGAGGCCCTGAAGTCGACGCTGGAGCCGGTGACCGGCGGCGGCACGCTGATCGGCAGCTCGAAGGCGTTCCGGCAGGCCCAGGAACTGCTGGAACGCGCTGCGCGCACGCAGGTCACGGTGCTGCTGACCGGCGAGACGGGCGTGGGCAAGGAGCGATTCGCGCGCGCGCTGCACGAAATGTCCGACCGGGCGGCCGCGCCATTCGTCGCGGTCAACTGCGCCGCGCTGCCGGCCGAGCTGATCGAGGCGGAGCTGTTCGGGGTCGAGAAGGGCGCCTACACCGGCGCGCATGCGGCACGCGCCGGCCGCTTCGAGCGCGCGCACGGCGGCACGCTTTTCCTCGACGAGATCGGCGACCTGCCGCTACCGGCGCAGGCGAAGCTGCTGCGCGTGCTCCAGGAGGGCGAAATCGAGCGTCTCGGCGCCGAGAACTCGCGAAAGGTCAGCGTCCGCCTCGTTGCAGCGACGAACGTCGATCTCGATGCGGCCGTGAAGTGCGGCCGCTTCCGGCGCGACCTGCTGTATCGGCTCAACGTCTATCCGATCAGGATCCCGCCCCTGAGGGAGCGCCCGAGCGACATCGAGCCGCTCGCGCAGCACATGCTGGCGCGTTTCGGCGCGCTGCACCAGAAGCGCGTCGCCGGGTTCGGCGATCGCGCGCTGCTGGCGCTGCACCGCTACGACTGGCCCGGGAACGTCCGCGAACTCGAGAACCTCGTCGAACGTGGCGTGATCCTTGCTGCGCAGGGCGGCAACGTGGAGCTTGAACACATGTTTCCGAACCAGCCGGAGGTGGCGCAGGCCGGCGTCGACCGGCGCGGCCTGCTGGCCACGCTGCCTGCCGATCCGGACCAGGACCTCTGCGCGCGGATCATCGACTGCGGCGTCGGCCTCGACAGGCTCGAGGAACACGTGTTGTCGCTCGCCGTCGAACGCAGCGGCGGCAACCTGTCGGGCGCGGCGCGCCTGTTGGGGATCACGCGCCCGCAGTTGGCCTATCGTCTCAAGCGTCGCCAGGCAGAATGCACCGACGCGTCGCCGCAGCCTCCGGCCGAAGGGATCGCCTGATGTTGCCTTCCGACAAGTTCGCCGCGGCCTTCCACCTGCCGGTCGCCGACGCCCCGCGCACGCTCGTGGAGCGTGCCTATCTCGACCTGCGTCGCAACATCGTCAGCGGCACGCTGGCGCCGGGCGAGCGCCTGCGCGTGGAGCACCTGAAGGACCAGTACCAGGTTGGCGCCGGAACGCTGCGCGAGGCGCTGTCGCTGCTGCTGTCCGATGCGCTGGTGACGGCGGAGGGCCAGCGCGGGTTCCGGGTCGCGCCGATCTCGGTGGCCGACCTGGAGGACCTGACGAATGCGCGCGTGCTGATCGAAACCGAATCGCTGCGGCAGTCGATCCGCCACGGCGATGCGCGCTGGGAGGCGGACCTTGTCGCGGCGTTCCACCTGCTGACGCGCGCCGAGACCCGTCCCGACGGCGTCGACCCGGACGAGTACGAACAGCGCAACAAGGCGTTCCACGAGGCGCTGATCGCGAGCCACCGCTCGCCGTGGAGCAAGTACATGCTGGGCATCCTCTATCGCCACGGCGAGCGGTACCGCAACATCAACCTGCGGCTCACCGCGGCCCATGCCGCCGATCGCGACGTGCATCGCGAACACGAGGAGATCTTCCGCGCGGCGATCGCGCGCCAGGAGGCGCGCGCCGCCCTGGCGCTGGAGGCGCACGTTCGCCTGACCGTGGATATCGTGAAGCATGCGCTGACGGCCGGCGAGACTACCGCGCACGCTGCGTGACGTCCGCCACGCGGAGCCGGCCCGCACGCGGCCGGCCGCCGCCTTATTGCGTGAGGATCGTCTGCGCGATGCGCCGGCAATGCCGTGCGTAGTCGGCGTCCAGGCGCTTCGCGATCGCCTTCTCGAATTCCGGCAGCAGCGCGATCAGGTCGTTCGCGCCGCTGCATTTCTCGATCTTGAGGACGAACAGGAAGGAGCGGAGCCCGAGTTTGTCGGCGACGGTTTCCGTCATGTAGCGCTGGCCTTCGGAGAAGCGGCGCACCGCGATCGCCGGATCCGATTCGTCGGCCTCGGCGCGTCGCGGATCGTTGGCAGCGGCCTCCGACACCGCGACCGGGTCGGGCCGCCGCATGATCTCGATGTAGCCGCCACCCTCGAGGTCATCGAAATGTTCCTCGCGGATTCCGACGCCGCCCAGCAGCGAGTGAATGCGCTGCGCGGTGCGACGCCCGTCGATCAGGATCAGCAAGGGACGAAGCTTCATGTCGACGGTCCGGCGTGTCGTCGTGATTTCGGCGACGCCCAAGTCGGTCTTGCGGTAGATGGCGGTCTTGTCCATGTACGGTTACCTCACCAGTGCAGAACAGTAGGCAGCGCTCATTACTGATTTATGGTATCCGCGAATTCGCGCGACGAAAACCTCGATCACCCGCCGGCCCGCACCGTTGGTCGGCTTGTCCTCGCCGGCTACCGACAGCGGGTGCGCGGCGACGGGTGTCGCGCCCGCGAGGCGCTTCGGCGGCCGGACGATAATGCGCTCGTCATTGACCTGCGGGGGCCCTCATTGAGCGACGACGAAGACCCGGTGACGCCGCCGCCCATGGCTCGGCCGCGCCCCATCGAGCCGCGCCGGCACCCGCTTCCGTGGGCGGAGCCCAAGTCGGAAATCGACGATCCGCAGGCTCGCGCGCGCGTCGATGCGATCCTCGCCAGCCCGGCCTACCGGCAGGCGGACGCCGACGTCGAGTTCCTCGACCTCTACGAGACGCGTGGAATCCGCCTGCAGATCGATTACTTCAAGCCGGAACTGCTGCTGCAGCAGGCCGGCGTCGAGCATACGATCGTCGTCTTCGGCGGGACGCGGCTGCGCGAGCCCGCCGCGGCGGCCCGGCACGTCGAGGAACTGCGCGAGGAATCGGGTTTCCACCCAGGCGATACCGACCTGCGGCGCCGCCTCGCGGTGGCCGAACGTCTCGCCGCGAAGAGCGGTTACTACGAGGTGGCGCGTGAACTGGGTCGGCTGATCGCGGAGTCGGGGAACGGGCCCGGCGACACGCGCGTGATGGTCATGACCGGGGGCGGGCCGGGGATCATGGAAGCGGCGAACCGCGGCACCTACGACGCCGGCGCGAAGTCGATCGGACTGAACATCGCGTTGCCGCACGAGCAGTTTCCGAACCCCTACGTCGCCCCGGAGCTGTGTTTCCGCTTCCACTATTTCGCGCTGCGCAAGCTGCACTTCCTGCTGCGTGCGCGGGCGCTCGTCGCGTTTCCCGGCGGGTACGGCACGATGGACGAGCTGTTCGAGACGCTGACGCTGGTGCAGACGCGCAAGATCCGTCCGGTTCCGGTCGTGCTGGTCGGACGCGACTACTGGCGGCGGGCGATCGACGTCGACTACCTGGTCGACGAGGGGATGATCGATCCGGAGGACCGCGACCTCTTCTGGTACGCCGAATCGGCGTCCGAAATCTGGAATGGAATCCTTGCGTGGCATGCCTCGCGCGGAACGCCCCTGTATCCCATGCCGCTCACGGAAGGTACGCGATGAAGCTTTCGTTCCATGGCGCCGACCGCGGCGTCACCGGCTCGTGCCACCTCCTGGAATGCGCCGGCCGGCGCATCCTCGTCGACTGCGGCCTCTACCAGGGCAGCAGCGAGCTGCACGAGGACAACAGCGCCGCGTTCGGTTTCGAAGCGTCGTCGATCGACCATCTCCTGCTCACGCACGCGCACCTCGACCATTGCGGACGGATTCCGCTGCTGGCGCGGCGCGGATTCCGCGGCGAGATCGTGGCGACCGCGGCAACTCGCGAACTGGCGCGGGTCGTGATGCTCGATTCGGCGCACCTGCAGGAGGAGGAGGCGCGCTATCGCGCGCGTCGCCACCAGCGCCGGCACGGCCGCGCCGCCGCGGTGGCGAGCGAGCCGCTGTACACGACGCTCGATGCGCTCGACAGCCTGGCGTACTTTGGCCGCACGGCGACCTACGGCGAACCGCTGGAACTGGCTCCCGGGATACGCGTCACGTTCGAGGACGCGGGACACATCCTCGGATCCGCCAGCGTGTGCGTCGACGTGGAGGAGGGCTCCGAGCGACGGCGCATCGTATTTTCCGGCGACCTGGGCAATGCCGGGCGGCCGCTGCTTCGGGCGCCCGTCGTGCCGCCTTCTCCGGTCGACGCCCTCGTGCTCGAGACGACCTACGGCGATCGCGTGCACCGGCCGATCGGCCCGACGATCGAGGAGTTCTACCAGGTCGTCGAGCAGACCTTCCGCCGCGGCGGCAATGTCGTGGTCCCGAGCTTTGCGCTCGAACGGGCCCAGGAGATCCTCTTCGTGCTTCGCGAAGGCGTCGAGAGCGGGCGCCTGCCGCGGCTGATGCAGGTCTTCCTGGACTCGCCGATGGCGATCTCGGCCACCGAGATTTTCGCGCGCCACCCGGAGTGCTGCGCGCCGCAGGTCGCGCAGATGCTGCAGGCCGGCATCGACCCGTTCCACCTGCCGGGCTTGCACTACACGCGCGATGCCAGCGAGAGCGAGGCGATCAACCGCTTCAGCAGCGGCGCCGTGATCCTGGCGGGCGCCGGCATGTGCAGCGGAGGGCGGATTCGCCACCACCTGCGCCACAACCTGTGGCGCGAGGACTGCAGCATCGTGTTCGTCGGCTTCGCGGCGCGCGGGACGCTGGCCCGGCGGATCATCGACGGCGCGGAAAGCGTCCGGATCTTCGACGAGGACATCCGCGTGCGGGCTCAGGTGCACACGATCAACGGCTTTTCGGCCCACGCCGATCGCGACGAGCTGCTGCAGTGGCATGGACGCCTGAAACCGCGGCGCACATTCCTCGTCCACGGCGAGGAGGACGTGATGCGCGGTTTTGCCTCCCGGCTGGCCGGCGCGCAGGTCGAGATGCCGGAACTCGGCGCGTCCTACGCGATCTAGCTGGCGACGCCGCCGCATCGCGTCGCGCCAGCGTCAAGCCGGTTCGAGAACCTTCGCTTCGCGGGCGACGCGCACCGGCGGAGGCGCTGGCGGCAGGAAGACGTGGCACGCTTGCGGCGGGAATGCGACGCCGACGCGCGCACCCGTCGGGAAATGCTGCCCGTCGGCGGCGACGGCGGCCGCGTGCTGGCCGCTGATGTCCAGGTGCACGATCCGCAGGTCGTCGACGACTTCGCTGCCGAGGACGCGCGCCGGAATGCCGGAGTCGACACCGAGCTCCACGTGCTGCGGACGGATGCCGAGCAGGAAGTCGTCGTGATGGTCCCCGGCCAGCCGGCGCGACAGCGCCGCGGCCAGGGACTCCGGCAGCGCCAGGTCGGGCTTGCCGCGCAGGCGCAGCCCGGCGTCGCTGGCGCCGACGAACATCAGGTTCATCGGCGGCTGCCCGACATAGCCGGCGACGAACGGCGACGCCGGGGCGCCGAAGATCTGCCGTGGCGTCCCGCTCTGCTCGACCTCGCCGCGATTGATCACCGCGACGCGATCGGCCAGCGCCATGGCGGCCGCCTGGTCGCGGGTCACGAGCACCATCGTGGCATCGAGCCGCCAGTGCAGGCTCACGAGCTCGAACTGCAGCTCCATTCGCGTGGCCGGATCGAGATCCGACCAGGGTTCGTCGAACAGCAGGACCCGCGGCTGGCGTGCGCAGGCGCGCGCGATCGCGACGCGAAGTCGTTCGCCGCAGGTGAGTTCGCCGGGGCGCCGCCCCAGCACATCGTCGAGGCGGAGCGTCCGCGCGAGGTCCGCGATCGTCGCGTCGCGCTCGTCGCGCGGGATGCCCGCGAGTTTCAGCGGGTGGGCGATGTTCTGCGCGACCGTCAGCTTCGGATAGAGCGCGTCGCCTTGCGAGACGAGGACGCAGCCGCGTTCGCGCGGCGCCATCGTCGACACGTTGCGCCCGTCGATACGGATCGAGCCCGCATCGATGTCCTCGATGCCGCAGAGCGCTCGCAGGATCGTCGACTTTCCGCTACCCGCGGGGCCGAGGATGACGCTGAATTCGCCGGCGGACACGTCGAGCGAGAAATCCGCGAGGACGGTGCGGTCGCCATACCGCTTTGCCACATGGCGAAATTCGATCAAGGGCATGATGGGCGTGCTTGCGTACTTGCCGAGACCAACCGAGTCTGCAGTTTGCCGGATACGCGCCGCGGCGACAAACATCGGAACGGCCTAGCGTCCCGTCACGCGAGGGGGGAGGTTTCCTACCGTCGCGCGTCGCGAACCCGACCTGCGTGGTTCATTTCGAGGCGACGGCGGGCGGGACTTCGTAGCCGAACGAACGGATCGCGGCCTTCGCCGTATCGCCCTGCAGCCACGCAAGCCACGCGCGCGCCGCCGGGTTGTCGCGTCCCGGCAGCAACAGCACGGCGTCCTGGCGTAGCGGCGCATGGAGGTCGGACGGAACGCGCCATCCGGACCCCTCGCGGATCTTGCCGTCGGCGAAAACCTGCGACAGCGCGACGAAGCCGATCTCGGCATTGCCGCTGGCGACGAACTGATAGGCCTGCGTGATCGATTCGCCCTGGACGAACTTCGGTTGCAGCTTCTCGTAGACCCCGAGCGCCTTCATGGTCTCGACCGCTGCCTCGCCGTAGGGCGCGAGCTTCGGGTCGCAGATCGCGACATGCGTGAAAGCGTCGGACCGCAGCACGGCGCCCTGCGGGTCGACGACGCCGGCCTGGGAACTCCAGAGGACGAGCTGGCCGATGGCATAGGTGAAGCGCGTGCCCGGCACCGCGAAGGACTCGGCCTCCAGCCGCTTCGGCGTCTGCTGGTCGGCCGACAGCAGGACATCGAACGGTGCGCCCGACTCGATCTGCGCGAAGAACTTCCCGGTGGCGCCGGAACTGATCGCCACGTGGTGTCCGGTGGCGCGTTCGAAGCCCTCCGCGATCAGCTTCGCCGGCGCGGTGAAATTGGCTGCGACCGCGACCCGGACCTCTTCCGCGCCGGCGCCGGGCGAGGCCAGCGCCAGCACCAGCACCAGCGGCGTCGCGACGACGCGGATCGCCCCGATGCGCGCGGCGCGCGGGACGCTGGCCAGCAGGACTTCGAGCAGCGAGGGCAGCATGGCTTTCGTTGTATAGGAACGTGCACAACGCATCCTACCCGATGTCCACCCGCGGGTCCCGGTGGCCGCCGGGACTAGAATCCGCGCCCTGGAGGAGAGCCCGATGACGATCAAACGCGCCGCGCTGGCGGCGTTCCTGGCGTCCTGCGTCGTGGGCGCGCAGGCACTGCCTGCCGTGCGCATCGGCGAGGTCAACAGCTACAAGGCGCAACCCGCGTTCCTCGAGCCTTATCGCAAGGGCATGGAACTCGCGCTGGACGAAATCAACGCCGCGGGCGGCGTGGCCGGGCGCCGGCTGGAACTGGTCACCCGCGACGACAACGGGAATCCGGGCGACGCGGTGCGCGCCGCGGAGGAACTGCTCTCCGGCGAGCACGTCGACCTTCTTGCCGGCGCCTACCTGTCGAACGTCGGGCTCGCGCTCGCCGATTTCGCGAAGCAGAGGAAGGTACTGTTCGTCGCCGGCGAGCCGCTGACCGACAAGATGGTCTGGCAGGACGGCAATCGCTATACGTTCCGGTTGCGCCCTTCGACGTACACGCAGGCGGCGATGCTGGCGCCGGAGGCGGCCCGCCTCGGGCGCAGGCGCTGGGCGCTCGTGTACCCGAACTACGAGTACGGCGCCTCGGCGGTCGCGACGTTCAAGCGCCTGCTGAAAGCCGCGCAGCCGGACGTGGAATTCGTCGCGGAACAGGCGACCCCGCTCGGCCGGCTCGACGCCGGCAGCGTCGTGCAGGCACTCGACGATGCGAAGCCGGATGCCATCTTCAACGTGCTGTTCGGCGCCGACCTGACCAAGTTCGTGCGCGAGGGCAACGTGCGCGGCCTGTTCCGCGGGCGGGATGTCGTGAGCCTGCTCACCGGGGAACCGGAATACCTGGATGCGCTGAAGGACGAAGCGCCCGACGGATGGATCGTGACGGGTTATCCGTGGTACGGCATCCAGACGCCGGAGCACAAGGCCTTCTTCCTGGCGTACCGCGAGCGATGGCACGACAACCCGCGCCTGGGGTCGGTCGTCGGCTACGCGCTCGTCAAGTCCATCGCGGCCGCCGTCGGCAAGGCCCGAAGCAGCGAGACGGCGAAGCTCGTCGAAGCCTTCGAAGGACTGCAGGTCGACACGCCGTTCGGACGCGTGACCTACCGCGCGATCGACCACCAGTCGACGATGGGCGCCTACGTCGGCCACACGCGCAACGAGGGCGGGCGGGGCACGATGGTCGACTACCGCTACCTGGACGGCGCGCGGTTCATGCCGCCGGACGACGAGGTGAGGAGACTGCGGCCGGCGGACTGACGCGGGCGATGGCCGCGACCGCCTTGCTGTTCCAGCTGCTCAACGGGCTTGCCGCGGCCTCGTCGTTGTTCCTCGTCTCGGCCGGGCTGTCGCTGATCTTCGGCGTCACGCGGATCGTCAATTTCGCGCACGGGGCGTTCTACATGCTCGGCGTCTATGTCGCCTACACGATCGCGACCGCGATCGGCGGCGGGCCCGGGTTCTGGATCGCCTTGCCGCTCGCCGGGCTTGCCGTCGCGCTCCTCGGCGCGCTCGCCGAGATCCTTCTGCTGAGGCGCGTCTACCGCGCGCCCGACCTGCTGCAGCTGCTGGCGACCTTCGCGCTGGTCCTCGTGCTGGACGATGGGGTCCTCTGGGCGTGGGGCCCGGACGACCTGCTCGGCCCGCGCGCGCCGGGCCTGTCTCAGGCGGTGCCGGTTCTGGGGCGGCATTTCCCGAGCTACGACCTGTTCCTGGTTCTGGCCGGCCCGCTGGTGCTCGGGCTCCTCTGGTTCGCGCTGAAGCGCACGCGGTGGGGAATCCTCGTCCGTGCCGCGACGCAGGACCGCGACATGGTCGCGGCGCTTGGCGTCGATGAAGCCCGGCTCTTCACCGGCGTGTTCGCGCTCGGTTCGTTCCTCGCCGGGCTCGGCGGCGCGCTGCAATTGCCGCGGGAGCCGGCGCACCTGGGGCTCGATCTGTCGACGATCGGGGACGCTTTCGTCGTCGTGGTCGTCGGCGGACTGGGCTCGCTGCCGGGCGCCTACGTCGCCGCTCTCCTGGTCGCCGAAGTCAAGGCGATCTGCACCGGCCTCGGGACCGTCGCGGCCTTCGACGTGACGATCGCGTTCTCGAAGCTGACGCTGGTCGCCGAATTCATCGTCATGGCCGTCGTGTTGTCGATTCGACCCTGGGGACTGATGGGGCGCGCGCCGCCGCCCGGCCGCGGATCGGCGGCGCCGGCCTGGCCCCTGGAGCCGGCAAGCCGCGGCCAGGCGTGGTTCGGCGCCGCCGTGCTCGTCGCGCTCGTCGCGTTGCCCGCGGTCGCGCGCGACGCGCCCTATGTGACGATCCTCGCGATCGACATGCTGACCGCCGCGCTCTACGCCGCGAGCCTTCATTTCATCGCCGGCACCGGCGCCATGCATTCGTTCGGACATGCCGCCTACTTCGGTTTCGGCGCCTATGGCGCGGCTCTGCTCGCATTGCGCGCCGGCCTGCCGATGGAGGCCGCGGTGCCGGCCGGTGCGCTCGTCGCGTTGCTGGGTGCCGCGTTCATCGGCTGGTTTTGCGTCCGGCTGTCGGGGATCTACTTCGCGATGATCAGCCTCGCGTTCGCGCAGATCGCGTGGTCGATCGCCTATGAGTGGGACGCCGTGACCGGAGGCAGCAACGGGCTGACGGGCGTCTGGCCGGCGCCGTGGCTCGCCGACAAGCGCGTCTATTTCGAGGCGACGCTGGCCGCGGCCGCGATCGGCGTCGTCGGGCTGCGGCGCCTTGTCTTTTCGCCGTTCGGCTACGCGGTGCGCGCGGTGCGTGACTCGCCGCTGCGTGCCGCCGCCCTCGGCTTCGACGTCCGGCGCGTCCAATGGATCGCGTTCTGCTGCGCCGGCTGCATGGCGGGACTCGCCGGCTCGCTGTTCGCGTTCTCGAAGGGGAGCATCTCGCCGGACGTGATGTCCGTCGGAAAGTCCGTCGACGGCCTCGTGATGGTGCTGCTCGGCGGCGTGCAATCGCTCGTCGGCCCGCTGCTCGGTGCCGCGGCGTTCACCGGGCTGCAGGACATGGCGGCCCGGGCCACCGACTACTGGCGGGCCCTCGTCGGGGCGACGCTGCTCGCTTTGATCCTCGTGGTGCCGGAGGGCCTCGCGGGCGTCATCGATCGCGTGCTGCGGCGGGCGCGTGGCATGGAGCCCGGCCGGTGACCCTCCTCCAGGTCGAGCGATTGTCGAAGTCGTTCGGCGGCGACCGGGCCGTCGACGACTTTTCGTTCGCGCTGGAAGCCGGCGAGATGCTGGCGCTGATCGGACCCAACGGCGCCGGCAAGTCGACGACGTTCAACCTGCTCAACGGCCAGCTCGCACCGGACCACGGCTCGATCCGCTTGGACGGCTCGGAACTCGTGGGCCTCGCGCCGCGCGACATCTGGCGCCGCGGCGTCGGCCGTACGTTCCAGGTCGCGGAGGTCTTCGGCTCGCTGACGGTCGTCGAGAACATCCAGGTGGCACTGCTTTGCGCCGATGGACGGAGCCTGTCGCCGTGGCGGCGCGCTGCGACGTACCGGCACGACGACGCGCTGCGGCTTCTGGCGCAGGTCGGCATGGCCGAGCAGGCGGGCCGCCCATGCAGCGTGCTCGCGTATGGCGACGTGAAGCGCGTCGAGTTGGCGATCGCGCTGGCCAACCGTCCGCGGCTGCTGCTGATGGACGAGCCGACCGCGGGCATGGGCACGCGCGAGCGCGCCGACCTGATGGCGCTGGTGCGACGACTCGTCGTCGAACGGCGCCTCGCGGTGCTGTTCACCGAGCACAGCATGGACGTGGTCTTCGGGTTCGCCGATCGCGTCATCGTGCTCGCCCGCGGCCGCGTCGTCGCCGAGGGTGGCCCGGAGGACATTCGCGACGACGCAGCGGTGCGCGAGGTCTATTTCGGCTCCGGACTGTCCATCGGCATGCCGCCGCGGAACCGGGCGTGAGCGCCGCCGGCGAGGACAGGGAGCGCGGCCCGGCGCTGCTCAAGGTCGGATCGCTCTGTGCCTGGTACGGCGCGGCGCAGATCCTTTTCGGCATCGACCTGGAAGTACGCCCGGGCGAAGTCGTCGGCCTGATGGGGCGTAACGGCGCCGGGAAATCGACGACCCTGAAGGCCATCATGGGCCTGGTCCCGAGGCGCCGCGGACGCATCGTATTTCGCGAGCAGGACTATTCGGCGAGCGCACCGCATCGCATCGCCCGCGCCGGCGTCGCCTACGTCCCGGAAGATCGACGGATATTCACCGACCTCACGGTCGGCGAGAATCTCGAGGTCGGGCGGCGGCGTCCCCGGCGCGACGCCGGGCCTGCCGCGTCGGCGGGCACGACGGCCTCGGCCATCGCGGTCGCGTTTCCGCGTCTCGCGGCGTTGCGCGACCGCCTCGGCGGCCAGCTCAGCGGAGGCGAGCAGCAGATGCTCGCCGTCGCGCGCAGCCTGATGGCGGAGCCGGAGCTGATCCTGATGGACGAGCCGTCGGAAGGCGTGGCGCCGCTCGTCGTCGACGCGATGGTGCGCATGATCGCCGAGTTGAAGTCGCGCGGCATCGCCGTCCTGCTGTCGGAACAGAACATCCATCTCGCGCGCCAGGTTTGCGATCGCCTGTATCCGATCGACAAGGGCGAGGTCGGCGCCAGCGTGACGGCCGCGAGCCTGGGCAACGACCTGCAGGCCTGGTTTCGTCTCGTGGAACGCTGAGGTTCCGGGCGCCATGCGCCCGTCGAAGCGGGTCGTCGCGGCGGATATGCCAAACTGGAACCGTTGACTCGGAGATCGCAGATGAAAATTCGCTCGCGTCGCAACTTCCTCGCGTCGACGGCGGCCGGGATCGTCGTCGCCGGCGCCTGGTCACGGCGCGCCTGGGCCGGGCCCGGAATCCGGCCGGACGCCCGATCCGCGCTGCTGGTGATCGACGTGCAGAACTGCTTCGTGACCGGCGGCACGCTGCCGGTGCCCCACGGAGAGGACGTCGTGCCGGTCATCAACCGGTTGGCGAAGGCCTTCGAGAATGTCGTGCTGACGCAGGACTGGCACACCCCGGGCCACGCGTCGTTCGCGAGCTCGTATCCGGGCAAGAAACCCTTCGAGACCACGCGCCTGTCCTACGGAACCCAGGTGCTGTGGCCGGACCACTGCGTGCAGGGCACGCAGGACGCCGCGCTGCGCAAGGATCTCGACATCCCGCAGGCGCAGGTCATCGTGCGCAAGGGCTACCACCGCGACGTCGACAGCTATTCGGCGTTCCTGGAGGCCGATCGCAAGACGGCGACCGGGCTCGCCGGCTACCTGAAGCAGCGCGGCATCAGCCGCGTATTCATCGTCGGCCTGGCGACCGACTTCTGCGTCGCCTGGACCGCGCTGGACGCCCGGAAGCTCGGCTTCGAGACGTTCGTGATCGAAGACGCCACGCGCGCGATCGACCTCAACGGCTCGCTCGCGGCCGCGTGGAAGCAGATGCAGGCGCGCGGCGTCAAGCGCATCCAGTCGACCGACATCGAGGGCGCCGCCTGAAGCGACGCCGGCCGGGACTATTTCGCGAAGAGCTGCGAACGATCGGCGAACGCCTTGATCTCGAGCGCGTTGCCGGATGGATCGAGGAAGAACATCGTGGCCTGCTCGCCGACCTGGCCCTTGAAGCGGACATAGGGTTCGATGACGAACTCGACGCCCGCGTCGCGAAGGCGCGCGGCCATGGCTTCCCATTCGGTCATCGTGACGACCGCCCCGAAATGGCGGACCGGCACCTGGTGTCCGTCCACGGCGCTCGTCGTCGGCCGATCGCATTCCTCCGGTGCGAGATGAGCGACGATCTGGTGGCCGAAGAAATCGAAATCGACCCATTCCGGCGCGCTGCGGCCCTCGGGGCAGCCGAGCGTGCCGCCATAGAAGCGGCGGGCCGCGGCGAGGTCGTGGACCGGGAAGGCGAGATGGAAGGGGGGCAAGGCATGGGGGACGGTCGTCATGGTCGTCGGTGTCGGAACGGTGGTCGGGGCGCGAACGCGGCCGGGCGGCATCCGGAGAGTCTAGGGCCTGCCGAGGCCGGGGCGTGGCGGCGGAAAGCCGCGGCGCCGGAAAAGCCCGGCCGGCCGGACCGCCGCATACAGGGAACCCGCCGCGTGCCGTGGCGCGCCGTTGTTGCCGGTGCCGCCCTCGTGCTGGGCATCGCTGCGACGGCGCCGGCGATGGCGCAGGCGCCGGAGCCGGCTGGCGCGGCCCCGGAAAGCGGCGCGCGGGGACGGCTGCAGGAGATCGTCGCGCGCGGCGTTCTGCGCGTCGGGATGACCGGCGACTACACGCCTTTCAGCTACCGGCGCGGTCACGGCGACACGTTCGTCGGGCTCGACGTCGAACTCGCCGGCGACCTCGCGCGTTCCCTCGGCGTCTCGCTGCAGGTCGTGCCCACGACATGGCCGAGCCTGATGTCGGATTTCACCGGCGGACGTTTCGACGTCGCGAGTGGTGGCGTTTCCGTGACGCTCGAACGCCAGCGACGCGGCCTGTTTTCGATTCCCTACCTGCGCGATGGCAAGACGCCGATCGTCCGCTGCCCGGACCAGTCTCGTTTCCGCGAACTGGCGCAGATCGACCAGCCCGGCGTGCGCCTCATCGTCAACCCGGGCGGCACCAACGAGCGCTTCGCGCGCGCGCATGCGCCGCATGCGCAGCTGATCGTCGATCCGGACAATGTCGGGATATTCGATCGGATCGTCGTCGGCGACGCGGACCTGATGATCACGGATTCGACCGAGGCGCGGCTTCAACAGCGGTTGCATCCACAGCTTTGCGCCGTCCATCCGGAGGCGCCATTCGATTTCTCGGAAAAGGCGTTCCTGCTGCCTCAGGATCCGGTCTTCAAGGCGTACGTCGACCAGTGGCTGCACATGGCGATCGAGACCGGCTTCCTCGGCAGGTCGATCGAACGCTGGCTGGCGTATCCGTGGAATGTCGAGGCGCTGCGGGAACTGGTGGATGCGCGGCTGCTGCTGGCGCCCGACGTCGCGCGGGCCAAATGGACGCGCCATGAGGCCATCGAGGACGTCGCGCGCGAGCAGGCCGTGATCGAGGCCGCCGGGCGGCAGGCGGCCGCGTTCGGGCTGCCGCGCGCGCGCGTCGAGGCGTTTTTCAGGGCGCAGGTCGAGGCGTCGAAGACGATCCAGCGTGCGCTGTTCGCACGCTGGACGTCGCAAGGGCAGGGGGGCTTCGCCGACGCTCCCGACCTGGCCGCGGCGCTGCGCCCGCAGTTCGATCGATTGACGCCGCGCCTGCTGAGAGCCTTGGCCGACGCCGATGCCGCATTGCGCGACGCCGGCCGGCGCGGGGACGTCGAGGCGATCCTGCAGGCGCTGCGTGCGCGCGACGTCGACCGGGACGCGGCGGCGCAGGCGATCGCGCCGCTGCTCGAGTGATCCTCGAGCGAGGCCTGCGTCGCCGCGCGACCCCGGCTCAGGGACGTGCTGCGGTCGGCCGGAACGCGATGCGGAGTTTCGGATCGCCGCCGATGCGCACCGCGGAGACGGCGGCGATCTCGAAGCCGGCCGATCCGCAGTGCTGCCGGATCCGCGCGCTCGCATCCGCGTAGGCGGAGGGAACCCTGCGCGACAGTCCGAGCGTATCGAAGACCGCGTCGCATCCGGCGACGTCGAAGTCGCGCAGCGCGACGCTCTGGTGGTCGTAGACCACGATGGAGCAGCCCTGCAGTCGGCACGCGGCGCCGCCGACCTGCGGCAGCGCGGTGCTGGCGAGCGTCACGCGGACGTAGCAGGCGCGGTCCGACGGTTCGATCGTCACCGAGCGTTGGTCGATCAGGTCGCGGAAGCCGGCCAGCGTCTCGTCGAAGATCTCGTTCAGGTCGGCGGCGCCGAGGATCATGTCGGGACACCGCGGCGGCGCCGCCGCGGCGGCTGGTGCGGCCGGCCCCGACGACGACAGGGTCATGCCGCAGGCCAGCGCCAGGGCACCGCTGATGGCTCGAGCACGTCGTGACGGCGCCGGTCGATGCCGGGCCGCGGCGTCGGCGATCCGGCGGGAAACCACGGCGAAGGGCTTCACGAAACCTCCACGTGATGCGATGGACGATTCAGCTTATCCGAAGTCGCCGTGACCATTGAAACGTGGCCGGCAGGCCCCATGTTCGCCGGGACGAAACCTCGGCGGGGGCCTGTGTCCCCGCCGGGGCTGGCAGGCCTGAAGAGGCGATCGAACGGTCGGACGACTCGGAACGTGAAGGAAAACAGATGAACCATGGGCCAACGCCGAACCGGATGTGGTCCGGCGAGGATTCGCGCCAGGGTGCGGGCAACGGTCAAGCGGGCAAGCCGGGTGCGTCCGGCGCCGGGGGCTTGAAGCCGCTTCCGAAGGACGCGCTGATCGTGATCCCGATGCGCAATGCCGTCGTGTTCCCGGGCGTTCTCTCGCCGATCACGGTCGGGCGCTCGATGTCGATCGCCGCGGCGCAGGAGGCGGTTCGCGGCGAGTTGCGCGCCGGCTTCCTGCTGCAGCGGGACCCGCAGAAGACCGAAGTCGCCGCGGACGATCTCTATTGGGTCGGCACCGCGGGCCCGATCGTGCGCTACGTCACCGGGCAGGACGGCGCGCATCATCTCGTCGTCCAGGGCGAAGGACGCTTTCGGGTCCTGGAATTCCTCGATGGATGGCCGTTCCTGGTCGCACGCGTCGCGATGATCGACGCGCCGGCCGCCGAGGGCCCGGAGATCGAGGCGCGATTCCTGCAGCTCAAGGAGCAGGCGGCCGAGGCCATCGGGCTGTTGCCGCACGTGCCCGACGAACTGGCCGGTGTCGTGCGCGGCATCGGATCGCCGGCGGCGCTCTGCGACCTCGTCGCCAACCTGCTCGACGTGAAGCTCGAGGAAAAGCAGGACATCCTGGAAACCTTCGACCTGATGCGCCGCCTCGACAAGGTGATCGCGTTGCTGGCCGCGCGCGTCGAAGTGTTGCGGTTGTCGAAGGAGATCGGCGAGAAGACGCGTGCGCACTTCGACGAGCGCCAGCGCGAGCACGTGCTGCGGGAGCAGCTGCGGCAGATCCAGAAGGAACTCGGCGAAGGCGACGATCGCGTCGCCGAGGTCGAGGAGCTGAAGAAGGCCATCGATACCGCAGGCATGCCGGAAGACGTCCTGAAGCACGCGCAGAAGGAACTGCGGAGGCTGCAGCGGATGGGCGACGGCGGCGGCGAGCAGGCCATGCTGCGTACGTACCTCGAGTGGTTGAGCGAGCTGCCCTGGAAGACGGCGCCGCAGCAGGCGATCGACCTCGCCGAAGCCCGCCGCATCCTCGACGAAGACCATTTCGGGCTCGACAAGATCAAGCAGCGGATTCTCGAGTACCTCGCGGTCCGGAAGCTGAACCCCGAAGGCAAGAGCCCCATCCTGTGTTTCGCCGGGCCACCGGGGGTCGGCAAGACGTCGCTCGGGCAGTCGATCGCCCGCGCAACGGGACGCGTGTTCCAGCGCGTCGCGCTGGGAGGCGTGCATGACGAGGCGGAAATTCGCGGCCACCGCCGCACCTACATCGGCGCCTTGCCGGGCAGCATCATCCAGGCGATGCGCCGGGCCGGCACGACGCACGCCGTGCTGATGCTCGACGAGATCGACAAGACGGGTGCCGGCGGCTTCCATGGAGACCCGGCGAGCGCGCTGCTGGAGGTGCTGGATCCGGAGCAGAACAGCAGGTTCCGCGACAACTACCTGGCCGTCGACTTCGACCTCTCGCGGGTGATGTTCATCTGCACCGCCAACGTCCTCGACACGATTCCGGGGCCGTTGCGCGACCGGATGGAGATCATCCAGCTTCCGGGCTACACCGAGGAGGAGAAGGTGGAGATCGCCCGTCGCTACCTGCTCGAGCGCCAGCGCGAGGCGAACGGGCTCAAGGGCGGGCAGGCGACGCTGACCGACGAGGCGCTCGTCGCGATCGTCCGCGACTACACGCGCGAGGCCGGCGTGCGCAATCTCGAACGCGAGATCGGCTCGACGCTGCGGCGCGCGGCGATGCGCATTGCCGAAGGACAGGCGGACCAAGTCACGATCGACGCCGGGGACCTGGCGGCGATCCTCGGGCCGCGCCGCTTCGAGAACGAGATCGCGTTGCGCACCAGCGTTCCGGGCGTGGCGACGGGCCTGGCCTGGACCCCGGTCGGCGGCGACATCCTGTTCATCGAGGCGAGTCGCGTTCCGGGCAGCGGCCGCCTGATTCTCACGGGCCAGCTGGGCGACGTCATGAAGGAGTCGGCGCAGGCCGCGCTGACGCTGGCCAAGACGTGGAGCGGCGATGCGCTGGAGAAGGCGGACATCCACGTCCACATTCCGGCCGGCGCGACGCCCAAGGACGGTCCGAGTGCCGGGGTCGCGATCTATCTCGCGCTCGTCTCGCTGTTGACCGGCAAGCCGGTGCGTTCCGAGGTCGCGATGACCGGGGAAGTGAGCCTGCGCGGCCTCGTCTTGCCGATCGGTGGCGTGAAGGAGAAGACGCTGGCCGCGCTGCGCGCGGGAATCCGCACGGTGATGCTGCCGCGGCGCAACCAGAAGGACCTCGAAGACGTTCCGGCGGAGGCGCGCGAACGACTGGAATTCGTCTGGCTGGATCGCGTCGAGGATGCGGTCCGCTTCGCGATCGGCGAGGTTCGACCGGCGGACGCCGGGGTCACGGAAACGGCAGCGCCGTGAGGCAGGAGCGCGATGTCACGCCTCACGGCGCGACGAGGCCGTTCATCTGGACGACCTCGAAGTCGGATCCCTTGACGGCGCCCAGTTGCGCCACCAGCGCATCGTTGTTCCAGCCGGCATCGGGGGCGCCGCTGATGTACCAGTCGCTGCCGTTGTCCGCGACGATCATTCCGTAGGTCTTCAGCGCCTGCAGGATCACCTGCACCTGCGGATCGAACGTCGATGGGATCGCATAGCTCGCCTTCAGGCGGACGCGCATGCCCATCGGCGGCAGGTTCGCCGACGTCGCCGTCGACGCCTCGTGATTCGCCGGCGGAACGTAGGCCTTGCGCGTCTGCGCCACGGTGAAGCGCAGCGCGTGGCGGATCGCACCGCCGGCGACTTCGTCGTACCGCGCCAGCCCGGGGAAGATCGGCAGTCCCGCCGCGTCGGCGCTCGTCCAACCCGGCTGCGCCGTCGGGCGCACAGCGTCCGAATCGAGGTGGAAGACCGCGCCGGCATCGGCGTTCCAGCTTCCGTCGGCCTGGGGCACCGCATTGTCCATCTCGTACAGGCGATTCGCGTCGCGGTCGATCACGATGACGTGGCGGTCGCCGCCGAAACTGCCGCCGGCGGCCGGCTGCCCCTCGATCGGCGCGTTGGCGGGCACCGGATACGGGCCGGGATCGCTTTCATCGCCATAGGCGACGAAATGGATCGCGACCGGGGCCTGCGATCCGGCCACGACAACGTAGGGTATTCCGATCGGCGCGCCGGCATAAAGGCCGGAGCCGAAATCCGGATGCAGCCCCGTGGAGACTCCGATGCTGGCGATGAGGTTGTCGGAGTTCGGATCCACGGGTGCCGACGATATGTCGGTGTTCCATGCGTTGTCCGCAGGAAAGGGCACGGCGCCGTTCAGGCTGCCGCCCGTACCCAGCGCGGCACCGGCCATTGAACCGTAGGTCGTCGCCGAAGCGATGCCCGACGATCCGCCGGACGACGACGCCGACGAACCCGCGGACGACGCACCGGATCCGGACGAGGATCCACCCGACGACGACCCGCCGCCCGTGGCACTCGCGCCGGGACTGCTGCCGCTCGTCGAACCGCCGCCGCAGCCGGCAACCAGGGGCAGCATGACCGCGGCGACGATGCAGGTGACGCTGAACTTCCGTGACCGGTGCCGGATCGAAGGAAACACGCTTATGCTCAGGCTGCCTTGACGAACCCATAGCCAGTTTATGGGGTGTTGCCGCGCCCGCCGATGACAGGATGCGGCGAATCCGTTCGGATGGAGTCGAACAGCGCCATGAGCAGAACCGCCAGCAGCACGGCCGAACCCGATCTCGTATCGCGGCGCGATCTTGCCTTCCTTCTCTACGAGGTGCTCGAGGCCGATGCGCTGACGCGGCGCCCGCGCTTCGCGGACCACAGTCGCGAGACCTTCGATGCCGCGCTCGACGCCGCGCACGCGATCGCCCGCGACAAGTTCGCTCCGCACAACCGCCTCGCCGACGAGGAGGAGCCGCGGATCGTCGACGGCCGCGTGCGCATGCGCCCGGAAGTCCGCGTCGCGGTCCGCGCGTTCTGCGACGCGGGCCTGCACCTGGCGGCCGCCGACCTGGATGCCGGCGGCATGCAGCTGCCCGTCGTCGTCGCACAGGCCTGCTGGTCGCTGTTCCGCAGCGCGAACGTCGGCACCGCATCCTACGTGGAACTGACGCTGGCCAACGCCCACATCATCGAGCGTTTCGGCACCGAGACGCAGCGGCGCCGGTACCTGCGCGGCATCGCCGCGGGACGCTTCTTCGGAACGATGGTGCTGACGGAGCCGCAGGCCGGCTCCAGCCTGTCGGACCTGAAGACGACGGCGACGCCGCTGGGCGACGGTCGCTATGCGATCCGGGGCCAGAAGATCTTCATCTCGGGGGGCGACCACGAACTGGCCGAGAACATCGTCCACCTCGTCCTCGCGCGGACGCCCGACGCGCCGCCGGGCGTCAAGGGGCTGTCGCTGTTCACGGTGCCGAAGTACCTCGTCGACGACGAGGGTCGCGTCGGTGAACGCAACGACGTCGAGCTCGCGGGGCTCATCCACAAGACCGGCTGGCGCGGAACCACCTCGACGATGCTCTCCTTCGGCGAAAAGGGGCACTGCGTCGGCGAGCTGATCGGCGGCCTGCACAAGGGGCTCGCCTGCATGTTCCACATGATGAACGAGGCGCGGATCGGCGTCGGCATGAGTGCCGTGATGCTGGGCTATCGCGGCTATCTCGCGTCGCTCGCCTACGCACGGGGGCGGCCGCAGGGTCGTCGGCCCGGCAGCAAGGATGCGGTCGAGCCGCAGGTGCTCCTGGTCGAGCACGCCGACGTGCGCCGGATGCTGCTGGCACAGAAAGCGTACGTGGAGGGCGCCTACGGACTGGCCCTGTACGCGGCCCGCCTGGTCGACGAGCAGCGGACGGCCGAATCCGAGCGCGGGCGCGCGGAGGCCGGCCTGCTGCTGGAACTGCTGACGCCGGTGGCCAAGTCGTGGCCATCGCAGTGGTGCCTCGAGGCCAACAGCCTCGCGATCCAGGTCCATGGCGGCTATGGCTACACCCGGGAATACGCCGTCGAACAGTATTGGCGCGACAACCGGCTCAACATGATCCACGAAGGCACCCACGGAATCCAGGCGCTGGACCTGCTCGGCCGCAAGGTGGTGCTGCACGACGGCGCGGCGCTCGTGCTGCTCGGGGTGGCCGTCAACGCGACGATCGCCGACGCCACCATGCACGACACGCTGCGCGAAGCGGCACGCGCGCTCGCCCAGGCCTGGCAGGCGGTGCGGCAGACCGTTGCCGCGGTGGCCCCGGCGCTGCGACGGGATCCGGAGGCTGCGCTGGCCAATGCCGTTCCCTTCCTCGAGGCCTTCGGGCACGTGGTCATCGCCTGGACCTGGCTGCGACAGGCGGTCGCCGCCGCCCGCGCGCTGCCCCACGCCGCCCACGCCGACGATGCGGCGTTCTATCGCGGCAAGTTGCAGGCCGCCCAGTGGTTTTTCCGCTTCGAACTTCCGCGTGCGGAGATCCAACTCGACCTCGTGCGCCGTCTCGATGACACCGCATTGAGAATGCGCCCAGACGACTTCTGACATATCCCCTGGAAAGTTTGTCGCATCGGCGTAGACTGCGCGCCTTCCACGCCGGAGGACCAACCATGAAGGACGTCTTCAAGCCATGGCTCGCCATCGCGATCGTCGTGCTGGTGGCGGGTTGCTCCAGCACCAAGCTGCAGGAAAAGCCGCCGGCGCCGATGGCCGCGCCGGCACCGGCCGCTCCGGTCGCGCCGCCGCCTCCGATGGCCTCGCCGGCGCCGCCGCCGCAGGTCGCCTCGGATCCGCTCGATGATCCGACGAGCATCCTGGCCAAGCGCAGCATCTACTTCGATTTCGACCAGTCGGCGATCAAGGGCGAGTTCGTGCCGCTCATCGAGGCGCACGGCCACTACCTGGTCGATCATGCGAGCCGTCGCGTACGCATCGAAGGCAACTGCGACGAGCGCGGCAGCCGCGAGTACAACCTCGCGTTGGGTCAGCGCCGCGCCGACGCGCTGCGCGAGCGCCTGACGCTGCTGGGCGTCCCCGACGCGCGGATCGAGACCGTGAGCTACGGCAAGGAAAAGCCGAAGGCGACCGGCCACGACGAGGCGTCGTGGGCGGAAAACCGCCGCGACGACATCATCTACAGCGCGAAGTAGGCGCCGCGAGCGCGGCCGCGACCGCGGCGGCTACGCGCCGCCGGCGGCCGCCTCGCGCTCGCGCAGCTTGAACCGCTGGATCTTGCCGGTCGCGGTCTTCGGAAGTTCGTCGACGAACTCGATCGCGCGCGGGTATTTGTACGGCGCGAGGTGGTCCTTGACGAAGTGCTTCAGTTCCGCCTCGTCGACGGCGCCGCCCGGCTTGAGCACGACGAAGGCCTTCGTCTTCGTCAATCCCTCGGCATCCGGCACGCCGATCACCGCGGCCTCGAGGACGGCCGGATGCTGCACCAGCGTGGCCTCGACCTCGAACGGGCTGACGTAGACGCCGCTCACCTTCAGCATGTCGTCGCTGCGGCCGCAGTACGTATAGGTGCCGTCGGCGTTGCGCAGGTACTTGTCGCCGCTCTTCGTCCATCCGCCCTGGAACGTCTCGCGGGTCTTGGCCCGGTTTCCCCAGTACATCAGCGCGGCTGACGGGCCGTGGATGAACAGGTCCCCGGGCTCGCCATCGGGGACGGTGCCGCCATCGGCATCGCGCAGCGCGATGTCGTAGCCGGCGACCGGCCACCCGGTCGTGCCGTAGCGGAGGCGCTCGGGACGGTTCGAGATGAAGATGTGCAGCATCTCCGTGGAGCCGATGCCGTCGACGATATCGACGCCGAAGTGCCGCTTGAATCGCTCGCCGATTTCCGCCGGCAAGGCCTCGCCGGCGGACGACGCGAGCCGCAGCGCGACCTGGTCGCGCGCCGGCAGCGCCGCGGACGCGAGCATTCCGGCGTAACCGGTCGGCGCGCCGAAGAAGACCGTGGGCTTCGTGCCACCGACGCCGCCGGTCAGGCGCTTGAAGACTGCATCGGGCGTCGGGCGCTCCGGCATCAGCAGCACCGTGGCGCCGACCGTCAGTGGGAACGTCAGCGCATTGCCGAGTCCGTACGCGAAGAAGAGCTTTGCCGCCGAGAAGCAGACGTCGTCCTCGCGCAGGCCCAGGACGGCCTTGCCATAGAGCTCGCTCGTCCAGTACGGATTGGCATGGGAATGCACGGCGCCCTTCGGACGCCCGGTCGATCCGGACGAGTAGAGCCAGAAGGCCGGATCGTCGGCGAGCGTCGAGGCCGGACGCGGCAGCGGCGCATGCTGCTCCAGGAGCGCGTCGAATTCCGTTTCGCCGAATCCGAGCGGCGCGACCGGTCTCGAGACGACGACCTTCTGGACTTCATGATCGCTCTTCGTCAGTGCCGCCTTCAGCGGCGGCAGCAGCGCGCCGGACGCCAACACCGCCTGGGCGCGCGAATGCTCCAGCATGTACGCATAGTCGTCGGCCGTCAGCAGGGTATTGACGGCGACCGGGACCAGGCCGGCGTACATCGCGCCGAGGAAGGCCACCGGCCAGTCCGCGGTGTCCTGCAACAGCAGCAGCACCCGCTCCTCGCGCTTGATGCCGGCGGCGCGCAGCGCCGCGGCGAGCCGCCGGACCCGGTCGTCGAGTGCGGCGTAGCTCATCGCTCCCGCATCGTCGATGTAGGCCACGCGTTCGCCGCGGGAGCGGTTCAGCGCCAGGAGATGGTGCGCGAAGTTGAAGGTCTCCGGCGGCGGTTGCACGCCACCGACGGCGTCGACGGGTTGCGGGCTCAAGTTCGTCTCCGGTGCGGGCGGCGCTCTGCGGCGCGCGCGTCGTTCGGGTGGTCGGAAAGGTCGTCGCTGCGGGACGACCGACTTACGCCGATCAGGCGGCTGGCGTCAATGCGGCAAGTATCGCCGGGGCGGCCTGCACCACGGCGCGGCGGTGGTAGAAGTTCAGCGCCCGCAACCCGCCGAGTTCCTCGCCGCCGCCCGCGCGCCCGGGGCCTCCGTGCAGCGACTGCGGCATCACGTTGCCGTGGCCGGTCTGGCTCGCGGCGACGTCGGGACTGATGACATGCACGCGGCCATGGCTGTCGGCGAGTTCCGCAGCCGCGGCGGCCAGGGCGCGCGTGTCGCTTCCGTAGAGGGACGCGACGAGCGAGCCCTGGCCGCGGCGCGCGAGCGCGAGGGCGTGCGCCATGTCGCGGTAGGGAACCAGCGTGGCCACCGGGCCGAAGACCTCGGTGTCGTGGACGCGGTCCGCGCCATCCGGATCCCGCGTGCCGAAAAGCGTCGGACCGACGCAGCACGCGACCGCCGGGTCGGCATCGACTAGTTCGTGGCGGCTGCCGTCGTGCAGGACGTGCGCCTGCGCCTGCAGGTACGCCATGCCGTCGCGGACCGCGGCCCGTTGCGTTTCGCTGACGAGCGAACCCATCCGGACGCTGTCATGGCGGGGATTGCCGACGACCACCTTGGCGAGGCGCGCGCCGATGGCGCCGGCGGCGGCGTCGTAAAGCCCTTCTGGAACGAGGACCCGGCGGATCGCGGTG
Source organism: Burkholderiaceae bacterium (assembly GCA_035524275.1). Classification (GTDB taxonomy): domain Bacteria; phylum Pseudomonadota; class Gammaproteobacteria; order Burkholderiales; family Burkholderiaceae_F; genus DATKPC01. The sequence continues at coordinate 65,581 of DATKPC010000022.1, forward strand.
CACTTCTGGCCGGATTTCACCGTCATCTCGCGCGCGACTTCCTTCGCGAGCAGGTCGAGCGCCGCGTCGCCGGCCGTCTCTCCGGGCAGCAGCAGGGCGGCGTTGACGCTGTCGGCTTCGATATTGACGCGGATCGATTGCCGCACGACGTTCGAGTGCGCGCGGATCCGCTCGGCCGTCGCCGCCGAGCCGGTGAACGATACGACGTCGAACGGCTGCAGCGCCTCCAGCAGCCCCTCGGCGCTGCCGCAGACGATGGACAGCGCCCCCGCGGGCAGGATCCCCGCATCGACGACGTCCTTCACCATTCGCTGCGCAAGCCACGCGGTCGCAGTCGCCGGCTTGACGACGACCGGCACTCCCGACAGCAGGGCCGGAGCCGCCTTTTCCCACAATCCCCACGACGGGAAATTGAAGGCATTGATGAACAGCGCGAGGCCGCGCGTCGGCACCTGGATGTGCTGGGCCTGGAACGACTCGTCCTTGCCGAGTCGCACGGCGTCGCCGTCGACGAGCAGCGGACGCTCGCCGAGCCCGGCGCCGAGCTTCGCGTAGGTCGACAGCGTGTAGATCGCGCCGTCGATGTCGATCGCGGAGTCGTTCCTGACGGTCCCGCTGTTGCGGCACGCGATCTCGTAGTACGCATCGCGGTGGGCCTGCAGGACCTTGACGATGGCCGCCAGCAGTTCGCCGCGCTGCCGGTATGTCAGCGCGCGCAAGGCGCCCGCCCCGGCATGCCGCGCGAACGCGAAGCCGCCGGCGAGGTCGAGTCCGGACGCGTCGACGCGGACGAGCGCGGTGCCCAGCACCGGGTCGCGCAGCACGCTGCCGGGGCCGCCGCCGGTGGTCCATTGGCCGCCAAGGTGGTTCGGGAGGAGTTCGATCATCGGGCTCGCTCAGGAGAAATGGATCCGGCCTTCGTGGAGCAGATACAAGACGATGACGAGGGCCCAGACGGCCCGTCGTTTGAGTGCATGTTGCGGTTGCTCGTGCCGATGAAATGCACTATTGTGCGTATCGATACTTTATGGCGCGTGAGGTTTCATGTCAAGCACTATATTGCCACATTCGCCGACAACTCCCGGATCGACGCCGTCGGCGTCCGGATCGGTTGCGGCGCGTCGAGCCGCGCCGTCGATGGATGGTGAAGGCCGCGATGGCGGCCGAGCGGTCGCCGATGTGCGGCCGACCGATGGCGCGCCCGACGGAGGCACGACGGCTGTCGCGAAGCATCCGTTCCTGGTGTCGCTGGGCGAGCGGGTCCGTGTCCTGCGTTCGCGCCGCGGCATGACGCGCAAGGCGCTGTCGCAGGCGACCGAGGTGTCCGAACGGCACCTGGCGAACCTGGAGTATGGCGTTGGCAACGCGTCGATCCTCATCCTGCTGCAGGTGGCGCAGGCGCTGCGCTGTTCGCTGGCCGAACTGCTCGGCGACGTCACGACGAGTTCGCCCGAGTGGCTGCTGATCCGGGAACTGCTGGAGCAGCGCGACGAAGCCGACCTGCGGCGCGCGCGCGTGGCGATCGGCGAGATGCTGGGGACGGGCGGCGACCACGGCAAGGGCAGCAGCCCGAGGAGCTCGCGCGTGGCGCTGGTCGGGCTTCGTGGCGCCGGCAAGTCGACGCTGGGCCAGGTGCTCGCGGACGAACTCGGCTTTCCGTTCGTCGAACTCAGCCGCGAGATCGAGAAGTTCGCCGGCTGCAGCGTCGGCGAGATCCAGGCCCTGTACGGGCAAGGCGCCTACCGCCGCTACGAACGTCGGGCCCTCGAGGAGGCGATCCAGATCTACCCCGAGGCGGTCATCGCGACGCCGGGCGGCATCGTGTCCGATCCGGCGACGTTCAATCTGCTGCTGGCCCATTGCCTCACGGTCTGGTTGAAGGCCACGCCGGAAGACCACATGAAGCGCGTCGTTGCGCAGGGCGACACGCGGCCGATGGCGGCAAGCCGCGAGGCGATGGAGGACCTGAAGTCGATCCTTGCCGACCGCGCCGCGTTCTATTCGAAAGCCGAATGCAGCGTCGATACCAGCGCCTTCGAGCAGGACGGGGCGGCGCGCGAACTGGCGCGCGTCGTCCGGGACGCGCTGGGTCTCGAAGTGGAATGAAAGTGCATGAAATTTCATTTTCGACTTGACTTTCTTGAATTCCTGCCGCTAAGATGCAATTTAATGCATAGCAATTAAATGCATCTTCTGTCGGCGAGAAATCGCCGGCGCACGAGGAGAAACCGATGACCGAATCCGTCCGTGTCGATTACCAGACCGATCCGTCGCGCTACCGGCACTGGAAACTATCCTTCGAGGGCCCGGTCGCGACCTTGAAGGCCGACTTTGACGAGAACGGCGGCTTGCGACCGGGGTACAAGCTGAAACTCAACAGCTACGACCTCGGCGTCGACATCGAGTTGAACGACGCGATCAACCGGATCCGGTTCGAGCACCCGGAGGTTCGCACCGTCGTCGTGACCAGCGCGCGCGACAAGGTCTTCTGCTCCGGCGCCAACATCTTCATGCTCGGCGTGAGCAGCCACGCGTGGAAGGTGAATTTCTGCAAGTTCACGAACGAAACGCGAAACGGCATGGAGGATTCGTCGCGCCATGACGGCTTGAAGTTCCTCGCCGCGGTGAACGGGTCGTGCGCCGGCGGCGGCTACGAACTCGCGCTCGCCTGCGACGAAATCATTCTCGTCGACGACCGTTCGAGCGCGGTCAGCCTGCCGGAAGTCCCGCTTCTCGGCGTCCTGCCCGGAACCGGCGGCCTGACGCGCCTCACGGACAAGCGCCACGTGCGGCACGACCTCGCCGACATCTTCTGCACGACGGTCGAAGGCATCCGCGGCGAGAAGGCGAAGGCGTGGCGCCTCGTCGACGACGTCGTCAAGCCGGCGCAGTTCGCCGCGCGCGTGCAGGAACGCGCGCTGCAGCTGGGTGCGGCCGGTGGCCGCGCGGCGGCGAGCCGTGGCATCGCGTTGGCGCCGCTTCACCGCGCGGTCGAGCCGGATGCGCTGCGCTATCGCAACGTCAGCGTCGACATCGACCGCCTCCGCCGCGTCGCGACGTTCACGATCGCCGGCCCGGCCACGGCGATCGAGAGCGAGCCGGCGGCGATCGAGGCGGCTGCGGCCGGCTGGTATCCGCTCGAGCTGGCGCGCGAACTCGACGATGCCGTGCTGTCGATGCGCACCAACGAGCTCGACATCGGCACCTGGATCATCAAGACCCGCGGCGATCCCGCCGCCGTCCTCGCGATGGATGCCGTGCTCGAACGCCACAAGGCCCACTGGCTGGTGCGCGAGACGATCGGGCTGCTGCGGCGGACCCTGAGCCGCTTCGATGTCTCCGCGCGCAGCCTGTTCGCGCTGATCGAGCCCGGCTCCTGCTTCGCCGGCACGCTGTTCGAACTGGCGCTCGCCTGCGACCGGAGCTACCAGCTCGCCTTGCCGGACGACGCGGCCAAGGCGCCGAAGATCGTCATCGGCGATGCCAATTTCGGCCTGTACCCGATGATCACCGGGCAGACGAGGCTGCAGCGCCGTTTCTATGCCGAGCAGGTCGCGCTGGAGGCCGTCCGCTCCCACGCCGGCCGGCCGCTGGATGCCGACGCGGCGTACGCGCTGGGCCTGGTCACGAGCAATCCGGACGACATCGACTGGGACGACGAGACGCGCATCGCGATCGAGGAGCGCGTCGCGATGAGTCCGGATGCGCTGACGGGGATGGAGGCCAACCTGCGGTTCAACGGCCCGGAGAACATGCTGACGCGGGTTTTCGGTCGCCTCACGGCATGGCAGAACTGGATATTCCAGCGTCCCAACGCGGTCGGCGACAAGGGGGCGCTCAAGGTCTACGGCAAGGGCGAGAAGGCCGCGTTCGACTGGAATCGCGTCTGACCCGCACCCGACAGAGGAACCGCAAGGAGAACCGCATGCCCGCCATCGACTACCAGCAAAAGATCCCGAACAACGTCAACCTCGGCGAGGACCGGACGCTGCAGCGCGCGCTGGAGCAATGGCAGCCGAGCTACCTTGACTGGTGGTCCGACATGGGGCCCGAGGGTTCGAGCGACTACGACGTGTACCTGCGAACCGCGGTGAGCGTCGATCCGGACGGCTGGGCGCAGTTCGGCTACGTCAAGATGCCCGAGTATCGCTGGGGAATCTTCCTGAACCCGGCCGATCCCGGGCGCAAGATCCATTTCGGCGACAACAAGGGCAAGGACGCGTGGCAGGACGTGCCGGGCGAGTATCGCGCCAACCTGCGGCGGATCATCGTCACGCAGGGCGACACCGAGCCGGCGTCGGTCGAGCAGCAGCGCCACCTGGGGTTGACGGCGCCGAGCCAGTACGACCTGCGCAACCTGTTCCAGGTCAACGTCGAGGAAGGTCGCCACCTCTGGGCCATGGTCTACCTGCTGCACAAGTACTTCGGCCGCGACGGCCGCGAGGAGGGCGAGGCGCTGCTCGCGCGCCGCAGCGGCGAGAAGGACAATCCGCGAATCCTGCAGGCGTTCAACGAGAAGACGCCCGACTGGCTGTCGTTCTTCATGTTCACGTATTTCACCGATCGCGACGGAAAATTCCAGCTCTGCGCCCTCGCGGAAAGCGCGTTCGATCCGCTGGCGCGCACGACGCGGTTCATGCTGACCGAGGAAGCGCACCACATGTTCGTCGGCGAGAGCGGCGTCTCGCGGGTGATCCAGCGCACGTGCCAGGTCATGAAGGACCTGAAGACCGACGATCCGGCCCGCCTGCGGGCCGCCGGCGTCATCGACCTGCCGACGATCCAGCGTTACCTGAACTTCCATTTCAGCGTCACGATCGACCTTTTCGGCGCCGATGAATCGAGCAACGCGGCGACCTTCTACAGCACGGGGCTCAAGGGGCGTTTCGAGGAAGGCAAGCGCACGGACGACCACGTCCTGAAGGGCAGCGCGTACCGCGTGCTGCACGTCGATGGCGGCCGCCTCGCCGACAAGGAGGTGCCGATGCTCAACGCCCTGAACGAGGTCCTGCGCGACGACTACATCAAGGACAGCATTGCGGGCGTCGAACGCTGGAACAAGGTGATCGAGAAGGCCGGAATTCCGTTCCGGCTGAAGGCGCCGCACAAGGCCTTCCACCGCAACATCGGGTCGCTCGCCGGCATCAAGGTGTCGCCGGACGGCCAGGTCATCAGCGAAGCCGAGTGGAACGCGCGCGTCGACGGCTGGCTGCCTTCGCCCGGCGACCGGGCCTTCGTGTCGAGCCTGATGGGCCGCGTCGTGGAGCCGGGCAAGTTCGCCAACTGGATCGCGCCCCCGGTGATGGGCATCAACCGGCAGCCGGTCGACTTCCAGTACGTGCGGTTCAACTGAAGCGCGGCGACAGGGCCGGGCCGACAGCGCCGGGCCGACAGCGCCGGGGAGGGGCGACATGGACCAGGCAGAGGCGGTGACGATCAGGCAGCATCTCATCGATCCCGAGATCTGCATTCGCTGCAATACCTGCGAGGCCACGTGCCCCGTCGGCGCCATCACGCACGATGCGCGCAACTACGTCGTCGATTCGGCGAAGTGCAAGCAATGCCTGGCGTGCATACCGCCGTGCCCGACGGGCAGCATCGACAACTGGCGCACGATGCCGCGCGCGCGCGCCTACGGGCTCGAGGAGCAGTTGGGCTGGGACTCGCTGCCGGCCGAACTGAACGTCGAGGAACTCGCCGACGGCGGCGCGCTCGACGGCGGGGCGTCGCTGGCGCCACCGTCTCCGGCATTGGCATCGGCGCCAACCGAGGCGACCGGATTCGACAGCGCCGGGCTCAGCGCGACGGTGCCTCCCTGGTCCGCGGCGCATCCGTACGCGAACCTGTACGGTCCGAAGGCGGCGTCGCGCAGCGTGACGGCCACCGTCGTCGGCAACGTCCGCGTCACCGAGGTCGGCAAGGACTACGACACGCATCACATCGTGCTCGATTTCGGCCCGATGCCGTTCCCGGTGCTGGAAGGGCAGAGCATCGGCGTCGTCCCGCCGGGCGTCGACGCCCACGGGCGTGCCCACTATGCGCGGCAGTACAGCGTGGCGAGTCCGCGCAATGGCGAGCGCCCGGGCTACAACAACCTGTCGCTGACCGTGAAGCGGGTGCTCGAGGACCACCAGGGCAATCCGGTTCGCGGCGTCGCCAGCAACTACCTGTGCGACCGACAGATCGGCGACCGGGTCGAGGTGATCGGGCCATTCGGCACCAGTTTCCTGATGCCGAACCACCCGAAAAGCCACATCGTGATGATCTGCACCGGCACCGGCAGCGCGCCGATGCGCGCGATGACCGAGTGGCGACGGCGCCTGCGGCGAAGCGGGAAGTTCGAGGGCGGCAAGCTGATGCTTTTCTTCGGCGCGCGCAGTCGCGAGGAGTTGCCCTATTTCGGCCCGCTGCAGAGCCTTCCGAAGGACTTCATCGATATCAATTTCGCGCTCAGCCGTGCGCCGGGCACGCCGAAGCGCTACGTGCAGGATTTGATGCGCGAGCGGGCGGCCGATCTCGCGGCGTTGCTGGCGGATCCGAACGCCTACTTCTACGTCTGCGGCCTGAAGGCGATGGAGGAGGGCGTCGTGCTGGCGCTGCGCGACGTCGCGCGGCAGTCCGGGATGAACTGGGACGAGGTCGCCGCCGCACTGCGGCGCGAAGGCCGGCTGCACATGGAGACCTACTGATGGCGCCATCGCACCATGTCGTGGTCGGGCGTCGCGCGCCCGGCGTGGCGCAGGTCACGATGTCGCGCCCGGCCGTCTTCAACGCGTTCGACGAAGGCATGATTGCCGAGCTCGATGCGGCCTTCGAGCGGCTCGGGGCGGACGACGACACGCGCGTGATCGTCCTCGCGGGCGATGGGCGGCATTTCAGCGCCGGCGCGGACCTGCAGTGGATGCAGCGGGCCAGCGCGGCCTCGATCGAGTGGAACCTGCAGGATGCGCGCCGATTCGCCGGGATGCTGCACCGGATCGCCTCCTGTCCGAAGCCGACGGTGGCAAGGGTCCACGGGGCCGCGCTCGGCGGCGGCGTCGGCCTGGCCTGCGCCTGCGACATCGCGCTCGCCGCCTCGGATGCGAGCTTTTCGGTCAGCGAGGCCAAATTCGGCATCCTGCCGTCGGTCATCGGACCCTACCTGGTGAACGCCGTCGGCAAGCGCCACGCGACGCGTCTCGCGCTGACCGCGGCGCGCATCGGCGCGCAGGCCGCCGCCGCGATCGGGCTCGTGGCGGCCGTCGCGGATGCCGAACAGCTCGACGGCGCGATCGACGACCTCGTCAAGGAGCTGCTGGTCGCTGGCCCGCAGGCGCAGCGTGAAATCAAGACGCTGTTCGCGCGGCTCGAGGTCGGCACGATCGACGCCGACGCTCGGGAGCTCACGGCGCAGACGATTGCACGCGTCCGCGGAACGGACGAGGCGAAGGAAGGATTTGCCGCGTTCCTCGACAAGCGGCCGCCGCGCTGGATCCTGCCGTGCAGCTGAATCCCGGCAGCGCGTCCGTCCTCGTCGTCGGCGCCGGAACGATGGGCGGCGGCATCGCGCAAATCGCTGCGCAGGCGGGGCACGCCGTGCAGCTGCACGACGCGCGCGAAGGCGCCGCCGCGCAATGCTGCGCGCGGATCGCTGCGAGCCTCGACGCGCTGGCCGCCAAGGGCAAGATCGGTGCGGCCGAGGCGCGCGAGGTCGCGGCCCGGATACGGCCCATCGCGTCGTTGTCCGAAGCGGCCGGCGCCGGTCTCGTCCTCGAGGCGATCGTCGAGGAGCTCGATGCGAAGCGCCGGCTGCTGCAGGCGCTGGAAGCGGTCCTCGATGCGTCGGCGATCATCGCGAGCAACACCTCGTCGATCAGCGTCACGGCCCTGGCGCGCGGGATGCAGCATCCAGGGCGCCTGGTCGGGATGCATTTCTTCAATCCGGTGCCGCTGATGAAGCTCGTCGAAGTGATCAGCGGGCTGCACACGCAGGGCACGGTTGCCGAATCCGTCTTCGAGCTGGCGAAAGCCTGGGGGAAAGTGCCGGTCCATGCCAGGAGCACGCCCGGCTTCATCGTCAACCGGATCGCCCGGCCGTACTACGCGGAAGCCCTGGCCCTGCTGCAGGAGCAAGCCGCCGCGCCGTCCGTGCTGGATGCCTGCCTCAGGGCCGCAGGCTTTCGCATGGGACCGTGCGAACTGATGGACCTGATCGGGCACGATACGAACTTCGCCGTGACCCATTCGGTCTACGAGGCGAACTTCTACGACAAGCGCTATGTGCCCTCGTGCTTGCAGCGGGAACTGGTCGACGGCGGCCTGCTCGGACGCAAGTCGGGCCGCGGTTTCTACGCCTACCCGGGCGGCGCGCCCGCGCTTCCGGTTGCGGTGATCGAGGCACCGATAACGGCGGGCCGGATCACGGTCCATGGCGCCGGCCCGATCGCCGATCGCCTGGAACACGCCGCCCGCGACGCGCTGGCCGCGCAAGGCTGGGGTCCGGCACGACAGGTCGACAGCGCATGGACCGGCGTCGAGATCGACGATGCGCGCTTGGTCCTGACCGATGGCGATCCGGCGCATGTCGTGGCCGGGCGCACCGGCGTTGCCGACCTCGCCGTGTTCGATCGACCGATGGTCGATCCGGCGCCACCCGGCCTCGCGCTGGCCTACGCCGTTCACGCCGGCGCGAGCGACTCCTGGCGAGCGCAGGCGCCGGCGTGGCTGCATGCTCTGGGTTTCACGCCGTTGCGCCTCGAGGATGTCCCGGGGCTGATTGTGGCCCGGACGCTGGCGATGCTGATCAACGAAGCGGCGGATGCGGTCCTGCAGGGCGTCTGCAGCGCCGACGGCGCCGACGCGGCGATGAAGCTGGGCGTCAATT
>DATKPC010000023.1:0-29896 GCA_035524275.1 Burkholderiaceae bacterium
GTTCAACCGGCGCGACGGGGCCTGGTGGCTCGCGCTGCTGCTGGCCGTCGCGAGCCTCGTGATGTCGCTCGCGAAGGGGCTGGCGTACAGCGAAGCCGGCTACCTCGCGATCCTGATCTGCCTCCTGCTCGCGACGCGGCGGCAGTTCAACCAGCCGGCCTCGATGCTCGGCCAGGCGTTCACGTTCGGCTGGTTCGCCGCCGTCGCGAGCATCATCGCGGCCTCGGTGTGGCTGCTGATGTTCGCGTTCCAGGACGTCAACTTCAGCTCGCGCGACCTGTGGTGGCAGTTCGAGCTCGACGCGCAGGCCCCGCGCGCGCTGCGCGCGATGCTCGGGGTCTCGGTCCTCGGGCTCGGCATCGCGCTGTGGGAACTGCTGCAGCCGCCGACCGGCTACGCGGAAATGCCGGATGCGACGGAGCTCGCGCGCGCCGCGACCGTGATCCGGACGCAGGTGCGCAGCGACGCGCATCTGGCCCTGATGGGCGACAAGAGCATCCTGTTCTCGGCGACCGGGCAATCGTTCCTGATGTTCGGCAAGCGCGGCAGGAGCTGGATCGCGCTCTTCGATCCGGTCGGGTCGCAGGCGGAATGGCCGGAGCTGATCGGGCGCCTCGTCGAGCTCGCCCATGCGCATGGCGGGCGGGCCGCGTTCTACCAGGTCCGCCCGCAGAGCCTTCCGTTCTACCTCGACGCCGGCCTGACCGTGATGAAGCTGGGCGAGGAAGCCGTGGTGCCGCTGGAATCGTTCGACCTGCAGGGCAGCCGCTGGGCGCACCTGCGCTACGCGTTGAAGCGCGGCGACCGCGACGGGCTGGTATTCGAGCTCCTGGACGGCGAGGCCGTGGCGGCCGCCATGGACGACCTGGCCGTGGTGTCCTCGGCGTGGCTGGCGCTGCGTCGGCGTCGTGGCGGCGCCCGCGAACGCGGCTTTTCGGTCGCCGCGTTCGAGCCGCGCTTCGTCGCGAGCCAGCAGGTCGGGGTCGTTCGCAGCGCCGGCGCGATCATCGCGTTCGCGACGGTCATGCATACCGGCGTCGGCCGCGAGGCCACCGTCGGCCTGATGCGGCACGTCGAGCGGGCTTCGCCCTATGCGATGGAATTCCTCTTCGTCCACCTCGTGCGTGCGTTCCGCGCGCTCGGCTATGCGAGCTTCAGCCTCGGCATGGCGCCGCTTGCCGGCGTCGAGCGGGGCCCGCTGTCGTCGCGCTGGCATGGCCTGGGCGCGATGATCTGGCGCCACGGCAATCCGATCTACAACTTCCAGGGCCTTCGGGTCTTCAAGGGGAAGTTCAACCCGGCGTGGGAGCCGCGCTACCTGGCGGCATCCGGGTCGCTCGGGCCGTTCGTGGCGCTGCTCGACGTCGCAGCACTGGTCGCGGCGCGCTATCGCGGGCCGCGCGCGAACGCCGCTCGCGTCGCGCCGCCGACGGCGCAGGAGAAGCCGTGTTGAAGGCACGTTCGTCCCGCGCGCTGTTTGGCGCGCTGGTGGCCGCGCTTCCCGTCGCGCTCGTGGCGGCGGGGCTCGTGCCGCCGGTCGCGGACGCCGCCCCGCCCGACGGGACCCGCGTCGACGGCGGGCGCTACGGATCGGCGCGGATCGCGATGCCGCCGTCCGGCGTGCGCGGCTACGTCGTCTATTTCTCGGATCGCGGCGGCTGGAGTCGCGCCGACGATGCCGCGCTCGCGGCGCTCGCTTCCGCCGGCGCGCTGTCGGTCGGCGTCGACCTGGACGCCTATCTTGCGCGCATCGCGGCGACGACGGCGCGCTGCGACCAGCTCGTCGGCGATGCCGAGGGCCTGAGCCGCCAGCTGCAGCGGCGGGACGGCGGCGGCCAGTATTTCTTCCCGATCCTGGCCGGCAGCGGCGCCGGCGGCATGCTGGCCGCCGCGACGCTGGCGCAAGCTCCGGTCAACACGCTGGCCGGCGCCGTGTCGATCGATCCGCAGCCGTGGTTGCCGGGCGCCCGTCCCTTGTGCGCCGGACTGCCGTCGACGGCCGACGGGCCGGGTTTCCGCTACGGTTTGCCGGCCACGACGTTGAACGGCTTCTGGATCGTCGCGCGGACCGGCATTGCCGGCCCGGCGACGCGAGAGTACGTCGACGACCTCGCGCGGCATGCGGCGCCCGGAACTGCCGACTTGCGCGACGCCGGCCTCGCGGACGCGGCCGGCATCGGCGCGCTCGTGGCGCCGCACCTGGCGCCGGCCATCCGCGCCGGCGTCGGCGACGTCCGCGGGCTGCCGCTGATCGAGTTGCCCGTGGCCGGCCGGCCGTCGCCGGATAGGTCGGCCACCGCGGCCACCGACAAGCCGGCGACAGACCTGCCGGCGACCGACCTGCCGGCGATGGCGATCCTGCTGTCGGGCGACGGCGGGTGGCGCGACCTCGACAAGACGATCGCCGAAAACCTGCAGCGCGACGGCATACCCGTCGTCGGGTGGGACTGCGTGCGCTACTTCTGGACGCCGAAGACGCCGGAGCAGACCGCGGCCGACCTGGGCGCCGTCATCGACGCCTACGCCGCGCGCTGGCACGCGGCGCGCGTCGCGCTGGTGGGCTATTCGTTCGGCGCCAACGTGCTGCCGTTCGCCTATGCGCTGCTGCCGCCGGCGCGCCAGCAGCGCGTCGTGCAGTTGTCGCTTCTCGCGCTCGAATCGCGGACCGATTGGGAGATCCAGGTTTCCGGCTGGCTCGGCGCCGCGCCGAGCGCGGCCGCCATGCCGGTGGCACCGGCCCTGGAGCGCGTCCCGGCGGCAAAGATCCAGTGCTTCTACGGCGAGGGCGAGAAGGACACGATGTGTCCCGCGCTCGCGGCCGCCGGCGCCGAGGTGATACGCACGCGCGGGAACCATCATTTCGACGGCGACTATCCGGCGCTCGCACGGCGCATTGCCGACGGAATGCGGCGGCGCACCGGCGCGGCCGCGGCGGACGCGGCAGAATCCGCGCTGCGGTCCGGCGCAGGCCGGTAGGCGGAGGGGCGCGGCCGTCCCGGCTGCGCAACGGGGCCGTGCGCGTCGACGCGCAGACGAGGGGGAAAAGATGGGAGTCATCACCTGCATCGAGGACCTGCGCGTGCTGGCGCAGCGGCGCGTGCCGCGGATGTTCTACGACTACGCGGACTCCGGGTCGTGGACCGAAGGCACGTATCGCTCGAATGAAGAGGCCTTCCGGCGAATCCTGCTGCGGCAGCGTGTCGCGGTGGACATCGAGAACCGGACGACGAAGACCCGGATGATCGGCCAGGACGTCGCGATGCCGGTCGCGCTGGCGCCGACGGGGCTCACCGGGATGCAGCACGCCGACGGCGAGATCCTGGCGGCGCGCGCCGCCGCCCGCTTCGGCGTTCCGTTCACGCTCTCGACGATGAGCATCTGCTCGATCGAGGACATTGCGGCGGCGACGAAGGCGCCGTTCTGGTTCCAGCTCTACGTGATGCGCGACCGCGATTTCTCGCGCCGCCTGATCGAGCGGGCTCGCGCCGCGGGCTGCTCGGCGCTGATGCTGACGCTGGACCTGCAGGTCCTGGGGCAGCGCCACAAGGACCTGAAGAACGGGCTGAGCGCGCCGCCGCAGCCCACGCTCGCGAACCTCCTGAACCTCTGCATGAAGCCGCGCTGGTGCCTCGGCATGCTCGGGACGAAGCGGCGCGAGTTCGGCAACATCGTCGGGCACGTGGAGGGCGTCGAGAACATGGCGTCGCTGTCGGCCTGGACGCGCGACCAGTTCGATCCGCGCCTGAACTGGTCCGACGTCGAGTGGATCAAGAAGAGCTGGGGCGGCAAGCTGATCCTCAAGGGGATCATGGACGTCGAGGACGCGCGGATCGCCGCCGATTGCGGCGCCGACGCGCTCGTCGTGTCCAATCACGGCGGCCGCCAGCTCGACGGCGCTCCGGCGTCGATCGACGTCCTGGCGCCGATCGCCGAAGCCGTCGGCTCGCGCATCGAGGTCTGGATGGACGGCGGGATCCGGTCCGGGCAGGACGTGCTGAAGGCGGTCGCGCTCGGCGCGCGCGGAACGCTGATCGGCCGCGCGTTCCTCTACGGCCTCGGCGCGCTCGGCGAGAACGGCGTCACGACCTGCCTGCAGCTGATCCAGCGCGAGCTCGACACGACGATGGGGTTCTGCGGCCGGACGCGGATCGACGAGCTCGACCGCTCGGTCCTTTACGCCGGCTGATGCCGCGCCCGCGGCGCGTACGCCCCGGCCGCGTCATCGCGTCGGGGATCTCGCCGCGCGTCCTCGTCCAGGGCCGCCCGCAGCGCCTCCAGGCACTGCGGATCGAGCTGCGTTCCGGCCTGTTTCGCCATCACGGCCAGCGCGCGCCCGACCGGCATCGCGTCGCGATGCGCGCGTCGCGACGTGAGCGCGTCGAAGACGTCCGCGGCGGCGATGATCCGCGACTCGAGGCGGATGCGCGCGCCGGCGATCCCGCGCGGATAGCCGCTGCCGTCGACGTGCTCGTGGTGCGCGCCGACGATCGACGGGAGGTCGCCGGTGACGTCGAACCGGGCCAGGAGTTCGGCGGCGATGTCCGGGTGCTGCCGCACCGCGGCCCATTGCGTCGCGTCGAGCCGGCCCGGGTGGTCGAGGATTGCGCTGTTGAGCGCGAGCTTTCCCAGGTCGTGCAGCAGCGCGGCGCGGCGCAGCAAGCGGCGGCGCGAAGCGCCGAGCCCGAGGAGTTGGCCGATCCGGTCCGCGAGCGCCGCGACGCGTTCGGCATGGCCGCCGGTGAAAGCGCTTTTCGCGTCGGCGGCCTGCGCGAAAGCGGTCGCGATCCGGTCGAAGCCGTCGTCGTCGAGCGGCGTCGACGCCGCGAGCGTCGCGTGGCCGAGGCGCAGCGCGAGATCCGGATCGCGCAGCGGCCCCCAGAAGCCGGCGCGGCCGGCCAGGGTGGCGAATGTCGCGGCGAGTTGCGGATCGAGCCCGCTGCCGGCGCGGCGCACGACCTCGCGCTGCGCCGCGTCGCTGCCGCGATCGCCGAAGTGAGCTTCCGCGACCTGGGCGAGCGCCGCGATGCGCGAGGCGATCGGGATCGACAGCCCACGCAGGTTGCGCGGCCATCCGGCGCCGTCCCAGCGTTCGTCGATGCATTCGATCGCCTGCGCAAGCGCCGCCGGCATGTCCATCTGGCGCGCCAACTCGCCGCCCTGCGCGCTGCGCGCGGCGACGAGCTCGCGAGCGATGGCCCGGCCGTCGCGGCAGATCCGCATCGCGGCGCGCAGGCGATTCCGCGGCGTGCCGCGCGGGCGCGGTCCGGCGTGCCGCAAGGTGAAACGCACGGAGTCGAGCAGGCCGTCGCCGACGCGCTTCGCCTCGCGCTTGAACAGGCGGTCGTCGACGACGCCCAATTGAACGAGCCGGGGCGCGTTGCCGCTGGATCCGAGGTCCTTCAGCAGCGCCGAGAGGAACACCTCGCGCAGGCCGCCCTCGTCGAGTCCGATCGCGCGGCCGACCGACGCTGCGATCAAGGCGCAGCGCATCGAGTGGCCGGGGGCTTCACCCTCGGCGAGGTCGAGCGCGCGGCTCAACGCCAGCAGCACGCCGGAGGCCTGCGTGCCGGTCGCGTGGTGTCGGATGATCGCAAGGTTGGAGCCGTCCATGTCGGATCTATCGGCGTCGCCGGTCGGGGATTGAGGCGCGCGGCCGCGGAATCGGAGGCGCCGCCCGCCGCCGCAGGATTCCTGCCGCATACCGCGTTCGCCCCAACGCCTGTCGCACGAACGGTCGATATCGGAATCACCACCGGGGCCGGCAGAATTCCGCAATGCGAATTGGGCAATATCGTGCCGGCGCTGGACAGTGGCCGCAGCGAGCGGCGTGCCTTGTCGCGCGGATCGCGCCCGTCCGACGGCGCCCGGCCGTTCGCCGGGCCGTCGCCCTTTCCGGTGGACTGCGGGCCGGCCCGCTGGCCGCGCTGCTCGCGTTGGCGGCATGCGGCGGCGGCGCGGAAACGGCGGCGCCCGTCGGTGCTGCGGCGGCGGCAGCCGTCGTCCCTGGAGCCGCAAACGCCGCGCCGGCCTCGACCGCGACCTGCGGGCTGTCGGCCATGCAATCGGACCTGCTGCAGGCGATCAATGGCGCGCGCGAATCCGGCTTCCGCTGCGGCGCGACCTCGTATCCGGCGGTTGCCGCGCTGGGGTGGAACGACGCGCTCGCCGCAGCCGCGACGACGCACTCGTTCGACATGGCGCTGCACGGCACGCTGACGCATCTCGGATCCGACGGGACCGCATTGCCGCTGCGGGTCGCCGGCAGCGGCTATACGTTCACGGCCCTGGCGGAAAACGTCGCCTGGAACTACGCCAGCGCCGCGGAAGTGGTCGACGCCTGGCTGCAGAGCCCGGGGCACTGCGCCAACCTGATGTCCGCGAGCTATCGCGAGGTCGGCGCGGCCTGCGTGCGCGCCGCGAACGGCACGCCCTATTGGACCGTCGTGTTAGGCAATCACTAGCGCCCCGCTGGCGCGGCCGCGTGCCGGCCGTTCGATCCCGTGCCGCGGCGCCCCCGCGAATCGGGGCATGAATCCGTAGGAAATTCGGCCCAACTCCGGCATCATTCGAGGCCGCATGGCGGACCCGCAGGGTCCGGGCCGTGCGGCCGTGCCGCATCCGCGAATCCGCTAGCCGAGGTCTTGCGCAGGCGCTCGGCGCCTTGCGTCAAGCGCCCGCGTCGCGCCATGCCGTGGCGCGCGTGGCGCGCCACCCTGGCACGTGGTTTCCGCATGCGCTTCAGAAGCGAAAAATGACGCCGCCGCCGCCGACGCACTCCATTTCCTCGATCGTCAGCTCGACGAGGCGCGTGGCCGTCGCGCGGGCCTTGTCGTCGATCCGGTTCGCGTCGGTGCAGGGCGTGTCGATGTCGTCGAGCATGTTGCCGTGGGTGCTGAGCGTTTCCATGAGTTCCTCGCGTGTCGAAAGTGAGTGGGAGTCCGCCGGCTTTCGAACCTCGCGACCGCAGACTGCGATCGATCGCGAATGAATGAGTTCAAGAGTCGCCTGCTTGACCCTCCCACTATGTCGGAGGCGGACAACTCACAATTCGATGAAAATCGCAAGTCCCCCGGCGCAGATTTCGATTTAAGTTCGGGCGATGTCGACGCGCTCGCGTCGCGCCTGGTCGACATCGCGCCGAAGAGCGGGGCGGAAGCCGATCAATTCGTTCTTTCGGCGCTCCGCCGGCTCGTTTCCAGCGTGCGCATCGATCCGCGCCGCCACTGCGAGGCGCTGCTCGCGGCCGTCGAGTTCCTCTATCGGCGCGGCCGCAACCTCGAGCACGCGCTCGAGGGCTCGGTCGTCTCGACGTCGATCGCCGCGCGCGCGGGCCTCGACGACGTCGCTTCGCGCTCGCGCACGGCGAGCGCGATCATCATGACGGCGCAGGACAACCTCGGCGCGGCGATCGAATGCTTCGTCGACGTGCTGGAGATCGCGCTGCGGGCGCGCGATCCGGCCGCCGAGCAGAAGGCGTGGCACAACATCGCCGCGGCGCTCGTGCTGGCGCGCATGTTCCCCGACGCCGCCGAGGCGTTCAAGCGCTCGCTGGATCTCGCCTCGCAGATCCCGGTCGACGACCGCGCGGCCTCGGAGAACTGGGCGAACTTCGCCTACTGCGCGCTCGAGCAGGAGGATTTCGAAAGCGGCCTCGAAGCGATCGCTCGCGCGGTGACGCTGATGGGCGACCCGCAGACGCCGGCCGCCGCGATGTCGCGCTGCATCGCCGAATCGACGTACGTCCGCCTCCTGTTGAGGAGCGGCGACGTCGCGGCGGCGCGCGGTCGCGCGGCGCTGATGCCGCGGCTCGCGGCGCGCGCGTCGTCGGCGCGCGCCGACATGCGGATGCGCTCGACGGAGGCGCTGATCGAGGCGCGTTGCGGCGACTACCGCACCGCGCAGCAGCTCGCTTCGGACCTCGTCGAACAGGCCCGCCGCGTCGGCACCGAGGCGCTCGTCGAGCAGCTCGAGGTCGCGATCGAGGTCTCCGGCGCGCGTGGCGACATCGGCAGCGGGGTCGGCCACCTGCGCGAACTGGCCGTCGTGCTGCATTCGATGCGCGTGGCGAGCGCGCTGAAGATGGGCATCGTCGCGCGGCACTTGCAGAACTCGGATCGCGACGCCGCGCGCCAGCTGCCGGGCGCCGGCGATCCCTGGGCGCTGCTCGAGTCGATCGCGCTGATGCCCGAGATGCGGCAGAGCGCGTCGTACGGGCGCATGTTCCGGGTCGGACGGCTCGCCGCGCTGATCGGCGCCGCGGTCGGCCCCGGACCGCTCGCCGGACCGGCGCTGGAACGCGCGGCCCGGCTGCACAACATCGGCAATGCGGCCGTGCCCGACGTGATCCTGCGCAATCCGGGGCAGCTCAGCGCGGAGGAGGCCGAGATCGAGCGAACGCACACCGAGGCGGGCGCGCGGATCATCGGCGCCTTCGAGGCCGAAGGGCTCGACGCGGCGGCACGCATCGCGCGGTCGCACCATGAGGCCTGGGACGGCAGCGGCTATGCCCAGGGGCTTGCGGGGGAACGCATACCCCTCGAAGCGCGCATTGTTGCGCTGGCGGTCGAGTTCGACATGCTGACCAATCCGGGTGGCGCGGCGAGGCCGCTGCCGGTCGGCGAGGCGATCGAGCGCCTTCGTGCGCAGTCCGGTATCACGTTCGATCCGGCGCTGACGTCGCTCTCGATCCAGATCATCCTTGCGCTGCTGCGCGACCACGGCGACCTGCGCGCCTTCCTGTCGGAGCCGGCGGCGGCCTCGCCGCTGACGCAGGCGACGCGACGAATCCGCGAAGCCCTGCGCGCGCCGCGGGTCCGCTGATCGTGCGGCTCGATCGGCCGCGCCGGGCGGCGCTCGTCGTGCGGGCAACCATCCTCGCGTTCCCGGCGCTGGCCGCGGCGATCGCCGCGATGCCCTTCGGGTCCGCCGCAGCGGCGGAACGCGCCGTGGGCGCGTGGATGATCACCGATGCGAGCGCACCGGCGGCGCTGATCCGCGGTGCCCACGTGGTATCCGCCGGCGCCGGAACCGTACTGGAAGCAGGCGACATCCTGGCCACTGCCGACGGCGCCCCGCTGCAGGTCGAGGCGGGCCCGGGCATCGTGATCGGTCTCGGGCCGTCGACGAAGGCGTGGTTCGCCGGGCCGTCGCGGCACGACGCCGCCGACGTGGTCGTGCTGTCCGGATGGGTCAAGATGCAGCTTCCCCGGGGTGCCGCGGGCACGACGGCGGCGTGGATCGTCGATTTCCCGCAGGAGGCCGTGGCATCGACGTCCGGAAGCTACGTCGCGCACGCCGCGGACCAGCGCCTGGAGGTCTTCGTCGAAGCCGGCCGCCACGCGGCGAGCCGGCTGCCGCGGGCCGGCGCCGGCGTGGAATTGCCGGTGGACCGCGCGGCGACCTGGGTCGCGGAACGCCCGGTCCAGTTCGCGGAGCGCCCGGCGGTGGAGTTCGTCGCCGCGATGCCCGCCGGCTTCCGCTCGCCGCTGTACGCTATCGGCGCGAAGGTCGCTGCGGTGCGCGTCGATGCGGCGGCGGGGCGTCCGGTCGGGTATGCCGACGTGGCGCCGTGGTTGAAGGGCGCACCGGAGCTGCGCCGCGGCCTGGTGGCGCGGTTCCGGCCGCGCCTCGCCGATGACGCGTTCCGGCGAGCGCTCGACGCCGAACTCGGCAACGGCCCGGACTGGAAGCCGATATTGCATCCGCCGCCGCCGCCGGCGACGGGCGCGGCGAAGGGATCGAGATGAGCAGGACCGGACCATGAGGCTGTCGCTCGCCGTCAAGTTCAACATCGTGTTCATCGCGATTTTCGCGCTCGGGTTCGCCGGGTCGGTGTTCTTCGCGCAGCGCGCGCTCGAAACGGCCGCGCGCGAGGAGACTGTCCAGAGCGCGCGGCTCATCATGGAGGCCGCCGCGGCGACGCGCGCCTACACGGTCGACCAGGTCACGCCGCTGCTGGCGAACCAGCTGAAGTACCAGTTCCTGCCGCAGACGGTCTCGGCGTACGCCGCGACCGAGACGATCAACCTCCTGCGCAAGGAGTTCCCGGACTATCACTACCGCGAGGCGACGCTCAACCCGACGAACCTGCGCGACCGCGCGGAGGACTGGGAGGCCGACATCGTCCACAAGCTCGCCGACGATCCGTCGCTGAAGGAGTACGGCGGCGTGCGCGACTCCGCGACCGGATTGTCGGTCTTCCTCGCGCGTCCGATCCGCATCACGAACGAGGCGTGCCGCGAGTGCCACGACACGGCCGACCGCGCGCCGAAGACCGTGACCGAGGTCTACGGGCGGGAGCACGGCTTCGGCTGGAAGCTGAACGAGGTCGTCGGCGCCCAGGTCGTCTCGGTGCCGATGTCGGTCCCGCTGCAGCACGCTCGCCGCGCGCTCGAGGGGCTGATGGTCTCGCTCGTCGCCGTGTTCCTCGTGCTGCTGGTGGCCCTCAACATCGTCATTCATCTCGTCGTCACGCAACGCGTGCGCAGCCTGTCGCGGGTCGCCGACGAGGTGAGCCGCGGGCGATTCGACGCCGCGGAATTCGACGCCGGTGGCGCCGACGAACTGTCGCTGCTCGCGAGGTCTTTCGGCCGGATGCGCACGAGCCTCGCCGCCGCGATGAAGATGCTCGAGCAATGAGTTCGGTGGTGCGCCTCGTGGTGCCCGAGCGGATCGGCAAGTACCGGATCTCCGCCGTGATCGGCCGCGGCGCGATGGGCGTCGTCTACAAGGCGTTCGATCCGAATATCGAGCGCGTCGTTGCGCTGAAGACGATCCGCAAGGAACTCCTCGAGGACGAGCAGCGCGAGGCGGCGATCGCCCGCTTCAAGAACGAGGCTCGCGCGGCCGGCCGTCTCGCGCACCCGAACATCGTGGCGATCCACGACTACGGGGAGGACGAGGAGGCGGCCTACATCGTGATGGAGTTCGTCGATGGAACGCCGCTCGGCGCCCTGATGGCCGAAGGCGTGCCGGTGGAGCCCCGTCGCGCGCACGCGTGGATGCAGCAGGTCCTGCGCGGCCTGTACTACGCCCATTCGCGCGGCGTCACGCACCGCGACATCAAGCCGGCGAACGTGCTCGTCACGGCGGCCGGCGTCGTCAAGGTGACCGATTTCGGCATCGCGCACGTCGACCGTTCGAACCTGACGGCGTCGGGCGCCGTGATCGGGACGCCGAGCTACATGTCGCCGGAGCAGTTGCGCGGCGACCCGGTCGACGGGCGCAGTGACCTCTTTTCCGCCGGCATCGTCCTCTACCAGCTCCTCACCGGCGCGCGCCCGTTCCAGGGTTCGTCGACCGAGGTCATGCAGAAGATCCTGAACGTGCAGCCGGCGGCGCCGTCGTCGATCGTGCCGCGGCTCGGCGCGGCCCTCGACGGCGTGCTCGCTCGGGCGCTGGCGAAGGAGCCGGAACAGCGGTTCGCGACCGCCGGTCAGTTTCTCGCGGCGCTGGCGCAGGCGATGCAGCCCGCCGACGCGGCAGCGGAACCCCCGCTGATCGCGCCGGACGACGCCGACGACGCGACGCGCGTCGGTCCCCTACCGGTCCGTGCCGCGACGCCGTCGCCGCCGGCGGCTGCGGCCGGCGCCGATTCCACCGTCGACTGGAAGGCCGCGCTCGCGACGCCGGTCGCGACGAGGTTTGCCGACCTCTCCGGGCTGATCGGACCCATGGCCACGTTCATCGTGCGCAAGGCCCTCGAGCAGTCGCCGGATCCGGCGGCACTGTGCGCCGCGCTCGACCCCCACATCAAGAGTCCGCAGGGCCGCGCCGGGTTGCGGCGGGCCGTCGACGACGCGCTGGTGGCCGCGAGCGGTGGAACGATGCACGCCGCGACGACATCGGCGTCGTTGCACGCGATGAGCCCGGCCGCGGCGCCTGCCGCCGGCGCGCCGCCGGCGCTGGTGCTGGAGCCGAAGTTCGTCACCGAGGCGCTGGCGCTTCTCACCGACGAAATCGGGCCCGTGGCGCGGATCTACGTCGGCAAGGCGGCGCGCGCCGCGCGCAGCCGCGAGGAGTTCTGTCGCCTGCTGGCGGACGCGATCGCGAATCCGGCGCAGCGTGCCGGCTTCGTTCGCCGCCTTGCAGCGCGGTAGGCCGCGACGCGTTCCGGCGGACCGGGCGCCTGCCCGGCATCGCGCCGACTAGGGGCACGCGTCGTCGCCGGCGATCAGCCACGCGAAACGCCCCGCCTCCGGCAGGCCCCGGGACACCAGCATCCGCGGTTCGCCGTTCTCGCCGCCACAGGTCCACCAGAGCGACCATCCGGCAAGCGCCGCGCACCCCGGCGACGGCAGCCGATCCAGCGCGGCATCGAGCGCATCGGCGTCGAAATCCTCCCGAAGCGCGAGGCGCGCGAGCGTTTCGGCGCCCGCGTACCAGTCGTCGCCGCAGTCGATCCATCGCCGCATGGCGGCGGTCGATGCGCCGGCGGCCGCGACCGTCAGCGGGTAGTAGCGCCCGACGCGGTCGACGCTCGGCATGAGCACGCCCGCCCAGGTGGCGTCGCCGCAGATCCCGCTGCCCAGCGTATAGCGCCAGATCGGGCAGGTCAGGAACGCGTCGAACCAGCTTTCGCCCAGCGTGGCGCGGCTCGCCAGCAGCCCGCAACGGAGCCATGCGTCCCATGGGTCGACGAACGACCGCGGGAGCCGGCGCGCGACAAAATCGCCGTACGCGATGGCCTTGCCGAAGAAGCCCGCGGTGGTCGACATGCCGGCGCTCAGAGGTGCGCCGGGCAACGAAAGGCGGCCAGGGCGTCGAGACGGAACGGATTCACGACGCTGCTCGCCCGCAGCTCGACGCTCGCGCGGTGGCCGTCGAGATCGAATCGGACCGTGAATCGGTCGCGTTGCGCCGTCGGCTCCAGTTGCGCCTTGTCGAGGATGCGAAACCAAGCCCACGGGCCTTCCGCGCCGGCGGCATCGCGGCCGTCCGCATTGCCGGCCGAGAATTCGAATCGGGACTGCCCCGTCACGCGACCCGCCGGCCACTGGAACGCGACCGGTCGCGCGGGCTCGTGCCCGAAGCTCAGCGACTGTCCGTCGACATCCAGCTTGAACTGCGTCGAGCCCGCGTCGAGCTGCAGCGGTCGGACCTCGAAGCGGATCGACGCCGACTTGCCGCCGTCGCCGAAGAAGGCGTCCCGGATCGCCGCGGCATGCTGGAACTGGACGAGCACGTCGGCGGGAATCCCGAGCGCGACGTTGCCGAAAGGGCGCCAGCGCCAGCGCGCGCCGGACATGTCGACGAACGGCATCAGGTTCTTCTGGAAGAAATCGTCGACCAGGCCGCCGGGGGCGAACACCCGCGCGAAGTCGTCCTGCGTCGTCTCCTGGGTCGCGCCGCGGACGAACGGATAGCGGCCGTCGATCGCCTGGCGGCAGAACGGCGAGACGTTCGCGGCCCACAGCGCATCGAGCCTCGCCCGTTCGCTGCCGAGCGTCAGCGCCGATCCGGAGTCCGCGACGGACGCGAGCAGCGGGCCCAGCGGCGCCGGCTTGCCGACCGCGTCACGCTGCAACCGCGCCAGGGCGTCGCCCGACGGCGCCGGCGCGCCCTGGCGTCGCGCGCTGTTGGCGGCCTCCAGGAACACGAACGCTTCATTGAGGCTCGCGAGCTGCTGGTCGAGCGGCATCGCACCACCGGCGCCCGCGGCGACGAGGCGATGCAGCGCGTCGAAATGCAGCGCGACCGGATCGCGCGGCGCGGTGCCGGCATCGGCTTCGCCGGCGGCGGTCGCGGCGTCGGCGGCGGCGATCGCGCCCTCGAATCGCTTGCGGACGTCGCCGAGCTTGCCCTTGACGACATCGGCGAGCCCTCCGGTCGCGACGACGACCGGCAGTGTCGTCGCCTTCGACGCCGCGACGAGGAATTTCTTCAGCGGCGAATCCGGCTGCGCGAGCAGGTTCACGATGCGGGCGCCCTGGTCGAGGTTTGCGAGCGGCACGACGCCGATGTCGGCGAGAAATCGGTCCCACTGCGCGATGTAGTCCTGGAAGTAGAGCTCCAGGATCTCCCCGCGCAGCGATTCCATTTCGCCGGGCGTCGCCACCGGATCGGCGTCGCCGACGACCCAGCCGTCGCGTCCGACCTGCGCGATCGCCGGATCGATCGCGGCCAGCAGGGCCCTGTAGCCCTCGGGCGAATACAGGCCCTCGATGCCGCCGGTGAGCGGCTCGCCGCTGCGCCGTGCGAACACGATCGAGGCATCCCGCCCACCGGCGGCGGCCACCGAAAACCCCGGTATGCGCGCGAGCTGCACGCGGCGCTGAAGGGTCGCGTAGAGGCGCGCGGACAGCGGGACACGCGCGAGCGCGTGCCGGGCCGCGGCGACGACGTCGCCGTCCAGCGCGACGGGTTCGCCCTGCAGCAGGTGCTGCGCCAGCGCCTCGACGTGCCCGGCAAGCGAACGGCGCTGGTCCTCGGTCGCGTCCTTCCCCGCCACGCGCTCGGCCTCGGCGACCGCCCATGCCCGGACTTCGTCGGCGTCGAAGTGGCTACGGTCGGCCAGCATCAGGTAGACGCGCAACAACGCGTACAGCGCGTCCGGCCGGTTGGCGTCGCCGCGGGCCAGTTGATCGTGGAGTCGAACGACGAGTTGCGGCAGCAGCGCCTGCCGCAGCACGCGCGCGTAGAGACGCTGCGCTTCCGAACCCAGCTTGTCCCCCTGGTAGAGGCCAAGACCGGACAGCAGCGGGACGCCGCGGTCGCGATCGGCATAGCCCCCCGGCAGGTCGCGCGCGGCATCCAGCAGCGGAAGGTCGTCGCGAATGTCGGACGTGGCCGGCAGGTGCCTTGCCGCCGCCTCGATCGCCACCGCCTGCGATTCGACCTCGCCGACGTACGCGGTATTCCGCTCATAGCTCACGAGGAGGCCCGTCGCGAGCGACGCGACGCTCGCCGCCGCCGCCAGCCATGCGGCACGCTGGATCCGGAGGCGATGGCGCTCCAGCCGCAGGTTCGAGCCCGCCAACCCGGATTCGCGGAAGATCACGTCGCGCAACAGGCGCGTCAGGAAATAGCTTCGCCCAGCGAACTGGCCGGCGGCGGTCGGAACGTCGCGGTGCGGGCGGACGCTGTCGCGTTCGCCGGGCGCCGCGCCATCGATGCCGAACGACGCGGCGAGTCGCGCGACGACCCGGTCGACCGGATGTCCGTCCTGCGTGCCGCTGGTGAAATAGACGCCGCGAAGGAGCGCGCGCTCTTCGTAGCGGCTGGACCCGAAGGCGTCCGCGAGAAAGGGCGCCAGCAGCGCCGTGAGGTTCGCGACCTGTTGCGGAAAGCCGTGGATCCTGGCGCGCCGCCCGAGGTCGCGCTCCTGCAGCAGGCGAGCCATCGATCGCTGCTGCAGCCGATCGACGAGCGCACCGGCATCCGCGGCGAAGCCTGCGAGGCTGCGGTCGTCGCCGCCGGAGTCGGGCATCGCGAACGTCGCGCCCCAGACCTGCGCGCGCTGTTCCGCATCCAGGTCGTCGAAGAACTCGGCGAAGCCGGCAAGCAGGTCGCATTTGGTGACGAGGACATAGACCGGGAAGCGGATTCCGAGTTGCTGATGCAGTTCCTGGATCCGCGCCCGGATCTTCGCCGCGTGCGTCCTCGCCCCGGCGGTCGTCTGGCGCAGCAGGTCCATCGCGGAGACCGCGACGATCGCGCCGTTGATCGGGCGCCGCCGCCGATGCTTTCGCAGCAGCGCGAGGAAGCCATGCCATGCCGCGCGATCCACGTCGGCGTCGCTTTCCTGCATCGTGAAGCGGCCGGCCGTATCCAGCAGGACCGCCTCGTCGGTGAACCACCAGTCGCAGTGGCGCGTGCCGCCGACGCCGTGGACGGCGGCGCGGCCGAACGTCTCGCCGAGCGGGAAGCCGAGGCCCGAATTCAACAGCGCCGTCGTCTTGCCGGCGCCCGGCGCGCCGACGATCAGGTACCACGGCATCAGATACAGGTACTGGCCGCCGAATCGGCGCGCGCCGCGCGCCGTGCGCAGCGTCGCCAGCGCCTCGCGGAAGCGGCGCGTCAGCGCGTCGACCTCCGCCGCGGCGTCCTGCGCTGCGCGTCCCGCCGCCGCATGCCGTGCGGCCTGCCCCTGGCCCTCGTCGTCGTGCTGCTGCGCCTCGCCGGGCCGCGGCGCCGCGCCGGCGCCCGGCGCTCCGATCCCGCGCGAAATCCTGAGGTCGGCGAATCGGCCGGCGATGCGGCGCCCGACCTGGTAAAGCCCCCAGGCGGCGAACAGGATGCCGACGAGCGCTCCGCGCCGATCCGGCGATTCAAGCGGCGCATGGCCGGCGAACGAGACGAGCGGCCCGTCATACCAGAGGATCAGCGCTACGGCCAGCACGCCCGCAAGCGACAGCACCCACGTCTTCTTCATCCACCCGAGGATTCTCTTCATGTCGTCGGCTCGTCGAAATGCGGTGTCTGCGTGTAAGGTTCAGGAACCGGGCGCGGCGATGATCACCTCGACCCGGCGGTTGCGGGCGCGGTTCGTTGCGCTGTCGTTCGGCACCAGCGGCTCGGTATCGGCGCGGCCCTCGGCGACGAAGCGGTCCGGCGTTCCGGTCCGCGTCGCCAGGATCGTCATCACCGAGCGGGCGCGCGCAACCGACAGGTGCCAGTTCGACGGGAAGCGCGCCGACGCGATGCGCTGGTCATCGGTGTGGCCGACGACGGCGACGCGCCCGGGCAGGTTCTTCAGGGCCTCGGCGATGCGCTCGACGACAGGCACGGTGTCGGCAGCGACGATGTCGCTCCCGGACGCGAAGAGCCGGTCCCCGTGCAGCGTCACCGTCGAAGCGCGCGTGGTTTCCGTGACGCCGACGAGTCCGGCCGCGATCTCCCGCGCGAGGATCTGCGCCAGCCTCGGCGCGACGGCCGGCGCCGGAGGCGGCGGGGCCTCGCTGGCGAGGCTGACGCGGTGCAGTCGCGCAAAGACCGGATCCGAGGCCTCGTTCAGTCGCAGCGACAGCGCAAGGTGCAGCCCGACGAGCAACGTGCCCGCCACCGCGGCGGCGACCCACAGCGGGACCGCGCGCAGCATGGGATTGCGTCCGTCGACGACGCCCGCCCAGCGCGGCGACAACGCGTTGTCGGCCGCGGCACGCTCGACGCGGATCGTCGACCACAGATGCTCGCGCACGGCCGAAAGGCGATCGCGCCCGCCGTCGACGAGGCGGTACCGTCCTTCGAATCCGAGCGCCAGGCAGACGTGGAACAGTTCGAGCGCGTCGATGTTCGCGCGCGGATCGCCCTGCAGCCGATCGAGGATGGCAAAGAACTTCTCGCCGCCCGAGGCCTCGTTGTGGAATGTCACCAGCAGGCTGCGCGCCGACCAGGCCTCGTCGCCCCACGGCGTGCCCGCGATGGCCTCGTCGAGCAGCGTGCACAGCGCGTAGCGCGCGCTCGATATGGCGACGAGGTCGGCCCGGCTGGCCCGGGCTGCCGCTTCGAACTCGCGGACGCCTTGGACGAGGCGCGCACGCAGCGCGTCGATGTCGGCGACAGCGGCCGCGGTCCGCAGCGGCACCGCGAGGTCGAGCAGCGGTTGCGCCGCGTCGAGCAGTGCGTTGCGGGCACCGGCCAGGCCGCGGCGGCCCGCCGGCGTCGCGGCGTCCGGCGGCGCCGTACCGGGCGCGGCCTGCGACGCGACGAGCGGCTCCGGGGCCGGCGGCCATTGGCTCGCGCGCACGGTCGCCGCCGCCGTGAAGCGTCGCGCGCCGGGGCGCGGGACGATCACGGTGTGGTCGGGATCCACCCGCCCGGACTCCGGGAGGCTGCCGGCAGGTTTCATCGTCGTCAGTCCTTCAGTTCCTTGACCGTCGAGGCGATCTCGACGCCGAGGCCGCCGACCTCCTTCAGGACGTCGTACGTGTCCTTGGCCTCCGCGATCCCATGGCCGGCCGACGCGCCGGCCAGCGCGAGGTTCGCCGCCGCCGGTATCAGCTTGTCGAAGACGACGGCCCACTTCGGTTCGGCGGCCTTGAGGCCGGCGATGATCTCCTCGTACTTTTCCCGCAGTTCGCGGCCGCGCTCGCAGCGCGCGGACTGCGCGTGGCACGCCTCGAGGCTCTTGTCGATCAGCGTGCGCATCTTGCGCAGCTTGTCGAGGGTCTTGCCGGCATCCTTCGACTTCGAGGCCTTGAGCTGCGCCTCGAGCCTGTCGGTCGAATCCAGCAGCTCGACCGCCTTCGCCGCGGCATCGCCGGCGTTGACGTCGATGCCCTTCAGCTTGTTGCCCCACAGCTCGCAGTCCGCCGACAGCGTCTTGAGGTTCGGCGCGAGATCCAGCCCGAGAACGGTGTTGACCGCCGTCGACGCGACCGAGCCCGCGCCCAGTGCCTGCGGCCCCTTCCGGCGGTAGATCTCGTTCATCGCATCGACGCTGCGGACAAGCTTGGCCTGGATCGCCTCCGCCTCGATCCAAAGCTTGCACAGGGTCTGCGCCAGCGAGATGCTGGAGCGGACGGTGCCGACGATGCTGAACGCGAGCGTCGCGCCGCCGGTCACGACGGCGGCGGGCATCGACGCGACGCCGGCGACGACGCCGATCGAGCCGGCAGCGACGGAGCCGGCCGACTTGATCCGGTACATCCGGTATTCCTTCTTCGTCCTGACCCACGCGTCCCAGCGCTTCTCCGGGATGCCGCCCAGGACGATGCCGAGGCCCTTCACCTCGCCGTCGAGCATCTTCTCGAAATCGGAAACGAGCGACCGGCGCGCCGCGTCGTTCGCCGCCGCGTATTTCGAATCCAGGTTCCTGAGCCCGGATTCGACGCGGCCGACCAGCTCGCTCATCGCCTTGTTGGCGTCGTCGACCATCGCCTGCTGTTGCCGCGGCCCGTCGCGGTCGGCCTTCAGGATGTCCCCGACCTTGTCGTCGACCTGCATCGCCAGCCGGTAACCCTTCAGGTTCGGCAGCGTCTTCGACTTGTAGCTCATGCGGCGGTCGAGTTCGGCCGCCCAGATCGTCGTATTGCCCATCGTCGCCTTCCCTTCGTCGTCGGTGCGGCGCCCGTTCAGGCCCGCATCGCCTTGATGACTTCGTCGAGCTGGCGGATCGCCGGGACGATCTTCGAGTCCGCGTCGGCCAGCGTCGTCTTGAGCTTGGCCGCGACCGGCCGCTCCGGCGACCTGTCGATGTCCTTGGACTGCTGCGCCAGCCTGGTCAGGCACTCGTTGATCCGACGGCGGTCGGTTTCGGCGGCGGCCCGCGCCTTTTCGAGGTTCGGGACCTGCGCCTTGCGCTCGTTCGCGCTGCCGCCCTTCGCCTTCTGCGCCGAGGCGAGGGTCGCGGCGCGCTCCTTCGCGTTCCGGTCCAGCGCCTGGACCGCCGAGGCGATCTGCTTCACGGTGTCTGCGGCCATGTTCATGGTGGTCATGTCGTCACTCGCTTTCGATGAGGTTCAGGAGACGCCGGCGTGCCGCGCCGGCATCGGTCCCGTCGGGCATCGATCGGAACGGTCGGTGCGGACGGGACGGGAAGTTAGCGGCCGTCGGCCGCCGGATCAGGTGCCGAAAGTCATGGCGCCGCGCATCAGATGAGGGGCTCCAGCTTCTTCAGCATGTCGTCGATCTGCCTGCAGCCCTTCATGCAGTCGCGGATCGCATCGGTGTAGCCGTCCTCGATCTTCGCGTAGTCGTTCTTGTCCGCCTGCGCGACGACCAGCGCCTTGTTCTTCTTGAAATCGGAGAACGACTTGTTCAGTCCCTTGACGTTGTCCTCCAGCTGCCGGCTGATGCCGAGCATGCTGCGCACCGCGGCGCCGAGCAGTGCCTTCGCCTTGCCGTATTCACCGAGGTCCTTCGTCGCCTGGTCGATCGCGCTGTCGACGAGCTGCACGCCGTTCGTGTAGTCCTTGAGGTCCTTCCGGGCGTCCTTGAGCATGTCGTTGATGTTGGGCATTCCGCGTTTCTCCTTCAGGGAATGCGGCGCGCCGATCGCGCCGCGGCCGGACGCCAAGGTAGGCGCGGCCGGGCCCGCGATCAGGTGCCGAAAGTCATCCGGGCCGACCGGATCCGACGTGACTTTCGGCACCTGATCGATCCGCGGTCCGCGACGATGATTCGCCCCGCCCGGCCACCGGCCGCGGACCGGATGACGCGTCCGGCACGATGCGGGAGCTCTGCGAATGCCCTACCTCGACCTCGATGACCTGCTGCGCGACAAGGCGGCCGACGCGCCGTGCGGCGACAACCTGGAGTACGACGCGGACTACCTGGAATTCGAGAGACTCGTCCGCGGTCGCGACGAAGTGCAGATCGGCGACACGATCCTTCCGGCCGAGGCGCCGGATTGGCCGGCGGTCGCCGAGGCCGGCGCCGCGCTGCTCGCGCGCACGCTCGACCTGCGGATTGCGGTGTCGCTGGCGCGCGCGCAGCTCGAGGTCGACGGCATCGCCGGCTTCGCGACCGCGCTGGAGTTGATCGCGCGGCTCGTCGCGGAGCGCTGGGAACATGTCCATCCGTGTGCGGAACCGGACGAAGCCGGCGATCCGACGAGCCGCGTCAACTGCCTGGCCGGACTCGTGGACCGCGCGACGATGCTGCAGTCGCTGCGCAAGGCGGCGCTCGTCGACGTGCCGGCCGCGGGCCGCGTGACGCTGCGCGACCTGGATGAGGCGGCCGGCACGGCCGAGGCGGCCGACGGCGAGGACCCGGCGACGGAGGCCTTGATCGCGGCGGCGTTCCGGGCGGCCGACGTCGGCGACCTGCAGGGGACCTCCGCATCCCTGCAAACGGCGCTCCGCGCGGTCGCGGGGATCGAGGCGACGCTGACGGAGAGGGTCGGCGCCGGACAGGCGATCGACCTGGAGCCGCTGGCCACGCAACTGCGGCAGGCCGCGGATGTCTTCGCCGAGCGGCTGGGCCAGCGCGCGGCGGACCAGGCGGCGGAGGGTGTCGCGGACGGCGCCGGCGCGGCGTCGGCGCGGCCGTGGAGCGTCGCGCCCGCCGAGGGCATCCCGGCCTGCGCAGGCCGCGCCGACGTCGAGCGCGCGATCGATTCGATCCGCGCCTATTACCTAAGTCACGAGCCTTCGAGCCCGGTCCCGCTTATTCTTTCGCGGGTCCGGCGCCTCGTCGCGATGGACTTTCTGGAACTTATCGAGGAACTGGCGCCCGACGCGGCCGCACAGATCCGACAACTGGGTGGAATCTGAGTCGACGCCGCCGGGCGCGCGACCACGACAGGCCACGGAAGACGAACGCGCGCTCGGAGTCGCGCACCGGGAAGACGGAGCAGCAGGATGGCCACGGAAAGCAGCCAGAAGTTCATCGCGCGCAATCGCGCGCCGCGCGTGCAGATCGAATACGACGTCGAGATCTACGGCGCGCAGAAGCGCGTCCAGATCCCGTTCGTGATGGGGGTGATGGCGGACCTGTCGGGGCAGCCGGCGGAGCCGCTCGCGCCGGTCGCCGAACGCAAGTTCATGGAGATCGACGTCGACAACTTCGACGAGCGCCTGAAGGCCACGCGGCCGCGCGTCGAGGTGCAGGTCCGCAACACGCTGACGGGCGAGGGGCAGCTGGGCGTCGAGATGACGTTCGAGAGCCTCGAGGACTTCGCGCCCGCCGCGATCGCGCGAAAGGTCGAGCCGCTGCGCCTCCTCCTGGAGGCGCGCAACCAGCTCAAGAACCTTCTGACCTACATGGACGGCAAGGCGGGCGCCGAGGAGCTGATCGAGCGGATGCTGCAGGACCCGGCGCTGCTGCAGGCGATGGCTGCCGCGCCGCAGCCGCAGGAATGAGTCGCGGGCCCGGACGGAGAGACGACATGGAAACGACGACGCAACAGGCGCCGCAGCCCGCGGTCGGGCAGGCCGCGCACGCTACGCTGGACGCAGGCGACTTCGCGAACCTGCTGCAGAAGCAGTTCCGACCGCGGACCGACCAGGCGCAGGCGGCCATCGACGCCGCGGTGCGAACGCTGGCCGAGCAGGCGCTCGTGGACGCGCGGCGCGTCCCGGGCGACGTCCTGGCGACGATCGAGGGGATGATCGCCGCGATCGACGCCAGGCTCACGGCGCAGGTCACCGAGATCCTGCACGCGCCGCGGTTCCAGGCGCTCGAAAGCGCGTGGCGCGGACTGCACCACCTCGTGAGCAACACCGAGACCGACGACCAGCTCAAGATCAAGGTCTTCAACGTCTCGAAGAACGAGCTGGCACGCACGCTGAAGAAATTCAAGGGCACGGCGTGGGACCAGAGTCCGATCTTCAAGAAGATGTACGAGGAGGAGTACGGGCAGTTCGGCGGCGAACCGCTGGGCGCCGTCGTCGCCGACTACTACTTCGACGCCAGCCCGAAGGACGTCGACCTGCTCGCCTCGATGGCGAAGATCTCGGCGGCGGCCCACGCGCCGCTGCTCACGGCGGCGGATCCGTCGGTGATGCTGATGGACTCGTGGCAGGAGCTCGCAAACCCGCGCGACCTGACCAAGCTCTTCCAGACGCCGGAGCACGCGGCCTGGCGCTCGTTCCGCGAGTCGGACGACGCGCGCTACGTCGGCATGACGATGCCGCGCTTCCTGGCGCGGGCGCCGTACGGCGCAAAGGCGAACCCGGTCGAGGAATTCGACTTCGAGGAAGACACCGCGGGGGATCCGGCGAAGTATGCCTGGGCCAACGCCGCCTACGCGATGGCCGTCAACGTGAACCGCGCGTTCAAGATCTATGGCTGGTGCTCGCAGATCCGCGGCATCGAGTCCGGTGGCGCCGTCGCCGGGCTTCCGGTCCATACCTTCCCGTCGGACGACGGCGGCGTCGACATGACGTGTCCGACCGAGATCGCGATCAGCGACCGGCGCGAAGCCGAGCTCGGGCGCAACGGCTTCATGCCGCTCGTCCACAAGAAGAACACCGACCTCGCGGCGTTCATCGGCGCGCAGTCGCTGCACAAGCCCCAGGAATACGACGACGCGGATGCGACGGCGAACGCGAACCTCGGCGCGCGCCTGCCCTACCTGTTCGCGATCTGCCGCTTCGCGCACTACCTGAAGTGCATCGTGCGCGACAAGGTCGGGTCGTTCAAGGAGCGCTCCGAGATGGAGACCTGGCTCAACAACTGGATCGGCCAGTACGTCGAGAGCAATCCGGCGACGGCGACCGACGACGACAAGGCGCGCCGGCCTCTCGCGGCCGCCGAGGTCCTCGTCGAGGAGGACGAGGCCAATCCGGGCTACTACCTGGCGAAGTTCTTCCTGCGGCCGCACTACCAGCTCGAGGGGCTCACCGTGTCCCTGCGCCTGGTGGCGAAGCTGCCGTCGGCGAGGCAGGCCTGACGACGCTGCCGTCGCCTGACGCGGAACGCAAAGCAGCCATCCCCCACCCCTGACCCGGTCCGGTCCCCGGCCGGCATGAAAGCGAGGCAACGCAAATGATCCTCCTGAAGTTCGAGACCCCGATCAAAGGCTCGTCCAAGGTGCACAAGCACGAGCACTGGATCCCCATCAACAACTGCAGCATCGACGTCGCGCGGGACATCCACGTCAGCGGCGATGGCCGCAGCCCGAGCGTCGCGAAGTTCGAGGACATCGAATTCGAACGCCCGACCGACTTCTCGTCCTCGGAACTGTTCATCCAGGCCGTCGCCGGCAAGTCGCTCGGCAAGGCGGAGATCCACTTCATCCAGACCGGGGGCGTCGACCACGCGGACCAGGTCTACCTGATCATCCTCCTCGACCAGCCGCTGATCACGTCGTACAAGCTGTCGGGCCAGGGCGACGACCAGCCGACCGAGACGTTCAAGGTGCATTTCCAAAAGATCTCGTACCAGTACAACGCCTTCGACGGCGCCAAGATCACGACCGGCACCCCGAAGGGATGGGACCGCTTCAAGAACGAGAAGTGGGCCGCCTGACGCGCCGCGTCGCCGAACCGCCGCCGAGGCCGACGATGTCCGACGCCCCCCATCGCACGCGCGTGCGGTGCTCCCTGCTCGACCGCCTGACGGACGAGGCGCCGGCGCAGCCGCGCGACGGCGGCGAGCGTCGCGAGGTTCCGGTCCGCGAACTGCGGCGGTCCGTGCTTCGCGACCTCGGTTGGCTGCTCAACTCATCGGGCCTGGGGGCCGTGCAGGATCTCGCCGCCTATCCGCGGGCCGCGGCCTCCGTCGTCAACTTCGGACTGCCGGAAATGGCCGGACGCTGCGTTTCCGGGCTCGACATGCATGAAGTCGAGCATCGGATCCGGAAGGCGATCCGCGACTTCGAGCCGCGGATCCTGCGCGAATCGCTCGAGGTTCGCGCGTGGGCAGCCGATGCGGCGCCGGAGGGCAATCGCCTCGTCTTCGAGGTCTGCGGCGACCTGTGGTGCCAGCCGGTGCCCGAACGCCTCCGCGTGACGGCGGAGATCGACCTGGAGGGCGGCGAGATCCTCGTCGCCGAGGGCGGCCCGACGGCCGCCCCAGCGCGCTGAATCGGCGGCGGGAGCCTGGACATGGATGCGACGTTTCTCCGGCTGTACGAGGCGGAACTGCAGCACCTGCGGGAAATGGGCGGCGAATTCGCGCGCGAATTCCCGAAGATCGCCGGTCGCCTCGGCCTCGACGCGCAGGCGTGCGCCGATCCCTACGTCGAACGCCTGCTGGAGGGCTTCAGCTTCCTCGCGGCGCGCGTGCAACTGAAGATCGATGCGTCGTTCCCGCAATTCACGGAACACCTGCTGGACCTCGTGCATCCGCTGCACCTGGCGCCGACGCCGTCGATGGCCGTCGTGCAGTTCCAGCCGGACCTCGATCAAGGCAGCCTCGCGGCCGGTTACGTGTTGCCACGCGACACGGCGCTGCGCAGCGTTCCGGCGAGTGGGGAACTGGCGTCCTGCGAATTTCGCACCGCGCAGGCGACGACGCTCTGGCCGCTGTCGATCTCCCGCGCCGACTATCTCGCCTATCGCGGCGAGATGGGCGGTCTGGACCTGCGGCGCTTCGGGCCGGTGAAGGCCGCGCTGCGCGTGCGCCTGCGATCCGGTGCCGGGTTGCCGATGCGCGCGTTGCAGCTCGATGCGCTGTCGCTGCATCTTCGCGGCGGCGATGCGGTCGCGGCGCGGCTGCACGAGGAGATCCATGCGCGGGCGCTGGGCGTCGTCGCGATGCCCGCGGACGAATCGGCCGCATGGATCGAGCCGCTCGGCGCCGAGGCGATCCGCCAGCCGGGTTTCGAGGTCGACGAGGGCCTGCTGCCGGCCTGCGCGCGGACGTTCAGCGGCTATCGCCTGCTGCAGGAGTACTTCGCATTCCCGCAGCGGTTCCTGTTCACCGCGATCGACGGGCTGCAGCGCGCCGTGCGCCGCTGCGCAGGCAACGAACTCGACGTCGTCATTCTTTTCGACGACCTGCAGCCGGCGCTGGAGCGCGGCGTCACCGCGGACCAACTGGCGCTGCATTGCACGCCGGCGATCAACCTCTTCCCGAAGCGCCTCGACCGCGTTGCGGTCACGACGCAGCAGACGGAGTTCCATGTCGTCGCGGATCGCACGCGTCCCGCCGACTACGAGGTGTACCGGATCTCGGGCGTCACCGGCTACGGCAGCGGCGCGCAGGCCGTGCAGCAGTTCCGCCCGTTCTATCGCGCCCACGACCTCGACGCCGCCGCGCCTGGCGCGTACTACCAGGTGCGGCGCGAGCCGCGCGCGACGGCGACGTCGGGCACGGCGACGCCGCCGCGCGCCTCGCGGTCCGCCTATCGCGGCCACGAATGCTTCATCAGCCTCGTCGATCCGGCTGCTGCGCCGCTGCGCAGCGACCTGCGGCAACTCGGCATCGAGGCGCTGTGCACGAATCGCGACCTGCCGCTCGGCATCGCGTTGGGCGCCGGAGCCACCGACTTCACGCTCGATTCCGCGGCGCCGGTCAAGGCCGTCCGCTGCGTCGCCGGGCCGACCGCACCGGCCGAGTCGCATGCCGGCGGCGCGAACGCCTGGCGCATCGCCAGTCACCTGTCGCTGAATCACCTGCTCGTCGGCGACGGGTTCGGTCGCGGCGCCGAGTCGCTGCGCGAAACACTGCGTCTCTACGTGCGGCCGGGCGACCCGATCGGGCTGCGGCAGGTCGAGGGCATCGTCGACGTCGCGGCGCGGCCGATCGTCCGCCGGATCCCGGGGCCGGGCCCGCTGGCGCACGGCCGTGGCATCGAGGTCAGCGTCACGTTCGACGAGACCGCCTACGAGGGGACGGGCGTCCTCGTCCTCGGCGCGGTGCTGGAGCGGTTCCTGGCGAGGATCGCATCGATCAACTCGTTCACCGAGACGGTGCTGCGCTCGACGACGCGCGGCGAACTCGTCCGGTGGCCGGCGCGGAGCGGACTGTGCGCGACGTTGTAGACCCGCTCGCGGACCTGAAGGCGGACCCGGCGCGCTATGGGTTCTTCGCCGCGTTGCGCCGCGTCGAATGCGAGAACCGGGCGCTGCCGCGCGTCGGCGAGTCTCGCCGCGCCGCCGAGGATCCGGTGCGGCTCGGGCAGCAGCCGAGCCTCGCGTTCACGCCGTCGATGCTCGCGGCCGTCGACGCGGCAGGCGCGAGGCCACGCGTGCTCGTCAATTTCTTCGGGCTCCTCGGCGCCAACGGACCGATGCCGGCGCACTTCACCGAATTCGTTCGCGACCGCGAGCGCCATGCGGGCGACCCGGCATGGGCGCGATTCCTCGACCTGTTCCACCATCGGATGCTCTCGCTGCTGTACCGCGCGTGGGCGAGCGCGCAGCCGACGGCGAGCTTCGACCGGCCGGATGCCGATCATTTCGGCACGCGCATGGCCGCGCTCGCGGGGCTGGGCCTCGAAGCGCTTCGCGGTCGCGATGCCGTCCCGGACACGGCGAAACTGCACTTCGCCGGGTGGCTCGCGGATCGCCGGCGCGGTGCCGAGGGGCTGACGGCGATTCTCGGCGACTACTTCGGCGTTCCGGTCGCGGTGCGCCAGTTCGTCGGCCATTGGCTCCCGCTGCCGGACCGCGAGCGGACGCGCCTCGGCGCGTTGCGCCACGGGCATCGCCTCGGGGGCGGCGCGGTGCTGGGGCGCGCGACGTGGAACGTGCAGCACAAGTTCCGCGTCGTCGTCGGGCCGCTCGACTTCGCCCGCTTCCGTGATTTCCTTCCGGGCGGCACCAGCTGGAGGCGTCTCAACGACTGGGTGCGCCTCCATGTCGGCGACGGCCATGCGTGGGACGTGCAGCTGGTCCTCGCGCGCACGCAGGTCCCCCGCCTGCGCCTGGGGAGCGAACGGCGGCTGGGCCGCGATGCGTGGCTCGCGTGCCGTGCGCCGTGCCGCGACGCCGACCACTTCGTCCGCCCCGGCTCGCCGGCGGCCGTGGACAGCTGACGCCGGGACGCCAGGCGATGGACGCCACGGCAATCCTTATGACCAAGTCGACACGATCAACCGGGAATCAACATGAGTGAAATCAGTCGCCGCGCGCTGTTCGGGAAGCTCGATGCCGTCGCCTACCGGGCGATCGAGGCCAGCACGACGTTCTGCCGCCTGCGCGGCAATCCCTATGTCGAACTGGTGCATTGGATCCACCAGATCCTGCAACTTCCGGATTCCGACCTGCAACGCGCCGTGCGCCGGTTCGAGCTCGATGCCGGGAAGCTCGCGCGCGACATGACGGCGGCGCTCGACCGGCTGCCGCGCGGCGCGACATCCGTCGCGGACCTGTCGACCCATGTCGACGAGGCGGTCGAGCGCGGCTGGGTCTACGGCAGCCTGATGTTCGGCGCGACGCGGATCACGACGGGGCACCTGCTGGTCGGCATCCTGAAGACGCCGACGCTGCGCGGCCTGCTGCATGCGATGTCGGGCGAATTCGCGCGGATCCGCCACGATGCGCTCGTCGAGGAGTTCGTCCGCATCACGGCCGGCTCGCCGGAGCAGGCCGCCGACCGCGCCGGCGGAAGCACGGCGACCGGATACGATGAGGCCGGCGTCGCGATGAAGCCGGCCGGCGGAGACGCGCTGCAGCGCTACACGATCGACCTGACCGCGCAGGCGCGCGCCGGCCGGCTCGATCCGATCGTCGGCCGCAACGAGCAGATCCGCCAGGTCATCGACATCCTGTTGCGGCGACGGCAGAACAACCCGATCCTCACCGGCGAGGCCGGCGTCGGCAAGACGGCCGTTGTCGAAGGATTCGCGCAGCGCGTTGTCGCCGGCGACGTCCCGCCGGCGCTGAAGGAGGTACGGGTCCTTGCGCTCGACGTCGGCCTGCTGCAGGCCGGCGCCGGGATGAAGGGCGAGTTCGAGGACCGGCTGCGCCAGGTGATCGACGAGGTCCAGGCCGCGACCCGACCGGTGATCCTCTTCATCGACGAGGCGCATACGCTGATCGGCGCGGGCGGCGCCGCCGGAACCGGCGACGCCGCGAACCTGCTGAAGCCGGCGCTCGCGCGCGGGACGCTGCGGACGATCGCGGCGACGACGTGGGCGGAATACAAGCGGCACATCGAGAAGGACCCGGCGCTGACGCGGCGCTTCCAGGTCGTGGCCGTGCGCGAGCCGACCGAAGACGAGGCGATCGTGATGATGCGCGGCGTCGCCTCGACGATGGAGCGGCACCACCGGGTCCAGGTGCTCGACGAGGCGCTCGACGCCGCGGTGCGCCTGTCGCATCGCTACATCCCGGCACGCCAGCTGCCCGACAAGGCGGTGAGCCTGCTGGACACCGCGTGCGCGCGGGTCGCGGTGAGCCAGCACGCGACGCCGGCCGCGGTGGACGATGCGCGCAACGCGATCGCGTCGCTGCAGACAGAGCTCGAGATCATCGGGCGCGAACGCGCGATCGGAATCGACACCGCGGACCGCGCGCAAGTCACGGCGCAACGCCTGGTCGCGGAACGGGCGCGGCTGGCGGCGCTGGAGTCGCGCTGGGCCGTCGAGAAGCGGCTCGTCGAGCGGATCCTCGGGCTGCGCGCCCGCCTGCGGACGGAGGCCGGCCGTGTCGATGATCCGGCGCACGGCGCGCCGGCGCCGTCGGGCGACGAAACATCGAGCGCCGCGCTGCGCGCGGAACTGCGTGCGCTGCAGTCCGACCTGGCCCGGGAGCAGGGGGAAGACCCGCTGATCCTTCCGACCGTGGACCGGCAGGCGGTCGCCAGCATCGTCCAGGACTGGACCGGTGTCCCGGTGGGGCGGATGGTCCGCGACGACGTCCAGAGCGTCCTGCGGCTCGCCGACGCGCTGTCGCAACGGATCATCGGCCAGCGCCATGCGCTGGAGATGATCGCGCGCCGCATCCAGACGGCACGCGCCGGGCTCGACGATCCGCGCAAGCCGGTGGGCGTCTTCCTGCTGGCCGGCACGTCCGGCGTCGGCAAGACCGAGACCGCGCTCGCGCTTGCCGACGCGCTTTACGGAGGCGAGCAGAACCTCATCACGATCAACATGAGCGAGTACCAGGAGGCGCATACCGTCTCCTCGCTCAAGGGTGCTCCGCCCGGATACGCCGGCTACGGCGAGGGCGGCGTCCTCACCGAGGCGGTGCGCCGGCGGCCCTACAGCGTCGTGCTTCTCGACGAGGTCGAGAAGGCGCACCCGGACGTCCATGAGCTGTTCTTCCAGGTCTTCGACAAGGGCTGGATGGAGGACGGCGAGGGGC
The DNA here is from genome assembly GCA_035524275.1 of Burkholderiaceae bacterium. Classification (GTDB taxonomy): domain Bacteria; phylum Pseudomonadota; class Gammaproteobacteria; order Burkholderiales; family Burkholderiaceae_F; genus DATKPC01. Next base: position 29,580 of record DATKPC010000023.1, read on the forward strand.
GCGCCATCGACTTCAGGAACACGCTGATCCTCCTCACGACGAACGTCGGCACCGAGCTGATCGCGCGGATGTGCCGCGATCCGCAGCGCGTCCCTGATCCTGACGACATCGCGAAGGCGATCCGCGCGCCGCTGCTCCAGGTCTTCCCGCCGGCGCTGCTCGGGAGGCTCGTGACGATCCCGTACTACCCGCTCGACGACGCCATGCTCGGCGCCATCATCCGGCTGCAGCTCGGCCGGATCGCCGAGCGCATCGGCCGCGGCCACCGGCTGCCGTTCACCTACGGCGAGGCCGTCGTCGACCTGATCGCGAACCGC
>DATKPC010000024.1:0-22188 GCA_035524275.1 Burkholderiaceae bacterium
AGTGCGGCGCACAGTCCGAAGCCGGCGAGCAGCTTGGTACGCAGAAGCATCGAGCTCTCCATGGACGCGGGAGCGGCGCGCGCCGCCGGCGCAACGCGGCTCCGCAGGAGGCGACTCTAGAGGGAGCGGGTCCGGGCTTAATGCGGGAATAGGAAGGCCGCCGCGAGGCAATTCCGGAGTTGGGGCGCGGGCCCTCTCCCCCACCCCTTCCCCGCTGGCGCGCGCGGTGGCCGGAGGGCGCGACGCGCCGCCCGGTGCCGGCGCCGGTCAGACGCTGAAGACGGCGGTCGCGCGATGCAGCGTTTCGGCTTGCGCGCGCAGGCTGCCGGCCGCTGCGGCCGACTCCTCGACCAGCGCCGCATTCTGCTGGGTCGTGCGATCCATCTGCGCCACCGCGTCGTTGATCTGCGTGATACCCGATGATTGCTCGTGCGTGACCGCGGCGATCTCGGCGATCAGTTGGCTGACATCCTGCGCCTGCTGCCGCACCCCGCGAATCGCATGGCCCGCGTCGGCCACCATGCGCGAGCCTGCCGCGACGCGGTCTCCGGACTCGCCGATCAGTTTCTTGATGTCGCGCGCCGCCAGCCCGCAGCGCTGCGCGAGCGAGCGGACTTCGCCGGCGACGACGGCGAAGCCGCGCCCTTGTTCTCCGGCGCGCGCGGCTTCGACCGCGGCATTCAGCGCCAGGATGTTCGTCTGGAACGCGATGCCGTCGATGACCGTCGTGATCTCGGCGATCCGGCCGCTCGATTCGCTGATTTCGGCCATCGTCGCGACGACCTGATCGACGACGACACCGCCGTCACTCGCCGACTTGAGCGCGGCGTTCGCGAGTTCCTTGGCCTGGCCGGCGCGCTCCGCGCTGCGCTTGACGGTCGCCGAGAGCTCTTCCAGCGCCGCCGCCGTCTGCTCCAGCGCCGTCGCCTGTTCCTCGGTCCGTCCGCTCAGGTCCTGGTTGCCGCTGGCGATCTGCGATGCCGCCGTCGTGACGGAGTCGACGCCTTGGCGCACGGTGCCGACGATGGCCGCGAGGCCTTCGCGCATCGCCTGCATGGCGCCCGCCACGCTGGACGGATCCGGGTCCTGGTCCTGTTCGCCCGGCGCCAGGTCGCCGCGAGCGATTTGCGCGGCGACCGCGGCGAGTCGTTCCGGTTCGGAGCCGAGCTGCCGGGTGGTTCGACGAACCGTCGGCAGGCCGGACAAGATGCCCAGGAGCAGGCCGCCGAGCATCATTGCGCCGCTCCAACGGGCGATCCGGTCGACGCGGCCCTCGACGTCAGTGATCGCCCTCCTCGCATCGGCGTCGATCGCCTCGATGCTTTTCGCGAGCAATTCGGTCGGCGCTCGATCCATGCCTTTCACCGCGATGTCGCCGGCCTGCGGATCGAAGCCGGCGGCGTCGAAGCGGTCGCGCCCGAGACGATAGTTCGCGCCCATGTCCTTGTGGGCGGCGAGGAACTGCGTCACGACGCGTTGCGATTCCGGATCGGTCAGGGTCGCCGACAACCGGGCGCCCAGTTCATCGACCTCGCGCTCGCGCGCCTCGAACGCGGCCCAATGCTTGTCGTGCGCGGCACGATCCTTGCCGCGCAGCAGGAAGTCCTTCCACTCCTGGACCTGGAACTTGAACACGACGATCAGCCGCGCCGCGTCCAGTTGTCGGCCCCCCGCCTGCTGCAAGATGGCTGCGCGCTCGTCGTTCGCGCGCTCGAGGAGAACCATTCCGCCGGCCGCGGTGGCGGCGACCAGCCCGGAGGCAACGCCGACCGCGAGGAGGAGCTTATGGGCGAGTTTCATCGCATGTGCGCCTTGGTGAGCCTTGGCGGGACCAAGTCGGGAAAGCCCGGACCCGGCGCGTGGCGGCCACCTCGGCCGGCCCGCAAATTGCGCCAAAACGGTGCAATTTTCCCCAAGTTTCGAAGGGATATAACCCGTGAATTGAGGGCAGTCCCTAGGCCTTCTTTCCCGGGTCCGGCATCGACCGGTCGCCGTCGGCCCGCACGTCGACCACGCAGGACAGCAGCGTCGCGCGATCCGCATTCGGCCCCACCAGGATCTCGACGTCGCCGGGCTCGAACACCAGGTTGAGTTCCGGATCGAGAAACTGCAGATCCGTCGCGGCGAACGACAGGCGCACCGTGCCGCGGGCGCCCGGCGCCAGCACGATCTTGCCGACGTCGCGCAGTTCCAGCAGCGGTCGCGTGACGCTCGCGACCTTGTCGCGCGAGAAAAGGAACACGGTTTCCTCGGCCGTGCGGGCGCCGTCGTTGCGCACGTCGACCTGCACGTCGATCGTGTCGCCGGCCGAAGGCTGCTGCGGGGAAACACGCAGGTTCGTGTACGTGAAGCGTCCATAGCTCAGTCCGTGCCCGAAGGGATAGAGCGGTTCGTTGGGCACGTCCAGGTACTTGCTCGTGAAGGGGTCCTTCGGGTTCGCGGGTCGCCCCGTCGGCCGCTGGCCGAAGAAAATCGGGGCCTGGCCGACGACGCGCGGCCAGGTGATCGGCGTGCGCCCGCTGGGCGAGACGCGCCCGGACAGGACGTCGGCGATCGCGTGACCGGTCTCGTGGCCGAGGAACCAGGCCGCGAGCACGGCGTCGGCCTGCCGCGCGAGCCACGGGATCACGAGGGGCCGGCCGCAGAACAGGATCGCGATCGCCGGGATGCCGCGCGTCGCGGCGCGCCGCAGCACCGCTTCCGCAAATGCGCGCTGCCGACCCGGCAGGTCGGGGTCGGCACGGCTGGCGGCCTCGCCGCTCATCGTCGAGCCTTCGCCGAGGCACAGCACGACCGCGTCCGCGGCGTCGGCCTGCGCGAGGGCCTGCTCGATGCCGTCGGCAGCGTCGCCCAGGATCTCGACGCCCTTCGCATGCCGGATGTCGACGCCGGGCAATCCGGCCCGCAGGCCGGCGAGCACGCTGACGTGGCCTTCGGGCTCGCCGCCGGCGGCCCACCACGGGCCGCGCATCTCGGCGGCCGCGTCCGCGAGCGGTCCCAGCAGCGCGAGCCGCCGCAGGGATCCCGCGAGCGGCAGCGTGTCGCGGTCGTTCTTCAGCATCACGATGGCGCGCGCCGCGACGGTCCGCGCCAGTTGCCGTCGCCTCGCCAGCGCGTCCGTCGTCTCGCGCGCCGTGCCGCGCCGGAACGGATCGTCGAACAGGCCCAGTCGCTCCTTGAGGCGCAGCACGCGGCGAACCGCGGTATCGACCTGCGCCATCGTGACGCGCCCGCGCTCGAGCGCGAGCGGAAGCCCGCGGCGGTAGGCGTCGGACATCATGTCGATGTCGATTCCGGCGTTCAGCGCAAGCGCCGCGGCGTCCGCGAGGTCCGCCGCGACGCCGTGCCGGATCAATTCGCCGATCGCGTTGTAGTCGCTGACGAGGACGCCATCGAACCCCAATTCGCCGCGCAGCGTGCCTTCGAGCAGGGCCTTGTGGGCCGTCATCGGGATCCCGCTCAGGTCCGTGAACGCCGGCATCACGGAGGCGACGCTCGCCTCCACGGCGGCCGCGAAGGCCGGGAGGTGGACTTCGCGCAGCGTCCGTTCGGAAATGTCGACGGCGGCGTATTCGCGGCCGGCGTTCACCGGTCCGTAGGCGCAGAAATGCTTCGCGCAGCCGGCGAGCGCGGTCGGCGCGGCGAGGTCGTCGCCCTGGAAGCCGCGGACCTTGGCCCGCGCGAAGCGCGCCGCGATCCATGGGTCTTCGCCAGGCCCCTCCGCCGTCCGGCCCCAGCGCAGGTCGCGCGAGACGTCGAGCATCGGCGCGAAGGTCATCGCGAGCCCGTCGCTCGCGGCCTCCGTCGCCGCTTCGCGCGCGGTGAGTTCCCAGGTCGCCGGATCGAACAGCGCGGCCTCGGCGAGCGGAATCGGAAACAGCGTGCGGTGGCCATGGATGACGTCCAGCCCGACCAGCAGCGGAATCCCGAGCCGCGATCCCTCGACGGCAAGGCGCTGCATCTCGTGGATCGGGCCGGCGCCGACCAGGTTGAGCAGGTTGCCGATCGTCCCGTCCCGGATCGCGTCGGTGGAGTCGCCGGCGATCACCGGGCCGGTGACCGTGAAGCTGGAGGCCGTCATCGTCAGCTGGCCGAGCTTCTCCGGCAGCGTCATCGCGGCGAGCAACTTGTCGATGCGCGTCATGCGGTGGGGCTTTCGCAGTCCTGCGGCTGGTCGGGAGCCGGTACGGTGAGGCCCGTGTTCATGGATTCACTTCCTCATCGGAATGTCGACGTAGCTCGTCGCGTACCAGCGGATCTTCAGCGGGTCGTCGGCGTCGTCGACGCTTTCCTCGCGCACGTCCTTGCCGGTGCCGTAATCGATCTCCTGGTCCGGCCGCTTGTTCACGCCGATCACGAAGACGATGCGGCTGCCGGCGCGGAATCGCCGACTTGCCAGCCGCTCGCAGCGGAACGCGAGCTGCTGGCGCTCGCCCGCATGCAGCAGGCGGCGGTGGGCGCGGTCGGACGCGTAGCTGGCGCGGAATTCGCAGGGCGGGTCGAAGACCTGGACGTAGTCGCCGCCAGGCAGCAGTTCATAGAGCGTCGCCCTCAGGTCCATGTCCATCTTGTTGACCATGACGTCGAGGCGCCCGGCGATGAAGCCGCCGACCTCCAGAGGCTGCGGCAGCGGGTCGCTGAAGTAGCTCACGCCATGGCGCGCCTGGATCTCCTTGCGCACCAGTCGCAGCGGCGGCGTCCAGTTGACGTCGTGCCGGTCGGCGAGGTCGACGCGAAGCGCCACGTAGGCCGGCTCCTTGCCGGCAACGCCCGACGGGGGGGCGGATTTCAGCGCGTGCCCGTTCAACACCGGCGCCGGGTCCAGGAAGAGGCGCAGCGACGCGTCGCCCAGCGCGGCGATCGAGGGCACGTGTCGCCACGCGCCGCTGCCGGGTTCGCCGCCGGGCACCGCGACGTTGACGCGATCGGCAAGGAGCGGCGGCTTCGCAGCGCCCTTCAGCACGTGGTCGAGCCACGCGTAGCGGAGGGCATCGAGGTCGACCTGCGCCGACGCCTCGATCGGCAGTCCGCGAAGGTCCGGCGCCGCGTCGCGCGTTGCGGCCGCGTCGTCGAACGGTCCCGCGAGCAGCGTGTCGTCGGCGCGCGGATTGAACCGCTGGTGCTGCGTGAAGTAGTGCAGCGCGCCGACCGCGCCATCGGCGTAGAACCCGGCCAGCGTCAGCACCGGCATCCCGATCGCCGCAAAGTCGGCGCCGGCCGGCACCATGTCCTGCCAGAACAGGTCATAGCTCGGGTGATTGAGCCAGCGGTGGAACGCCCGGCTCGGGCGGCCGAGCATGTCGTCGAGGTCGCGCACCGGCCGGCCGCTGGCATACCAGTCGCGCTGCAGCGAATTCCACGCGGTGTCGTCCAGCTCGGCCGGTGCACCGGGTGGCGTTGCCGCGGTGCCGGCCTGGATCGCCCAGCGGTAGGCATCGACGTGGAAGATGTTGCCCTGCATCGGGAAATCGATCCCCGGCGCCATGGCGTTCGTCGTTGCGATCGCCTTGAGCGCCGGCGGCGCGCGCCGGGCGGCGGCCCACGCGGCGAAGCCGGCGTAGCCGTCGCCGATCATCGCGACGCGACCATCGCTCCACGGCTGGTGCGCGATCCAGTCGATGACGGCGTGCGCGTCGGAGCCGTCGCGCTGCCACGGCATCGCATGGCCGGCCCGCTCATCGGCGCCTCGCGCCAGCGCGACGACGCCGGCGTAGCCGTGGGCCGCGATCTCGCGCGCCGCGGCGCGCGCGCGGGCGTCGATCGTGAAGATCAGCAGCGTCGGCATGCGTTCCGCGGACGTCGGCGCGGCGCCGCCGCGCGGCCGCACGATCGCCGCCGCAATCGAGGCGCCATCCGGGGTCCGGATCCGCGCGTCTTCGCCTTGCCCGTAGCGGCGCTGCTCGTCCTCGGCCGCGAGCCGGTCGACGAGCGGATCGAAGGCGCGCGCCGCGTCGAACGCGAAGTACGTCCAGACGAGGTTGACGGCGTCGGCCAGTCCGATCGATGTTCGACCCTGCTGCCGGTGCAGCAGGTCGCGCAGCGAGTCCTCGAGCACCGCGATCGAGCGGCCGTGCCAGCTCGTGACCGCATAGGCGTCGAGGTCGCCGAGGTGCCCGACGATGTCGCGATACGACTTCTCGAACGCCGGCACGAAGGCGAGATGGTCCGGCGCCTCGATGGCGCGCGCGTGGACGTAGACGTCGTAGACGACCGCTTCGCCGATGCGCGTGCCGGCCGCGCCGTTGGCGCGTCGCCGTTCGCTCAGCGTGCGCCGCGAGGCATCGGCGGCGGCGTCGTTGCCGGCGACGACCTGCAGCGCGGACAGGTACGACAGGTAGCGTTCCGGGTGGTTTTCCTGGTAGACCGGCAGCACGCGCGCGGCCAGGTCGCGCATCGCCACCGCCAGCGCGGCATCGGCCGAAGCCGGCGGCGGCCTGAAATCGAACGCCTGCGCGCGTGCGCCGGCCAACGGTGCCAGCAGCACGACGAGGGCCGCCGACGCGGCCCATGCACCCCGCATCCCGCGCCGGCCGCTCACGGTGACGCCCCCGGCGCCGCGGCATCGTCGACGCGGACGAGGTGCAACACGCGCGTGAACAGAGGATCGCGCGCCTGCGTCGCGCGTCCGATGTGGATCAGGCCGGTATTCGCGAGCTCGCTCGCGAAGATGTTGATGATCCGCTCCAGCGCCTCGTCCTCGAGCGAGCCGAACGTGTCCTCGATCAGCACCCAGCGCGGCGCCTGCAGCACCATCCGCGAGAACGCAATGCACAGCTGCTCGTCGGCGCCGAGCTCGCGATCCCAGCGCCGGGCCTCGTCCAGCTGCGGGACGAGACGCCCGAGGCCAAGGCGCCCCAGCGCGTGCGCGAAGGCGCCATCGTCGAACCGTGCGGCGTCCTGCGGATACGCGAGGATCTCGCGCAGCGTGCCGCGGGGCAGGTAAGGCGTTCCGCGCGGCAGATAGAAGACCTGCTCGTCGCCCGGCCGCGTGACGGTGCCGCTGCCCCAGGGCCACAGGCCAGCCAGGGCACGGAACAGCAGCGTCTTGCCGGTGCCGGGCGCGCCGGTGATCAGCACCCGCTCGCCGGGCTGCAGCACGACGTGCGTCTCCTGAAGCGCGTCGCGGCCGGTCGGCGAGGCGACCTGCAACCCGTCGAGCGCCAGCGTTCCCGGTTCGCCCTCGGCGTAGCGGATGCGGCTCTCGAATTCCTTGCGCTCGCCGATCGTCGTGAGCGCGTAGCGGAAGCTCGCGACGCGCAGCAGCGTCGCGCGCCAGTCGGCGATGACGCTGAAATTGTCGACGAACCAGCGCAGCGACGACTGCGCCTGCGTGAACGCCGCCGCGGCCATCATCAGGCCGCCGAACGAGATCTTGCCGTCGAAGTAGAGCGGTGCCGCGACCAGGATCGGCGCGACGTTCGTGACCCAGCCGAATCCGGCGGTGATCCACGTGAGATTGGTCAGGCCGGCGACGATCCGGCGCGTCGCGCGCAGCACGTCGGCGAGGTCGATCTCGACGCGCCGCATCTCGTCGGGTTCGCCGGCGGCCAGCGTGATGCCGTCCAGGTGCTCGTTGATCCGCACCAGCGAGAACCGCAGGTCGGCCTCGCGCGCATAGCGGTCGGCATTGCGGTCGACGAGGCTGCGCCCGACCCAGTAGCTGAGCAGCGATCCGGCGGCCGCATAGAGGATCGCGGCCCACAGCATGAATCCGGGGATCGGATGGTCCTCGCCGCCGATCCGGATCGAGAAGTCCTGGCTCAGGACCCACAGCATTCCGGCAAACGTGAAGAACAGGACGGTGGCCTGCAGCAGCCCTGCGCCGAGGTCGGCGGACAGCTCGCACAGCTTGCGCGCGTCCTCGTGGATCCGCTGGTCCGGATTGACGCCGATCGCGCCGGCGTTGGCGAGCCAGAACGCGCGTCGCGGCCGCAGCCAGCCCTGCAGCAGGTCGTGCACCAGGCCTTCGCGCAGCTTCAACTTCAGCATCTCGACGAGCCAGCGCTGCGCGACATTGAGCACGAGCAGCAAGCCGGCGATGATGAAGAAGACGCTCAGCTGCACGAAGAAGTCGGGGAAGTCGCGGCGCGACAGCGCGTCGAAGAAGGGCTTGTTCCACTGGTTCAGGCGCACCTGCGCGTACGCGGTCGCCGCGATCACGACCAGCACGCCGATGCTCAAGGTCGCGACGGGCCGGCTCGCGCGCGACGACACGAGCGCCCGCAGCATCATCCGCAGCTGCAACACGAGCCCGGTGCTGGCCGCGGCCTCGCGCGCGGCGACCGTTGCCGCAGCGAGGTTCGCCTCGTCGCCCGCCGCGCCCGCCGGCGCGCGGCTCGCCGCTTCGCGCCGTGCCGCGGCGTCGACGCCGGAGCCGGGCGCGGGCGGCGGCCCGCCGGCCGCGTGCAGCGAGGCTCCCGGCGCGGAGGCGCTCAAGCCGGGTTCCTCGCGTCGCCGGCCGGCGCCCGCGCAGCCTGCCGGGCGGCGACGCTGGAGATGAACGCGGCGTAGCTCCACGCGAGATGCCGCGCCGACGCCGGTTCGCCGGTGCGCTGGTCGAATTGCTCCGCCAGGTCGCCGCTTGCCGGCGTGTAGGCGCGCGCAGCCTCGAGGAACGCGTCGCCGCGCGCGATCCAGGCGTCGCGCGCCGCGCCGCCGCCCGGGGTGCCGTCGTGTCCCTGATCGCCGATGCGCCGCGCCGCGAGATAGCAGAACTCCGCAGCGCCGAAAGTCGAGAAGAAGTAGGCACCGCCCGCGTAGTAGACGTCGCCGGCGTAGCGCCCCATCGCCGGACCGCGATTCGCCGGCCGGTGGCGATTGATCGGATACGCCGCATCGAACAGCGCCGCGAGGCGGTCGAGCGTCGCGTGCATCCGCGGATCGCGGACCGAATGCGTCGCCTCGTCGTTGCGGCCGTGGACCGCCGCGAGGATCACCGCGATATCGAGTTCCTTCGTCGAGCGCTCGCCGCTTGCGAGGAACCGCGAGCGATAGTGGCCGGCATCGGCCAGCCAATAGCCGTCGAGCTGCCGCCGGATCGTCGCGGCCTCGGCGCGATACGCCGCATCGAGGCCGCCCGCCGGCGGCGGAGGCGGTCCGTGCGGTGGCCGGCCGCTCAGCCAGTCGGCGCCCTGGTCGAGCGCGGTGGCGGACACGCACAGCGTGTAGTAGTGCAGCCCCAGCTCTTCTTCCCAGATGTCGTGGCAGGCCTCGCGCCAGTGCTTCCGCGTGAATTCGAGGTCGCCCGCCAGCAGCTGCGCGACGTCGTCCGCCAGCGCCGGCTCGAACGTCGCGCTGCGCAGCCAGCGCAGCAGCGTCAGCGCCCGCAGCGGCGGACCGTCGTGCTGCGGACGCGACCAGCGCGAGATGTCGAGTGAGCCGTCGGGATTGACGCGCGTCTCCGCGGCTACCGCGTCGCCGTGGACCGCGGCGAGTTCCGCGGCGTCGCGGACGTAGCGCTCGAAGTCGGGGCGGACGCGGCCGCGCCACTGCGGCTGCGCGACGAGTTCGCGACCGTCGAGCGAACGCAGCGACAGGCTGAAGCGGACGAAGTCGCCGAAGTCGGCGAGCGCCGTCGCGCCGAGGCTGCCGTCCTCGTGCAACAGCCGCAGCGCGTCGGCGACGATCGCGCCGTCGCGGTACCAGTGGAAGAAGTAGTCCGGCTCCGGGTCGTAGGCCGCCAGGACCGGCGAGGCGATGATCGCGCCACGCCGCGGATGGATCTCATGCCCGAATCCGGGGCGACGCTTGACGAGCCCGAGCGGCGAAATGCTGGCGCGCATCGAGGCGATCGCATGCGGCCGCTGCACGGCGATCCAGTCGTCGAGCGCCGACATCAGCGCCCGCCCCCGGCCGTCGTGGCGACGAGCGCGCGTTCCAGCCACGGGCTCGCGAAGCCGAGGCGGCGCAGCCCGGCCTGGATCTCCGGGATGCTCATGAAAAGGCGCCACAGCAGTCCGCTGCGGTGGTTCTCGATCATCGCGACGATCGGTCCCTGGTCGACCGCCAGATACGTGTCCGCGAACCAGCCGCGCTGCTCGTTGAACGCGTCGACGAAGCCGTAGCGGCCCCAGGCGCGCTCGCCGTGCGTCGCGAGGAAATGTCGCGCCGCGCGCAGCGATTCGCGCGGCGCGTAAGGCATGCTGGCGAGCGCCGCGGTCGGCGAGATCGTCCCGTTGTCGTGGTCCGGCGCATGCGCGGCGTAACCGTCGGGATCGTCGCTCGCGGTCAGTCCCCAGCAGCCTTCGCCGTAGCCGCGGAAGCCGCCGGGATTGGCGAGGGCGTGCGCCTGGTGGATGCGGACGTGCCGCAGGTTCAGGTCGCCGTAATCGGCGTAGCGGTCCTTCAGGCCACGCGGATCCAGCCCGCAGAAGCTGTAGTGCGCGAAGAACAGCGGTCCGCCGAAGGGCATCCCGAGCGGCAACTCGATGCCGTAGTACGACTTTCCGTTCAGGAAATCGCGCCCGCCCGCATAGCCGCGGTGGTAGACGAGCGGATCGACCGGATAGCGGGGCGACGAGGCGGCAAGGACGTAGGTGACCAGGCACTCGTTCCAGCCGCGGATCTCATGGTCCATCACCCAGCCGTTGTTCGGGCTCCAGTGCCAGTACAGCGTGCGCCGGCCCTCGCGCGTGTACCAGTCCCACTCGACTTCCTCCCACAGCAGCGAGATCCGCCCGCGGACCGCGCGCTCCGCCGGCGTGTCGCGGTCGAAGTATTGCCGCGCGCACAGCAGCCCCATGCACAGGAACGATGTCTCGACGAGGTCGCCGCCGTCGTCCTTGCGGTAGAACGGGATCGTCGCTCCGGTCGCGCCGTCCAGGAAGTGCGGGAACGCGCCGTGATAGCAGGTCGCCCGCAGCAGCAGGTCCAGCATCCTGTCGAGCCGTTGCAGTGCGGCCTCGCGCGTCACCCAGCCGCGCTCGACGGCGACGATCAGCGCCATCACGCCGAAGCCGGAGCCGCCGGTCGCCGCCTTGTGGTCCGGCGGATCGGCGTCGCGATGGCGCCGATCGAGCGCGAGCGCGCTCGCCGGGTGCGCGCCGTCCCAGAAGTACGCGAAGGTCTGGCGTTGTATCGCCTCGATCAGTTCATCGTCGGGCAAGGCCGCGATGTGAGCGGCGCGGCGCGACGCCGGGTGCTCGTCGGCCGGTGCCATGGAGGCGGTTCTTGAGCTTGGCTTTTTCGCCATGTGGCATGTAAATGGTTGGAACGCCCAATTCTGGACTGTTTTCCCGCGGCAGGCCGTGCGGCCCGGTCGTCAGCATGGTCGTCGGACGCCGAAGGATTGCGGCGGACGGCCTGCCCCTCCCGCACCGCGCGCCCGGCAGCGGGAGCGGGTGGGGGAGCGGGCCGTCCAACGCCTCGTCGTCGCACCCGCGCGGTTACGCGCCGACGAGGCGGAACTCGACGACGACCTCGTCCTCGACGGCCAGCATGCCGCCGAGTACCTGATAGGGCTGGGCGTCGAAATCCGTCTGTCGCAGCACCAGCGAGCCCTCGACCGCGAGGCTGTCCGGCAGGCCTTCGGCGCGCAGCGGCAGCCACAGGTCGCGCACGCGTCCATGCATTTCGACCCGGACGTGCGCGGCGAAGCGCGGCGCCTCGCCGACGATCTGCAGCGAATGGATCCGCACGAACGGGTAGCGCGCCGCCTGCAGGCCGTCCGCGCCGAGCATATGCTCGCGCGTCGCTTCGATCGACGACGGCGACGTCGCGGTGGCGAACGCCGGTCCGGCCGCCGCGCGCAGGGCCGGATCATCGATCTCCAGGTCGTCGAGGCGGAATTCGAGGTCGAAGCGCGCGCTGGAGGTTCCGGTCGCCGGAAGATGGAAATAGCCGACGAATTTCGGCGCCGAAAGCACGTGGTTGTGGCCGAGCCTGCTCGCCTTGCCGGCGCGGAACGCGTAGATCCTGACCGCGGAGGCCGCCGGATCGATCTTGAAGACTTTCCCGCCGGCACCTCGAAGGTCGGCATAGGCGGCGTCCAGGTTCCCGCCGTCCGCGTGACCGACGACGCTCGTCGTCGTTTCCGCCGCCGGGGGCGTGCCGGCCCCGGGACCTGACGCCGTACTACAGCCGAATAGACCCGCGACAAGGAGCGGGCCCGTCAAGGCGGGAATGCGTCGTGCGGGTTTTCGCGCAGGCGGTCGTACAGGTGGCATCGGGTAACCCGTCGGTCGAGATACGACATGGCGCGCCCGCGGGCGTCGCTCCGGAGCGTCGCGTGGCGACGTGCCAGATTACCGATCTTGCGATCGGCCGCCACGTTGACCGATTTTTTTGTCTTGCGCAAGAAGTCAAGTAATCTAGACGAACAGCGTCGTCTATCACCATGGACGAAAGGCGCGGGGTGGTCATTCCAGCCAGGATCGACGAGGAGGTCGGGTTGAAACAAGCCGGCGTGCACATCCGTTCGTCGGGCTGCGTCCTACAACCCGGAGTATGCGCATGAAGATCGCGATCGTCGGTGCCGGCATCGCCGGCTTGGCCTGTGCGCGCGAACTCGCGCGCCGGCACGAGGTCGTCCTCTACGAGGCGGCGCGGCGCGCCGGCGGGCACGCGAACACGGTCGACGTGACGCTCGAGGGCCGCTCGCATCCGGTCGACACCGGTTTCCTCGTGTTCAACCATCGCACCTATCCGAAGCTGCGACAGCTGTTCGATGACCTGAAGGTGCCCACGGCGCCGACCGAGATGTCGTTCAGCGTCAGTGTCGCCGACGGCCGCGATCGCCTCGAATGGGCGGGGACGAATCTCTCGACGGTGTTCGCGCAGCGCCGCAACCTCGCGTCGCCCCGTTTCCTGCGGATGCTCGGCGAGTTGCTGCGCTTCAACCGGCATGCGCGCGCCGTCGGGGCCGGGCAGCGATCCGCCGATGGCCTGACGCTCGGCGAGTTTCTCGACCGCCACCGCTACGGCGACGCGTTGCGTCACTGGTACCTGCTTCCGATGGCCGCGGCGATCTGGTCGTCGCCGATCGAGGCGACGCTGCAGCATCCGTTCGAGACCTTCGCCCGGTTCTGCGCCAACCACGGCCTGCTGCAGGTCAATGGCCGCCCGCCCTGGTACACGGTGCCGGGAGGCTCGCGGCAGTACGTCGACGCGATCGTGTCGCGCTTGCCGGACGTGCGGCTCGGCGACCCGGTGCAGCGCGTCGAGCCGCTTGCCGCGGGCGGCGTCCGGCTCGTCGCACGGCACGGCGTCGCGCACTTCGACCACGTCGTGCTGGCTAGCCACAGCAACCAATCCCTCGCACTCCTGGCGCCGGGCGCGCGCGAGCAGCGGCAGGTGCTGGCCGCTGTCGGCTACCAGTCGAATCGCGCGCTGCTGCACACCGACGTGGCGCTGATGCCGCAATGCCGATCCGTCTGGTCGGCGTGGAATTACCAGAGCTCCGGGAGCGCCGAGCCGCGGGTCGCGGTGACCTACCTGCTCAACCGCCTGCAGCCCTTGCCGTTCCGCACGCCGCTGCTGCTGTCGCTCAATCCGATCCGCGAGCCGGATCCGGCGTCGGTGATCGACCAGTTCGAGTACGAGCATCCGCTTCTCGATGCCGCAGCCGTCGTGGCGCAACGCGAGTTGCCGCAGGTCCAGGGCATGGGCGGCGTCTGGCTTGCCGGCGCATGGACCGGGCACGGATTCCACGAGGACGGCCTGGCCTCCGGGCTTTCCGTCGCCGCGGCGATTCAATCGCTCGGCGTGCCGGAGGAGCGCGATGCGTCGCGGCTCGCGGCCTAGCGGCGGGCCGCCGTCCGAGGGCGTCGCTGCCGCGATCGGAACGGGCACGGTGCGTCACGCGCGCTTGCGCCCGGCGCGCAACGCGTTCGCCTACCCGGCATTCTTCCTGCGCCTGCCGCTGCGCGCGTTGCAGGCCTCGCCGCGCTGGCCCTGGCGCCTGCTCCGCCCGAGCGGCACGGCCTTGGCCGTCGTCGCCGACCGCGACCATGGCGACGGCGGCCCGATGCTGCCGTGGATCGAGCGCCTCCTGCACGCCGGCGGCGTCGACGACGCCACCGGCGAGATCTGGCTGCACACGATGCCGCGCGTCTTCGGCTACGTCTTCAACCCGGTGAGCTTCTGGTTCTGCGAGCGTCGCGACGGGCGGCTTCGCGCCGTCGTCTGCGAGGTCAACAACACGTTCGGCGAGCGCCACTGCTACCTGCTGGCGCATGCCGATGGCCGCGCCATGCGCTGGGGCGAGGAAATGGTCGCCGCCAAGTCGTTCCACGTCTCGCCGTTCTGCCGCGTCGAGGGCAGCTACCGGTTCCGCTTCATGCTGGCGCCGCCGCGCAACGCCGGCGAGCGCGGACGCTTCATCGCGCGCATCGACCACGACGATCGCGATGGCGCGCTGCTGCAGACTTCGATCGCCGGTTCGCTGGCGCCGCTGTGCGACCGCACGCTCGCCGCGACGCTGCTGCGCCAGCCGGCCGTGACGCTGAAGGTCGTCGCGCGCATCCATTGGCAAGCGCTGCGGCTGCTGCTGAAGGGCGTGCCGTTCCGCTCGAAGCCGGCGGCGCCGGCCATCGCGCTGACGCGATCGGAACGCGCGGGCTGATTCCCGCGCGCGCCGGCGCGAGCCGCACCGCGGGGGCTCGAGGGCCGCCTTCGTGCGTCCCGTCGTGCCATGCCGCCTCGACGCGGAGGCGGCCGCGTGTCGGCGGGGCGGGGGAGGGCCTCAGCACATGCCGACGGTGACCCGATTGCGACCTTCCCGCTTCGACGCGTAGAGCGCCGCATCGGCGCGCCGGATCAGGTCGGCCGGCGACTCGCCCGGGTGGAAGCTGGCGACGCCGAGCGAAATCGTGATCTTTTCCAGCGTGGCGTCGGAGTCGGCCCGCCGGATCCGGCTCCGCTCGACGAGACCGCGCAGTTCCTCCGCGAGCGAACGCGCGCCTTCCAGCGGCGTGTCGCGCAACAGGATCGCGAACTCCTCGCCGCCGTACCGGGCGACGATGTCGCGCCCTTTCGTGTTCGCCTTCAGTACGGAGGCGAGGCTGCGCAGCACCCGGTCGCCGAACAGGTGGCCGTAGGTGTCGTTCACGCGCTTGAAGTGGTCGATGTCGAGCATCAGCAGCGACGGTCCGACCGGGGCACCTCCGGCGGCCGCGGGCGGCGGCGCCGCGTAGTCGCCGATCGCGCGGTCGAACGCGCGCCGGTTCGCGAGCCCGGTCAGGCCGTCGATAAGCGCCTCCTCGCGGGCGCGCGAGATCTCCTTGCGCAGGGTCTCGATCTCGGCGCGGCTCTCGTCGAGGCGTTCCTTCAACGTGGCCATCGTCGACTGCATCCGGCGCGTTTCGTCGACAATCGCCTGCACCGACTGCGGCGGCACCGCCTCGGTTGCGCCGTCGCCGAGTTGCTGCGCCCAACCCTCGAGCGCCGCGCCGAAATTCTCCGCGTCCGAGCCGGCGCGACGTGCGGAATCCGAGATCCCGTTCATCACGCGCTGGATGCCTTCGCCCACGCGCTGCATCGCGGCGTCCTCGGTGCCGGCCACGTGCTGCCGGAAAAGGCGCAGCGTCGTTTCCTCGTTCAGGCGCGCATCGCCGAGGACGGCTTCGTCGACGCTGCGGCGCAGCGCGGCGTTGGTGCCGGCCACATAGTCGTACCAGAGCGCGTAGCTGATCGGGTGCAGGCCGGCGTCCTGGCGCGACATCAACGGCAGCGCGAGGCGAAGGTATTCGGCGCTTTCAGCCTTGGTATGCGGGTACTTGGCGGAGGAGGCTTGCATCGCTAGGGTTTCTACGGTTTTTGTCGTCTGTTCACCCCCGGAATCGTCGGCTATTTACACCGCACACTAAAGGTGCAAAACCCGCCGAAAAAGCCGGCTTCTCGTGTCGTATGCGGGTCAACGCAGCCGGCGCTGGACGACGGGGCTCGGGACAGGCGCCGCACCCTGCTCGGCCAGCTCCGGCCGGAAGCGCAGGGCGTGCTTGCCGCGGCCGACACGCTGCCCGGGCAGCCGCAGTACGTGTTCCAGCAGCTGGCCGACGCCGACCTAACGTGCCCGACCGTGCGGCTGCCGAACGGACGCGGGCTGCGCCGGGAGCAGCAGGCGCCCGGTTTGGCGGTCAGCCCGCCGCGGCGAAGACGCGGAGCCGGTGCCCGTCCGGATCGGTGCCGACGAACGTGAATCCGAAATCCATCGGCCCGGGCTCCTGCACGATCCGCACGCCGAGCCCGCGCCACGCCGCGCAGCGCGCATGGACCGCCGCGGCGTCGGTCACGCTGAACGCGACCTCGGCCGCGCCCGGCCCGACGACGGGGTGCGGCAGCACGTCATCGCGCCTCCACAGGCCGAGCATCGTTCCGGGCGCAAGATCGAACATCGCGAATCCGGGCGACGCCTCGCGCGCCGGGCTGCCGAGCAGCTTCGCGTAGAACGTGGCGCTCGCCAGCGGATCGCGGACGTACAGCAGGACGAATGTCGGGGATGGCATCGCGATGCTCCTCGCAGCGGGTGGATGAGGAGGGCAGCGTAGGCGCGCATGCTGACAGATTCCGTCAGTAGGGCTGTGGGGTCGTGCGGTTGGCTGCCCTCTCCCCCACCCCTCTCCCGCTTCGCGGGCGAGGGGAGTCTCGTCGTCGCAATATGAGACGTCGCCCGCATCGCTGACGACGGATCGCCCCTCGCCCGCGAAGCGGGAGAGGGGTGGGGGAGAGGGTGCCAGCAATCCACGGATCCTCACGACCCCCGATCCTCAGGCTTCCGCGATCCCTTCGGCTTGCCGCCACTCGCGCAGCAGCGCCTGCCGCCGCCGCGGGTAGCGCACGTCGGACGCATCGATCGCGGTGATGCGGTCGGCGCGAAAATGCCGGAATGCGCGGCGTGATTCGCACCACGCGACGACGACCCGGACGCGATCGAAATAGGCCAGCGCGAAGGGCCAGACGACGCGGCGTGTGCGGCGCCCGCCGACGTCGAGGTAGTGGATCTCGATCTTGCGTTCCGTCCGTATCGCCTGGCGCAGCAGCGCGAGGTCGATCGTGCCGTCGATGACCGGCGGACCCGGGCCGATCAGCAGCGGCGTCGCGTCGAGCTCGTCGCGCAGGTCCGTCGGCAACACGGCGGCAATCTTTGCCAGCGCGTTGCGCGCCGCGCCGCCGAGGCGCGCGTCGGCGCGGTCGGCAACCCAGCGCGAGCCCAGGACCAGCGCTTCGAGTTCATCGTCGGAGAACATCAGCGGCGGCAGCAGGAAGCCGGGCCGCAGGATGTAGCCGATGCCGGGCTCGCCCTCGATCGCCGCGCCTTGTCCCTGCAGGCTGTTGATGTCGCGGTAGAGCGTTCGCAGGCTGACGCCGAGCTCGCGCGCGAGCGCGGCGCCACTCACCGGCCGGCGATGGCGCCGCAGCAACTGCACCAGGTCGAGCAGGCGTTCTGCGCGCGACATTGAACGCTCCGAGGAAGCCACCGCGCCCGACGCGGGCACGGCCGGCGCACATCCTGCCACGGATTGGCAGGAAAGCCGGCGAGCGGCGGCAGCGGCCGGATCGTTTCGGGGCGGAACCCGCCGGCGGCGGAATTCGGCACCGGCCGAATTCGGCAGAATGTCGGTTGGGCTCTCGTGATGAACCTCTCCCCGGATCGCGCCTCGTGGCGGCGGCGTGCCGCAGGCCTTGCCAGCCGCGCCCTCGGCGCGTTGCTGGCGTTCGCGGTTGCCGGCGCGGCGTGGGCCGACGCGGCGGGGGTGGGCAACCCCAGCAGCACCAGCGGCAGCGCGCCGGGCGGCGTGAACGGCAGCACGGCGCCGGAGCCCGCGATCGGAGGCTGCCGCGTTCACCCGTGCGTCGCGCTCGTGCTGTCCGGCGGGGGCGCGCGTGGCTTCGCGCACCTGGGCGTCATCGAGGTCCTGCAGCGACTGCACGTCCCGATCGACGTCGTCGCCGGCACGAGCATGGGCGCGATCGTCGGCGGCGGGTATGCGGCCGGCTATACCGCGCCGCAGTTGCAGCAGCTCGTCGCGTCGACCGACTGGAAGGCGATGTTCATCGGGCATCCGCCGCGGGCCGAGATGGATTGGCGCCGCAAGGAGGACGACCTGCAGAATCTCTCGAACCTGGAGTTCGGGATCCGCAACGGCGGGCTGACGCTGCCGCAGGCGCTCGCCGGATCGCAGCGCCTGGAGCTGTTCCTGCGGCGCCTCGGCGGACCGGCGAAGGACGTCCGCAATCTCGCCGAGCTGCCGGTGCCGTATGTCGCGATGGCCACCGACCTCGCGACCGGCGAGCCGGTCGAGTTGCAGAAGGACATCTCGCTGTCGGCGGCGATGCGCGCGTCGATGGCGGTGCCGGGAGCCTTCGCGCCGCTCGACGTCGGCGGCCACCTGCTCGTCGACGGCGGGCTGACCGACAACATCCCGGTGGCGCAGGCGCTGGCGATGGGGGCCGACGTCATCATCGCCGTCGACGTCTCGACGCCGCCGCTGCCGCGCGAGAAGCTCGGCGACATCGTCGGCGTCGCCGAACAGCTCGCCGTGCTGCTCGGCCTGGATCCGAAGCGGCGCGCGCTCGCCAGCCTGCGGCCGCAGGACATCCTGATCGAGCCGCAGCTGGCGCGCTACGGCTCGTCGGACTTCGCCGACTACGCGCGGATCATCGAGGCCGGTCGCGCAGCCACCGAGGCGTTGGCGCAGCGCCTGCAGCAGCTCGACCTCGACCCGGCGCGCTACGCGGCGCGCGAGGCGGAGCGCACGCGCCTCGTGCGCGACGAGGCGCCGCTCGAGATCGCGGCGGTCGACGTGCGCAGGCTGAAGACCGTCAATGCGGATGCCGTCAAGGCCGAGATCGACATCGCCCCCGGCACGCGCGTGACGACCGAAAACATCGAGCACGACATCGACCGGATCTACCGGACCGGCGACTTCGAGGCGGTCGACTACGGGATCGTCGGCGATCCGGGCCGTCGCACGCTGCTGATCGCCCCGTACGAGAAATCCTGGGGCTACAACACGCTGCGCTTCGGCGGCAGCCTGCAGACCAACTTCCGCGAGGACAACACGTTCAGCCTGCTCGTCGCGCAGACGTGGCGCTGGATCGACGCCTGGGGCGGCGAGTGGCGCAACCTGCTGCAGATCGGCGAGCCGTTCGAGTTCACCAGCGAGTTCTACCAGCCGCTCGGCGCCGGCAGCGCGTGGTACGTGCTGCCCCGCGTGCAGCGGCTGCGCGCGGCCTTCCAGGTCTACCAGGGCTCGACCTCGGTGGCGCAGCTGGAGAATGTC
Source organism: Burkholderiaceae bacterium (assembly GCA_035524275.1). Taxonomy (GTDB): domain Bacteria; phylum Pseudomonadota; class Gammaproteobacteria; order Burkholderiales; family Burkholderiaceae_F; genus DATKPC01. The sequence continues at coordinate 19,221 of DATKPC010000024.1, forward strand.
GAGAACTCGGCGCAGCTCCTTTTCGGGCATTCGCTCGCGGCACTGGGGACCGTCGAGGCCGGCTTCGCGCGTTCCGAACTGTCGACGACGCAGCTGATCGGAACGCCGCAGCCGGCGATCCCGACGACCTACAGCAACGACCTCGTCGCCCACGTCCGCCTCGATCGGCTCGACGCGGCGAACTTCCCGCACGAGGGCTATTACTTCGATGCCGGCGTGACCGACTATCGCAGCACCGTCGGCAGCGCCGAGCGGCAGAAGGCCTACACGCTCGAACTGGACGCGCCGTTGCGGCTCGGGCGGACGACCGCCTACCTGACCGCGCGCGCCGAGACCGCCGTGCAGCAGTCGCGCGTGCAGCTCGGCGGCCTGTTCAATCTGTCGGGCACCGCGGTCGGCGAAGTCGCGGGCGCGCACGGCGCGCTGCTGCGCGGGCTCTTCTACCGCAACATATCCGGCGCGCTCGGCGACATCGCGATGCCGATCTATGCCGGGCTGTCGCTGGAGGCGGGCAACGCGCTGCCGACGTCGCAGGAACTGGAGATCGGCGGCTTGCGGCACGCCGGCGCGCTGTTCCTCGGCGCCGACTCGTACATCGGACCGGTCTATCTCGCGCTCGGCCGAACGCAGCACGGGTCCACGGCGGTCTACCTGCTGCTGGGCCGGCCGCGCTGATCGAATCCTTGTATTCTTCGCGCGTGCTTCGCGCCCGCGCTTTCCTCGTCGTCGCCGCTGCGTGCCTCGCCGGGTCCGGGGTGGCGCCGGCCGACGCGCGCATCGTCCGCTTCGAGATCGTCCGCAGCGAGACGCCGGCACTCGGCGGCGCGACGTTCGGCGCCGTCGGCACCTACGACCGCCTCGTCGGGCGCGCCTACGGCGAGGTCGATCCGGTCGATCCGAAGAACGGCTCGATCGAGGACATCCATCGCGCCGCGCGAAACAGCCGCGGGCTGGTCGAGTACGCGGCCGACGTCGAGATCCTGGTGCCGCACGATCCGCAGCGCGGCAACGGAACGTTGCTGTTCGACGCGCCGAATCGCGGCAACCCGATGGCCCTCGGGATCTTCGACATCGGCGGCTCGTTCGCGGACACCGCGGCGATCGGCGACGGCTTCCTGCTGCGCCAGGGCTACACGATCGTCTGGGCCGCCTGGCAGGGCGACGTGCTGCCCGGGGGCGGACGCCTGACGATGCAGGTGCCGGTGGCGCAGCGCCACCGTGGCGTCGAGCTGACGGGTCGCGTGCGGTCGGAACTGATCGTCAGCGCGCCGGCACCCACGCTGAACCTCAGCGCCGGCGCGTTCACCGGCGCATCGCACGCCAGCTACGAACCCGTCGATCCGTCCGGCGGCGGCGCGACGCTGACGCGCCGCGTCCACGAAGCCGACGCCGCGGAGGAGATTGCACCGTCGCGCTGGGCGTTCGCCGACTGCGATGCGAAGGCATTCCCCGGCGTGCCGAGCACGACGCGCATCTGCATCGACGGCGGCTTCGATCCGAACTACATCTACGAGCTCACCTACACCGCGCGGCAGCCGCGCGTCCTCGGGCTGGGCTTCGCGTCGACGCGCGACCTGCTCGCGTTCCTCCGCTATCGTGATCACGATGACGACGGCCGACCGAATCCGCTTGCACATGCGGTCGGCCACCTGCTGATGCACGGCACGTCGCAGAGCGGCCGCTTCCTGCGCAGCTTCGTGCAGCTGGGATTCAACCAGGCCGAGGACGGGCGCATCGTCGCCGACGGGATCAACGCGCACCTCGCGAGCCAGTCGATCGCGCTCAACGTGCGCTTCGGCCAGCCGGGGCGTGCCTACGGCCAGCACGAGGACCATCGCTACCCGGCGGCCGAGGCGCCGTTCACCTGGGATTCGAGCTACGACCCGATCTCGATGCGCGAGGGCGGACTGCTGGATCGGTGCCGTGCGACCGGCACGTGCCCGAAGATCGTCCAGACGGTGAGCTCGACCGAATACTGGCAGGGGCGAATGTCGCTGGACACGACCGACGTGCATGCGACGCGCGACGTCGCGCCGCCGCGCGACGTCCGGATCTACCTGTTCGCCGGAACGCAGCACGTGCCGGCGCGCGGCGCGCCGGCGGCCGGGATCTGCCAGCAGCTGCCGAACCCCAATCCCTATGTCCACGCGATGCGCGCGCTGCTCGGCGCCTTGCGCGACTGGGTCGATCGCGGCGTGGAGCCGCCGGCGAGCCGCATTCCGACGCTGCAGGACGGATCGCTCGTCGCCTCCAGCGCCGCCGGCCTCGGCTGGCCGCCGATTCCCGGCGTGCAATTCACCGGACTGAAGAACGAGCTGACGGAACTCGACTTCGGGCCGCATTTCCGCGCATTCGACGAATCCGGAGCGATCGCCGAGCCGGCCGTCGAACGCCGCGGCCGCGACTATGCCGTGCGGGTGCCGCGCGTCGACGCCGACGGCAACGAGATCGCGGGAGTCCGGTCCGTCGCGCTGCAGGCTCCGCTCGGAACCTATACCGGCTGGAACCTTCGCCGCACCGGGTTCGCGGACGGCGATCTTTGCGGGCTCACCGGCAGCTTCATCCCGTTCCGCGCGGACAAGGCCGAGCGCCTCGCCGCGCACGATCCGCGACCGTCGCTGCAGGAGCGTTACGGCGACCACGCGGGCTACGTCGCAGCGGTCAAGGCCGCCGCCGATCGCCTTGTCGCCGATCGCCTGCTTCTCGCCGACGACGCGGCGGAGCTCGTCATGCGCGCGCAGGCGAGCGACGTGCTGCGCGCGCCGCTCGCCGCGGAGCCCGCGGTGTCGCCCAGCCATGGTGGCCGCCATGCGCCGGTGTCCGGCGCGGCGACGCGCGGCGCCGAATCGCGCTGAGTCTCTGGGGTGCGACGTGGGCGAGGCGACGGGCTCCGGCCCTCTCCCCCTCCCCTCTCCCGCTGGCGCGGGCGAGGGGCGACCCGGCGGCGCGCGTGGGGACGGCGCTCCAA
>DATKPC010000025.1:0-5252 GCA_035524275.1 Burkholderiaceae bacterium
CCGTCCGCGCGCTGGCGCTCGACGAGGCCGGCCGCGGCATCGGCGCTGCCATAGCCGTCGACGACGACGCGGACGCGGACGCCGCGCCGCGCCGCGCGCGCGAGCGCGTCGACGACGCGTACGCCGACCGCATCGTCGGCGAACAGGTACGTCTCCAGGTGGACGCGGAATCGGCTGCCGTCGATCGCCTCCAGCAGCCGCGGGAAGAACTGCTCCCCGCCCTCGAGCAGGCGGACGCGATTGCCGTCGACGAAGCGCGACGGCAACGGCTTCATTGCGCTTCGAGTTCGGCGACGAGAGGCGCGTGATCCGATCGGGCGGCCCACGCCCGCCCCCCGGGGACCCAGGTCGAGTGGACCTTGAAGCCGCGGATGTAGATCCGGTCGAGCGTCAGCCAGGGAGCAAAGCTCGGGAACGTCCGGGCGACCGGCGGCGGCTCGCTCCAAGGCAGCAGGCGGTCGATCCAGCGCGACGGCGGCTTGTCGTGCGCGACGTCGACGACGCCCAGGCGTCGCCGCAGCTCGCCGTCGACGCGCCGCTGCCAGTCGTTGAAGTCGCCCGCGATGATCAGTGGCGAGCCGGCCGGGATCTCCTGCTCGACGAAGTCGGAGACGAAGCTTGCCTGGCGCAGCCGGCTGCGCTTGATCAACCCCAAATGCACGCAGATCAGGTGCACGACGTCGCGCGAGCCGCCGCCCAGCGGCATCTCGGCGTGGAGCATCCCGCGCTTCTCCAGCGCGTGGTCCGAGATGTCGTGGTTCGTGAAATGCGAAATCGCGTGGCGCGAGAGGATCGCGTTGCCGTGGTGCCCGTGGGGATAGATCGCGTTCATCCCGTAGGCGCGGAACTCGTAGCCGCTCGTCGCGAGGAAATCGAGCTGCGTCCCGCGCGGGTGGTCGGGCTGCCTGCGCGCGAGCCGCTCGTTGCGGTCCTGCACCTCCTGCAGGAAGACGACGTCGGCGTTGATCGTGTGCAGCGCCAGGCGCACGTCGTGGATCCGCGACCGGCGGGAAATGCCGCTCACGCCCTTGTGGATGTTGTAGGTCGCGACCTTGATCTTCATGTCACTGCGCCGCGGCGGGCGCCTCGCCACCGGCGGCCGTCGCCCCCGCCGCCTCGCCGCCGGCGGACCGCGCGCCGCGCTCGCGCCGCGCGATTTCGACGAGGAGCGCGCCGAACTGCTTGGAGGCATTCTCGCGCAATGCGAGCCGCTCGATCATCGCCGGCCAGGGAGCGCGCGGCACGATCCGCGCGCGATAGACGATTCTCACGCCGTCCTCGATCGGCTCGAGGACGTAGCTCGCGCTGAACGACTCCGGCTCGAGTTCGCCGGGCGGCGGGTCGGGCGCATCCGGCCAGGGGATCGCGCGCGCGCGCACGACGCGCGGCTCTTCCTGGTGGACGTCCATCCGGATGCGGATCGGCTGGCCGAACACGAGGAAACGCGCGTCGCCGCGCTCCTCCACGACGAGGTCCTCTCCGCCGCCGCCGGCGTGTCTCTCGGCGACGCGCACGCTGCGTATCCCCGGGATGAACTCCGGCAGGTGCTCGTAGTCGGTCAACGTCCGCCAGACGGTGCGCGGATCCGCGTGCAGGTCCGCCTGGGCCGCCATCAGGTACGAGCCCGCGGCGGCGTCGTGCCGCACGTCGACGCGCGGCAGGGATTCGGCCGCCGCGGCCCGCTCAGCCGCCGGAAGCAGCGCCAGGAGCAGCAGCGGAAGGGCGCCCCGCGAGCGCGCGAATGGCTTTGGCATTCGTCCACGAGAAGCAGGCATCGGCGGCCGCACGCCATTCGAGCCAGCGATACGCGGTGTGCTCGCGCCGCGCGAGCCTCGGAACATAGCGGTCGCCGACGCGGAGCCCGAAGACATGTTCACGATTATGCGTGACGCCGGCGGCATAGCGATGACGCCATTGCGCGAAAATTGGATAGACGTTCTCCAATTCCCAGTCGTCGACGTACGCGGGTGGCACGTGCAGGCCGGTCTCCTCGGCGACCTCGCGCGCGCAGGCCGTCGCGAGCGGTTCGTCCGGCGCATCGAGGCTGCCGGTCACCGACTGCCAGAAACCGGGGTGGTCGGCGCGCTCGAGCAGCAGCACGTCGAGCGCGGCCGTGTGGATCACGACCAGGACGGATTCCGGGATCTTGTCCATGCGAACGGAGCCGCGGCGCCGCGCCGATCCTATCCCGCCTTCGCCTCCGGCTGCCGCAAGCGGATGTGCAGCTCGCGCAGCTGCTTTTCGTCGACCGGCGACGGCGCCTGCGTCAGCAGGCACTGCGCGCGCTGCGTCTTCGGAAACGCGATGACGTCCCGGATGCTCTCGGCGCCCGTCATCATCGTCACGATGCGGTCGAGGCCGAACGCGATGCCGCCGTGCGGCGGCGCGCCGTACTGCAGCGCATCGAGCAGGAACCCGAATTTCGCGCGCGCCTCTTCCGGACCGATCTTCAGCGCGCTGAAGACCTTGCTCTGGACGTCGGCGCGGTGGATCCGGATGCTGCCGCCGCCGATTTCCCAGCCGTTCAGCGCGAGATCGTAGGCCTTCGCCAGGCAGCGGCCGGGATCGGCTTCCAGCAGGTCCGCATGTTCGTCCTTCGGGCTCGTGAACGGATGGTGGCATGCGACCCAGCGCTGCGCCTCCTCGTCGTATTCGAACATCGGGAAGTCGATGACCCATAGCGGACGCCAGCCGCTCTCGACGAGCCCGTGCGCGCGACCGAATTCGCCGTGGCCGATCCGGTTGCGCAATGCGCCCAGGCTGTCGGCGACGACCTTCGCGCGGTCGGCGCCGAAGAAGACGAGGTCGCCGTCGACCGCGCCGGTGCGCTTGACGATCTCGGCCAGCGCGGCGTCGTGCAGGTTCTTGACGATCGGGCTCTGCAGGCCGTCGCGCCCCTTCGCCGCCTGGTTCACCTTGATGTAGGCGAGCCCCTTGGCGCCGTAGATCTTGACGAACTCGGTGTAGCCGTCGATTTCGCTGCGCGGCAGCAGGCCGCCGCCCGGAATGCGCAGCGCCGCGACGCGGCCGTCGGCCAGCGCGGCCGCGTCGCGGAACACCTTGAAGTCGACGTCGCGGACGACGTCGGTCAGGTCCGTGAGTTCGAGCTTGACGCGCAGGTCGGGCTTGTCGGAGCCGAAGCGCCGCATCGCTTCGCCATAGGTCATCACCGGGAACGGGTCCGGCAGCCGCACGTCGAGCACGCGCTCGAAGACCGTGCGCACCATCGTCTCCATCAGCGCGCGGATCTCCGCCTCGCCGAGGAAGCTCGTCTCGATATCGATCTGCGTGAATTCCGGCTGCCGGTCGGCCCGCAGGTCCTCGTCGCGGAAGCACTTCGTGATCTGGTAGTAGCGATCGAACCCGGCGACCATCAGGAGCTGCTTGAAGAGCTGCGGCGACTGCGGCAACGCGAAGAAATGGCCCGGATGCACGCGCGACGGCACGAGGTAGTCGCGCGCGCCCTCCGGCGTGCTTTTCGTGAGCATCGGCGTCTCGATGTCGATGAACCCGTGGTCATCCAGGAACTTGCGCGTCTCGATCGCGACGCGATAGCGCAGGCGCAGGTTCCGCTGCATCGCCGGGCGGCGCAGGTCGAGGACGCGATGCGTCAGCCGCGTCGCCTCCGAAAGGTCCTCGTCGTCGAGCTGGAACGGCGGAGCCACCGACGGGTTGAGCACCGTCAGCTCGCGGCACAGCACTTCGATCGCGCCGGACACGAGGTTCGGATTCGCGGTGCCTTCCGGGCGCGGGCGCACGACGCCGGTGACCCGCAGGCAGTATTCGGCGCGCACCTTCTCGGCGGTCGAAAAGGTCTCCTTCGCGTCGGGGTCGCAGACGACCTGGACCAGGCCTTCGCGGTCGCGCAGGTCGATGAAGATCACGCCGCCGTGGTCACGGCGGCGATGGGCCCAGCCGAACAGCGTCACGGTCTGGCCGACGTATCTGGCATCCACCAGGCCGCAATATTCGGTTCGCATCCTTTGGTTTCCTCGACTGGACGACCCGCTGCAGGGCGGGCACGATGGGTTTGTAGGTGCCCGGCGAACCGGGACGGCGGCGCGACGCTCAGCCGCTGGCCGGCGCGACGCCCTGCCCCGGCGCCAGGCCCGGACGATTCGAGTTCGCGCCCGGCGCCACGACGCCGAGCGAGACGTGGAACTTGAGCGCGTCGTCGACGCTGACCTCGAGTTCCCGGATCTCCGAATGGCGGACGTAGAGCACGTACCCCGACGTCGGGTTCGGCGCGGTCGACACGTAGACCGTCACGAAATCGCCCTCGAGGTGGGGCGCGATGCGCGGACCCGGGGTGCCGACGACGAAGCCGATCGTCCATTGGCCGCGCTGCGGGAACTCCACGAGCACGACCTTGCGGAACGAATTGCCCTTCTGTGCGAGGAGCGTGTCGGAGACCTGCTTCACGCTCGAGTAGATCGAGCGCACGATCGGTATCCGGTTCAACAGCCCTTCCCACCACATCAGCAGGCGCTGGCCGAAGATGTTCGCCGCGACGATCCCGGTCGCGAGCAGGATCAGCACCGACATCACGAGCCCGAACCCGGGGACGTGGAAACCGAAAAGGACGTCCGGCCGCCACGACGGCGGCAGCAGCAGCAGCGTCGTGTCCATCGACGACACGATGACGCCCAGGATCCAGATCGTCGCGGCCAGCGGCAACCAGACCAGCAGGCCGGCGATCAGGTACTTGCGCATCGGGGGCGACCGTCAGGTCGTGCCGTCGTCGAGGGACCGCCGGCGCGGTGGCCGCGCGAGCATCGCGCGGCGCGGCGGCTCAACTGCACGCCGCGCAGCCGCCGCTGCCGCAGGCCGGCGCCGCGGCCGCGCTGTCGCTCGCCGGCTTGCTGTCGCCAGCGGGCTTGCCTTCGCCCTTCTCGGCGACGGCCGTCTCCGGCTTCTTCGCATCGTCCGCGCCCTGCGCGGCAGGCTTCGAGCCGCCGGACCCGTTGTTGCGGAAGTCCGTCACGTACCAGCCGCTGCCCTTCAGCTGGAACCCCGGCGCCGTCAGCTTCTTCGCGAACGCCGAGGCCCCGCACGCGGTGCATTGCGTCAGCGGCGCATCCGCGAGCTTCTGCAGCACATCCTCGTCGTGCCCGCACGCGGCGCAGTGGTAGGCGTAGATCGGCATGACACCACCTCGGAAATTCGCAAGTCAATGAATTATAAAGTGAATAGGGGTATTCCAGCGGGGCTTTGCGCGATGTTTCCGCCCGCTGCGGTCGATGTGGGGCGCA
>DATKPC010000026.1:0-23636 GCA_035524275.1 Burkholderiaceae bacterium
GCAGGTCCTCGAGGCGGCCCAGCGGCTTGCTCATGTCGGTCTCCGGGATCAGTTGGCGGCGAGGCAGTTGCCGACGTTCCAGCCGTACAGCCACGCGAGCGCGTCGTAGAAGCGCTCCGGCGTCCGGCCGCGCCACAGGTCGTTGCGGACCAGCCGCTCCACGCCCTTCGCATGGTAGATCCGGCCCATCTCGCGCGCCGAAAGCACAACGCGCGCCGTGCGCGCGATCCGCGAACGCTCGTAGCGCGCGAAGGCTCGCGCGAAGTTCCCCGGATGGGCCTGCAGCGCCGCACCGAGCGTGACCGCGTCCTCCAGCGCCATGCAGGCACCCTGGGCCAGGTATTGCAGCATGGGGTGCGCAGCATCGCCGAGCAGCGTCGCCCGCCCGTACGTCCATTGCCCGATCGGCTCGCGGTCGGCCGTCGCCCAGCGCTTCCAGCTCTTCGGCAGGTCGATGAGTTGCCGCGCGCGCGGACAGATCCCCTCGAAGTAGCTCTGCACCTCGTTCCGGCTCCCTTCGCGAACGCTCCACTCCTCCTGGTCCCGGCTGTGGAACGTCACGACGACGTTGTACTGCTCGCCGCCGCGCAGCGGATAGTGCACCAGGTGGCAGTTCGGTCCGACCCAGATGCTGGCGGCGTTCCATTGCAGGTCCGCCGGAAAGTCCTTCCTGTCGACCACGGCACGGTAGACCACGTGGCCGGAGATTCGCGCGTCGTCGCCGACATACTGGCGACGGACCGCCGAACGCACGCCGTCGGCGCCAATCAGCGCCAGGCCGGGATGGCGTTCGCCGTTCGTATCGAAGACGACGACGCCCTCGTCGCCCTGCTCGACGCGCTGCACGCAACTCGACGTCCGCAACTCCACCGCGGTGCCGAGTTCCCGGACCCCCTCGAGCAACGACGCATGGACGTCGGCGCGATGGATCACCGCATAGGGATTGCCGAACCGTTCGCGGAACGCCTTCCCCGTCGGTATCCGCCCGACGAGCGTCTCGTCGAGCGCATCGTGCATCACCATCTCGTCGGTGTAGACGGCGCGCCCGCGCGCCCTCTCGCCGACCCCGAGCGCGTCGAACGCGGTGAACGCGTTCGGGCCGAGCTGGATGCCGGCACCGATTTCGCCCATTTGCGGCGCCTGCTCGAGCACCTTGACCGGAACGCCGGTCCGCGCGACGGCGAGCGCCGCCGCAAGGCCACCGATGCCGCCGCCCGCGACGAGGACCGGAAGGGAGCGGGATTCCTGGTTCATGTTGCCTCCTGGGCCACCCGGATGCCGAGGCACCGCCGCCTCGACCCGCACGGCGGCGTCGCCCCATGGAATGACCGATTACATTAGTATGCTTTTGATATGTATACTGATAATCAGTATAGGGTATGAAACGCCGTTGTCAAGCGTCTCGCGGGGCGGCTCGACGGGGCGCGACTCCGTTATATTGCGGCGCGATGAAGACCGATTCCGACCTGGACACCGCCGTTGAACTGGAGACGCTCCCGGGGCACTTCATCCGGCGCCTGCAGCAGATCGCGGTCGCGATCTTCCTCGAGGAAACCGGGGAATTCGGCATCACGCCGGTTCAATTTGCCGTCCTGCAGACCGTCCGCAACAAGCCGCACGTCGACCAGCGAACACTCGCCGGCGCAATCGGCTTCGATACGTCGACGACGGCCGGCGTGATCGATCGCCTGGAGGCGCGCGGCCTGCTCGTCCGCAAGGCGTCGCCCGACGATCGCCGCGTCCGGCTGCTGACGCTGACCGCCGAGGGCGCGCAGTTGCTCGACGCGGTCCTGCCCGCCGTGCAGCGAACCCAGGAGCGCATCCTCGCGCCCCTCACCGAGCGCCAGCAGGCGGAATTCATGAAGCTGCTTCGCACGCTCGTGACGGCGAACAACGAGGCGAGCCGTGCGCCAACCACCGGCTGAAGCACGGGCGGCGCACGCCGGCGGCCCGGCACGCGCGAGCCGATCGTGGGAAGCCGCGCCGACCCCGTGATGCCGGCAAGCGACGCAGCCCGGCGGCGCGGTGCCGGCACGTTCATCCGCTCTTTGGGGTTCCAGGTCACGCTGGCGATGGTGGCCGGAGCGCTGCTCGGGCACCTGTGGCCGGCGCAGGGCGCGGCGATGCAACCGTTGGGCGACGCCTTCATACGCGCCATCCGGATGCTGATCGCCCCGGTCGTCTTCTGCACGGTCGTCCACGGCATTGCGAGCGTCGGTGATCTGGTCCGGGTGGGGCGCGTCGCCTTGAAGGCGCTCGTCTACTTCGAGGCCATGACGACGATCGCACTCGCGATCGGCCTTGGCGCCGTCAACCTGCTGCACCCCGGCGTCGGCATGCACATCGATGCCACGGCGATCGACACGACCGCTGTCAAGGGATACATCGCGCAGTCGGGAAGCCGAACCGCCACGCAGTTCCTGCTCGACATCATCCCGAACACGCTCGTCTCGCCCTTTGCCGACGGCAACGTGCTGCAGGTGCTGCTGGTCGCGATCCTCGTCGGCTTCGCGCTCGGCCATCTGGGGACGTCCTGTAGCCTGGGTCTCGACTTCATCGAGCGCGTCACGAGCGTGCTGTTCGGCTGCGTGGCGCTCGTAATGCGGGCCGCGCCGCTCGGCGCGTTCGGCGCGATCGCGTTTACGGTCGGACGCTACGGCGCCGGTTCCTTGTGGTCCCTCGGCAAGCTGCTGTTGGGCTTCTATGCCACATGCCTCGTCTTCATCGTCGGCGTCCTCGGCCCGACCGCGCGCCTGTGCGGCTTCCGGCTGACCCGCCTCCTGTGGCATATCCGCGATGAATTGCTGATCGTCCTGGCGACCACGTCGTCCGAGACCGTGTTGCCGCGGATGGTCCGCAAGCTGCAGGATCTCGGCTGCGCAGAAAGCGTCGTCGGCCTGGTGATTCCGACCGGTTATTCGTTCAACCTCGACGGAACCTGCCTGTACCTCGCGACAGCGGCCGTCTTCCTCGCGCAGGCCACCGATACGCCGCTCGACCTGGGGCAGCAGCTCGGGTTGATGGCCGTCCTGCTGTTGACGTCGAAAGGCGCGGCCGGCGTCGCCGGCGCGGCCTTCGTCGTGCTGGCGGCCACGCTGTCGTCGGCCGGAACCATTCCGGTCGCGAGCGTCGCCCTGGTACTTGGCATCCACCGGCTGATGTCCGAGGCGTTGACGCCGACGAACCTCATCGGCAACGCGGTGGCGACGATCATCGTCGCGAAGTGGGAAGGTGCGCTGGACGAGGACGCGTTGCGCCGCGCCCTCGGTACGGAATGAGAGACTTCGCAGCCGAAGCCCCCTGCCGCGGGGACGCCGCCGCGCCGGCGTCGCGCTGCATGGATCCGGGATCGTTGTCGCCGCGTCGGCCATGATCGACAATGCGTGCTCCGCGCTTGGCACGAGAGAAAAGCCGACGATGAACATCGCTCACGTCGCCCTCTGGACGAAGGACCTGGATGGCGCTGCCGCATTCTGGGTCAAGTTCTTCGGTGCAACGGTGGGTGATCCCTACCACAGCAAGCGGCGCGAGGGCTTTGTCTCGCGATTCGTGACACTGCCGGGGAACCCGGTACGGATCGAACTGATGACCGGCCCGTGGATTGGCGGCGATGGGCGGATCGAAGCCGCCGGTTGGGACCACGTCGCGCTTTCATGTGGCAGTGTTGAAGCCGTCGACGCCTTGGCCGACCGCTGCCAAGCCGACGGGCGTCTCGTCTCGCCGCCACGGCGAACCGGCGATGGCTACTACGAAGCCGTGATCTCGATGCCCGACGGCACGCGCATCGAGATCACCGGATGAGCACGGTGAAACAAATTCGGAGCGGTGCGGGGCGGACCGGTGCTGCGGCGTGGCGCCGGGCGGTGGTGCTCGCCCTGGGCAGCGTCACCGTCGCGCTGGCGAGCTGCGCGACGCCGCCGACGAGCGCTCCGCTCGCCGACTGGCACGATGCCGTCCTCGCGCTCCGTGACCAGTCGACCGCGGTGTTCCAGGGCGTCAACAACCTTGTCCGGCAGGGCGAGATCAAGCGGGCTGGCGGCATGAAGGAACTCCGCAAGGATGATTTCGTCCCGGCCGTGACGCCGAGGGCAGTTGCCGCGTGGAACCGGGCGCTCGACGCCCTGGTCGACTACAGCGCGTCCGTCTCGACGTTGGTGGATCCCGATCGGGACGCCGATACCGGGAAGGCCTACCAGGATCTCGCCGACGCCATCGGCACGACATCGAAGAGCCACGCCTTCGACGAACGCCCGGGGTTGTCCGGCGCGCTTGGCGATCTCGCGACGCGGATCGCCTCGCAAAAGGCGTCGAAGGACGCGAAGGCCATCATGCGACGGGCCGATCCCGCCGTTCGCGCGGTGCTCGATGACATGGCACGCATGCTGCTCGACGACAGCGGCAACGAGACGACCGGCATCGCGGTCACGGCCGACGCCGAATGGACCGTGCAGGCCGCGGCGCTGCGCGCGTCGTTCCTGCGCGCGATTTCGCGTGCCGACAAGGAATCCATCGCATCGCAGTATGTCGACCTGCTCGACAAGCAGGAATCGACGCAGGCCGCGATACTCGCGCTGAAGCATTCGATCCGGGAACTCGCCGCCGCACACGGACGCGCCGCGGCGCCGGGGCCCGGCGGCGTGGAAAAGACCGTCGCCTACCTTCGCGATCAGGCGCGGTTCGCAACGAAACTGCTCTCCGACGTGAAGCCGGCGTCGAAGTAGATCCTGCGAGGACGATGCCATGGCCAAGGCCCCGTCGGCGACGAAAAGTCCCGTCGCTCCCCCTCCCCCGGCGCCCGCTCCGCCAGCGCTGAATTCCGGCATCCGTGACCTGCAGGGCACGCTCGTCGATCAACTGCACAAGCTCGAATCGAGCCTCGACGACACGAGCGACCCGAATGCGGCGGAGGCGATCGTCCGCGAAATGCAGGAGTTGAGCCACCGGATCGGCATGGCCGGCAGCCTGCTTTTCACGCAACAGTCGGCCGCGCTCGATCAGAAGGTCGACAAGATCAAGGCCGCGACCGCCCAGGTCGACGCGGCCGTCGCGCATCTGTCGACGATGAGCGCCTTTGTCGGCGCCATGTCGGATTTCCTCGGCCTCGTCGACGAGGCACTGGATCTGGCGAAGACCCTCTGAGTCTCGCCGTACGTGACGACGTCGCGGCCGTGCACTGAAACGGGGCCGGCCCGCCGACGCCGGATCTCCACTCGCCCGCGCGAACGGGGAGCGTTCTCTCGCGCGGACCGATCCGAACCTGAGGCTGGAATGTTTCGGCCAGGACCTCAGGCGAGCCCGGCAAACGGCAGCACGCTCACCAGGCCGCCGATCTCGACCGAGCCTTCGTCATGCCCGAGGACGATGAAGCAGTTGCCCTCGCTCATCGAGCGCAGGACCCCGGATCCCTGCGTCCGGAAGCTGCGCACGACCGCCTGGCCGGCTTCGTCGGTGCCCAGGATGCCGCGCAGGTATTCCGTGCGTCCCGGTCGTTTTCGAAGGGCATCGAGGCATCGGACCTTGAAGATCGGTAGCGGATCCGGGTTCGCCCGCTGCAGGTGGAGCAAGGCCTCGCGAACGAACTGGTAGAACGTGACCATGACGGCCACCGGATTGCCGGGCAGGCCGAAGAGCGTCGCACTTCGACCGGAGGTCGAGCGAACGTGGCCGTAGGCCATCGGGCGACCCGGCCGCATCGCAATTCGCCAGAATTCGACGTCGCCGATCCCGGCCATCACGTCGCGGACATAGTCCGCATCGCCGGCGCTGACGCCGCCGGACGTGATCACGACATCGGCGCTCTCCGCCGCCGAACGCAGCGCCTGCTCGAGCGCCGCGGGTTCGTCGCGAACGACACCGAGGTCGATCGCGTCCATCCCGAGGCGCGTAATCATCCCCAGCAGCGTGTAGCGATTGCTGTCGTAGACCTCGCCGGGCGCAAGCGGCTCGCCGATCGAGCGCAGCTCGTCTCCGGTCGAGAAGAAGGCGACGCGCAGGCGGCGCCAGACGCCGAGTTCACCGAAGCCGAGCGAAGCGGCGAGCCCGAGTTCGGCGGGACGCAGGATGCGGCCGGCGGGAATGGCAACGGAGCCGGCGCGCAGGTCCTCGCCGCGCAGGCGACGGTTCTCGCCGCGGCGGATTCCGGCCTCGAACGTCATCATGCCGGCGTCGACCCGGCACGATTCGCGCGGAACGACCGTGTCGCATCCGCGCGGCATGACCGCACCGGTCATGACCTGCACGCATTCGCCGTGCTCGACGGCCTCGGTAAACGGGCGTCCGGCAAAGGCCACGCCGCGAAGGCGCAGGCCGCGAACGCCGGCGTCGAGGCACGCGCCATCGAAGGCATAGCCATCCATCGCGGAGTTGTCGAAGGCCGGCACGTCGATGGGACTGACGAGATCCTGCGCCAGGACGCGTCCCAGCGCCGCCCGCACCGGCACGCGCTCGACCGTCGTGATCGGCGAGGGGCGTGCACGCAAGGCCTCGATGGCCCGTGCCGCAGGCAACCCCCGGTCGCCCGATGCGTCCGAGGTGGATTGGCAGCCCGTCATGGTCTTGCTTTCGATGATCGGTCCGTCGGATCGAATCCGAGCGGCAGGGCAAATTACCACAGCCCCGCGCGGCCCGGAGCGATGGGCACCCAGGCCTCGCGATGGATCGCGAACTTGCGCGCGTGTCGTCCCCACGGCGTGCCGGCCGCGAGCGCGGCCTTGAAACCTTCCGGATCCTCGATCCAGGCGCCGCCCAGCGTCGTGATGCCGCGAGCGAAAAGCGGATCCGGAAACCCGCCCGCGCCCGGTCCGATCATCGCGAACCGCTGCGCACCGCGGCAGTGCGCCAGCATGCGATCCAGCGAGTCGTTGAGCAGCAGCGTGCTCGTCGAAAGCACCTTGTTGCAGCCTTCGAGTTGCCCCGCGTCCAAGGTCACGCGATATCCGGCCCGCTCGCCGGCAAGATCCGGTCGCAGTTCGACGACGACGAGGCTCGCCCCGGTGCGCACGATCGAATCGACCAGCGGCGGGAACAGCCCGATCATCCCGATGCGATCGCCGCAGGCCGGTGCCAGGCCGCCGATGGAATCGTCGCTGGTCGGTGGCACATGGCCGGCGCGGTCGTAGGCGCACCGCGTCAACGCGTTGATCGCCGCGAAGCCGATCGTCCGCCGCACTCCCCGCTCCGTCACGTACCAGCGCGCCGCGGCAAGCGCATCGGCACCGACCAGGTCGCGTGCCGCGTCGGGCGAAACGCTGAATTCCTGGCCCGCCAGGAGGATGAAGCTCAAGCCGAGTGCGCCGTCGTCCAGTTCCAACGCGCAGAATTCCGCGTTCTTGCCGGTCGCGAAAGACGGCGGGAGGTGCAGACGCCGGATGCGCGGGACCGCGCGGCGCGGGAAATGACGCTCGAGTTGTTCGAGCCATTCGGTTCCGACGCTCATCTCATCGCGATCCGGTGGCGCGCGCCGCGGCTTTCCGCGTCAGGGCGTGAGGCCGTACCGCCTCCAGCCCAGGCTATCGCGGCGTACCGCGCGCTCAGCGGGCCTCTTGGCGGAGCCGGGCTCATCCCCTAGCCGATCAGCTTGTGCCGTTCGTCGGCACGCGTGATTCCCGGAAGCACATGGCTTGCGACGAACCACGAGATGCCGAACGCCTCCAGCGCCAGCAGTTCGAAGGCGTACACGAACCTGCGGTAGTGCGCGGCGAGGTCTCCGGCAAGCACGGCGTTCAACCCGAGCGACACGATCGACACGACGATCGCCACGAAGCAGACCACGTAGATCCTTGCCCGCCAGAGTGCCGGGACGTGCGCTCTTTTCCTGGCGTCGCGATAGAACTCCAGGCAGAAGTACGCGAGCGCGCTGAACATCACGGCCGCGCACGCATAGTGGATTGACGGCATCTCGGCGGCGGCCCCGGCGCAGGCAGGGATCGACTCGTTGCGGCAGTCGCACGGGAACATGGCCACGCCAAACGCGGCGCACGAGGCCGTCTTGGACGCGAAGAAGTGGGAAACGGTCTCCCCGTTGTACGACATCAGGAACGCTGCGATCGCATACAGGAAGCCGACGAAGACGTTCCGCGACCAGTCGCCTGCGAAGCAGGACTGGCTGATGGACGTCAGCGAGTCCGGAAGGTCCGACGCCCAGGTCGTGACGAGTCCGATCGACACCGCGATGACGCCGACGACCATCTTCGTCGTATGTTCGTCGATCGACGGGCGACGCGGTCGTTGAAAAAACATCGTGCCTCCCCTTCGCGCTCCAGTGGATGACAGGCCGTCGCGGCCTGACGACCGACGAGGTCGTGGAGCGTCGAGGCGATGTCCTGTCGTGGTCCAAGATGGCCCGATGCGGATCATGTCACGCCAAGCCCGCAGTTGCAGCCGGGCGGCGACGCATGTCCCGTCCCGGCGCCTGAGTCGACGCGACGAGCCTGCCTTAAGTTTCTTCAGAATGCAGCACGGCCTGTCACGGTCGAGTCGTTCGATGACATCATCGGCCTGTCACCACGCGGAACCGGGGAGGCCGCATGGGTCAGGACATCCGGTCGGCACACTTTGCGGCGCGCGACTTCGCGCGGTTCGAGCGTGCGCTGCGCGAGGAAACGCAGCATGCCCACGACCTTTTCGAGCGCGGCGGCTTTTCGGCGCGCGAACCGATGGTGGGCCTCGAGCTCGAGGCCTGGCTCGTCGACCGCGAGGGCCGGCCGGCGCCGCGCAACGAGGAGTTCCTCGCGCGCCTGCAGTCGTCGGACGTGGTCACCGAGCTCGGCCGTTTCCAGTTCGAACTGAACGTGCCGCCGCAGCCGCTGGCGGGCACCGGATTGAGTCGCCTCGCCCAGGGTTTCCAGGCTACCTGGTCGGCGTGCTGCCGCACCGCGGCCGAGATGGGGCTTCGTGCGCTGGCGATCGGCATCCTGCCCACGCTGCGCGACGATGACCTTTGCCTGGCCAACATCTCGAATCGCGCGCGATATCGCGCGCTGAACGAACAGGTCCTGCGCAGCCGCGCCGGGCGCCCGATCCGCCTCGACATCGAGGGCACCGATGGGGCGCGCCTGCGCAGCGAGCACCGCGACGTCATGCTGGAGGCCGGCACGACCTCGCTGCAGGCGCACCTGCAGACGCCACCGCAGTGGGCGGCCCGCGCGTACAACGCGTCGATCATCGCGTCCGCGGCCACGGTCGCGCTGGCCGCCAACGCACCGATGCTGTTCGGCCACCGCCTCGCTCACGACACGCGCATCGCGCTGTTCGAACAGGCGCTCGACATCGGCACCCGCGAAGGCAGCTATCGCGGCATCGTGCCGCGCGTGACCTTCGGCACCGGCTACGCCGGGTACTCGCTCGCCGAATGCTTCCGCGAGAACCTGGACCTTTTCCCGGTGATGCTGCCGATCGTATCGAGCGAGCCGAGCGTCCGGCTGGCGCACCTGCGGCTGCACAACGGGACCATCTGGCGCTGGAACCGGGCACTGATCGGCTTCGACGGCGATGGCACGCCGCACCTGCGCGTCGAGCATCGCCCGATGAGTGCCGGCCCGACGATCGCCGACATGATGGCGAACCTCGCGTTCTACTACGGGCTCGTCGGTTGGCTCGTGCAGTGCGACGAACCGCCCGAATTGCGGCTTCCCTTCCACGCCGCACGCGCGAATCTTTATGCCGCTGCCCGCTTCGGCCTTGCCGCCGAGGTCCACTGGCTCGACGGCGATCGCGTGCGGATCGGCGAGCTCGTCACCGAATCGCTGCTCGACCACGCGGCGGCGGGCCTGGACCGGTTCGGCGTCGACGCCGCGTGGGCGAAGCGCACGCTGCAGCTCATCGCCGATCGCGCCGAGATGGGCCAGACCGGCGCCGTCTGGCAGCGCCGTTGGCTGAGCCGTCACGGGCCGGACATGACCGCCCTCACCGATGCCTATGCCTCGCGCCAGGTCGACGGTGCGCCCGTGCACCAATGGGACACCGCGTCGTAGCATCTCCTTCGCGTGATCCGGTCGACGGCCGCTGCGCGACGGAGGCGATCGCCGGGGCAGGCGGGCCACTTCACGCGATGGCGCCCTGCGGATAGACGACGCGCACGCTGCCGTCGACGCCGCCGTCGGCCTGCACCAGCGCTCCGCCGGACGCTTGCCACTGGACCGCCGGCGTCGCGTCCCGGGTCGTGACGGCAACCTGCACGAAATCCGTGTAGGCCACGCTCGGATACGGCGCATCGGCCGCGATGCCGTAGGCTTCGAGCGTCAACACGCAATCGACGAGTTCCGGAAGATTTTCGGCCGTGAGTTCGGTTGCCGGAAATCCATCGAAGGCGCACGTGCAACTGAACAACCCATTCGCCTGGGCGACGACGTTCATCCGCCCGGTCACCGCGGTCCCGGGCTGCACCGCGACCCAGGGGCTGCAGAACATCGGATCATTCTCGGAACCCACCCAGAACGACGCGAGTCCCCAGTGGTCACCGCTGCCCGCGGCCGGCGACGTTCCCCATTGCAATACCGGCTGAAGGATGTGTTGTCCGGCGGCATCCTGCAGGCCGTTGAACAGGTAGATCAACTGGCCGCCGGCCGTCGTCGGCGGCGGCGGAACCGTCCACGCGGCCGAGAAGCTTGCGACCGGCGTTGCGGAGACGGTCTGCCAATCCGCCCAGGATATCCAGCCGCCTGCCGGCGCCTGCTCGGCGCGCTCTGCCGGCGCGATCGGCGCGGAAATGGAACGCCAGTTCACGTCGCTTCGACCTCGCGCTTCCCACGCGCGGCCGATGCGCCTGACGCGGGAACCTCCGGTCAATTGCCGGACATTGGCGAGGCGCCGCGGCCCCTTCGAGGTGAAGACGACTTCCGAGCCGGTCTTGACGGGCATCCGAATCTCCCTGACAGGGCTTGCTGCATCGCATCAGCCCCCGTACAATCTTCGGCCTGTCCGGGCAGTCGAACGATACGTCCCACGCGGCGCCCGGCTTACACCATCCCCTCTGACGGTTCCCGGCATTCGCTGGGGCGCACCTGGTTGGCGGCGATGCCGTCGCAACCGTTGCGACCCACGGGTTCGATTCAAGGTCCGACGGACCTTGCCCGAGCCTACTGAGCGACAAGGAACGTCCATGAAACCCTCTTTCGATACCCGAAGCACGCGTCGATTGCCGCGACACGCAGGCCCGCAGATGATCGCACAGCGTCGCGACGCGCCGTCGGAATGGCCGGCCGCACCGACCGTGCGGAGCGTGCAAGCGCCGGTGGCTGAACTCGCCGCCAGCGCGTCGCCGACTCCTGGCGCCGGCGCCGGATTCGCCCGCCTCGGCCTGTGCGACGAGATCGTCCGTGCGGTGCAGGCCGCGGGCTACAACGAACCGACGCCCGTGCAGCAGCAGGCGATCCCGGCGGCCATGACGGGAAGCGACCTGATGGTTTCTTCGAGCACCGGTAGCGGCAAGACGGCCTCCTTCGTGCTTCCCTCCCTACACCGGCTCGCGCAGCGCCATGACGCCTCGCGCCCGGCCGCGGGCGCCGGCCCGTCGTTGCTCGTGCTTGCCCCGACGCGCGAGCTCGCCATCCAGGTGGCGAAGGCTTGCGAAGTCTATGGCGCCCGGCTTCCGCGCTTGCGCGTGGCCACGGTGCTTGGCGGCGTCCCGTACGCGCTGCAGCTGCGCGCGGCGTCGGCGCCGCTGGACGTCCTGATCGCCACGCCGGGCCGGCTGCTCGACCTGCTGCGCGGCGGCCGGGTGCGGCTGTCGCGCGTGCAAACGCTGGTGCTCGACGAGGCCGACCGTATGCTCGACATGGGCTTCATCGACGACATCCGCGCGATCGCCGCCGCAACGCCGTCGGCGCGCCAGACGCTGCTGTTTTCCGCGACGTTGGGTGGCGACGTGGCACGACTATCCGAAGGGCTGCTGCGCGCGCCGCGCCGCATCGAACTGCAGGCGGCGCGCACGCCGAACGCGTCGATCCTGCAGCGGCTGCACTGGGCCGACAATGCGCACCACAAGCAGGCCCTGCTCGGCCGCCTGTTGACGGATCCGCAGATCGACCAGGCGATCGTCTTTACGTCGACGCAACTCGACGCCGAGCGCATCAGCAGTGCGCTGCTCGCCGACGGCCATTCGGTCGCGGCGCTGCACGGCGGGATGCCGCAGGGGCAGCGCAATCGAACCTTGGGCAGCCTGCGCCGGCGCCAGTTGCGGGTCCTCGTCGCGACCGACGTCGCGGCTCGCGGAATCGACGTGCCGACCATCAGCCATGTCATCAACTACGGGCTGCCGCTGAAGGCGGAGGACTACGTGCACCGGATCGGCCGCACGGGCCGCGCCGGGCGCGCCGGCCTCGCCGTCACGCTCGCCGAGCACCAGCACGCGGCCGTCGTGCGCCGCATCGAGCGCTTTACCGGCCACCCGATCCCGGTGACGACGCTCGAAGGCCTCGAGCCGCGCACGCGGGCGCAGTTCCGCGAGGCCACGCGCAAGGCGGCCCGCAAAGCCTCGAAAAGTGGGGCCCGTGCCACCGGCAGCGGCCGGCCCTTCGGCGACCGTCGCCCGCCCCACGGGGCGCGGCCGCGCTGACAAGCCGCGAGCGCTGTCCGAGGCCGTCAAGGCGCCGTCATGTCGCTGGAGCCGCAGGATGTCGTCGCCAGAACGCGACGCTGGCTCGAGCGCGCCGTCATCGGTCTCAACCTGTGCCCCTTCGCGGGGTCGGTGTACCGCCAGGACCGCATCCGGTACGTCGTCAGCAACGCAAGTGACGAAGCCGCGGTCCTCGGCGAACTGGTCACCGAATTGCGGCGGCTCCACGAGGCCGATTCGGCCAGCGTCGAGACGACGCTGCTGATCCTGCCGGCCGCGCTGGTCGACTTCCTCGACTTCAACGACTTCCTGGCTGTCGCGGAGTCCGTCGTCGCAAAGCTCGGTCTCGAGGGCGAATTGCAGGTCGCGAGCTTCCATCCAGGCTATCGCTTCGCCGGCACGCTCCCCGACGATCCGGGCAACGCGACCAACCGTTCGCCGTATCCGACGCTGCACCTGCTGCGCGAGCGCAGCATCTCGCGTGCGGTGGACGCCTACGTGGGGATCGAGGAGATCGGCGAACGCAACGCGGAAACGCTGCGTCGCCTCGGGAACGAAGGCTGGGCTCGGCTTTGGCAGGAGCCGACGAAGGACTGACGCCGTCGCCCTCGATCGCTAGCCGCTAGCGTGCCCGGACGTAGAGCACTTTCCGGTTCGTGCCTCCCTCGGCCCGCTCCTCGATCGCAAACAGGTCCTTGCGCGACACGACGAGGTCGCTCAATTTGCGAAAGCCGAAGAGCCGCGAATCGAAGTCGGGCTGCAGCTTCGTCAGGTAGCTGCCGAACGTCCCGAGATTGGCCCAGCCGGAATCGTCCGAGGCCATTTCCAGCGCCTCCAGCACAAAATCAGTGGGTAGCGGCTTGGGTGCTTCGCGCGCCGCCGCAACCGCCGGCGGCGGCGATTCGGCTTCCTCGTGCGCCTGCGGCGCAGACGACGCGGCCCGTCCCGCACTCTCCGGGCGGCGAGCCGACATCGCGCGCAAGACCTCGGTAAAGACGAACTTGTGGCAGGCGTTGCGGAAGGCCTCCGGCGTCTTCTGCTCGCCGAAACCCAGCACCGTCAGGCCTTCCTCGCGGATGCGCAGCGCCAAGCCGGTGAAATCGCTGTCGCTCGACACGAGGCAGAAACCATCGAAGCGTCGCGTGTACAGGAGATCCATCGCATCGATGATCAGCGTGCTGTCGGTGGCATTCTTGCCGGTCGTGTAGGCGAACTGCTGCACGGGCTTGATCGCGTGCTTGTTCAGCACCTTCTTCCATTGCGCGCTTGCCGGCGACGTGAAGTCGCCGTAGATGCGCTTGACGGTCGCCTCGCCGAAGCGCGCGATCTCGGCGAGCAGCCCTTCGATCACCGCCGCTTGGGCATTGTCGGCGTCGATCAGCACCGCGAGCCGCAGAGCGGGCTCGTCGTTCACGGGGCGATCGGAGGTACGTGGCGTTGCCATCTCGAGCCTTTCAGGTACCGGAAGCCGCAGGCGAATCGATCTCGGACCGGGCGCCCATTCTAGGGGTAGCCGTTCGAGGCACGAAATCGGAACGCCATATTCAGGGCGCCTTTCAGGAAAACTTAAGGCGCATTCAAGGACTCCTCCCGGCGACGCGGCGGACACTTTGCCCGTCGACGACGCGAACCATCTCAAATCGGAGAGTCCAAATGATCAAGACCATCGCCCCTCCGGCCGCACTGATCGCGACCGCCGTCCTCGCGGCCATCCTGTCGAGCCGGACCCACGGCGTCATGGAAGTCGGTGCGACCGGCGAGCAGTCGCTCTACGCCCAGTCGGTGCAACAGGTGCAGGAACTCTCCGCCGAGCCAAATCGAGTGTCGTCCGCGTCCGCATCGATCGGACAAGGCGCACGCTGACGCGGAATATCGCCGCAATCCGTCGTTGCTCGCGCGAACGGGTCCCTGGCGATGAACTCGCGCGGCCTCGTTCGGAGTCGACGTCGATACGCTTGGATCGAGGCGCGTCGCCGATTGGCGGGGAGTGCTTGGCGGCTCGGCCTGACCCGGCTAGGATCCGTCCAGGTTCCGGCCAGGATTCGGGTCAGTTCAGACCTGTCGCAGTCCTCCTCCCCGTGATCTCGACGACTGAATTTCGAGCATCCGATCTGGCCGCCCTGGTGCGCATGGCCCAGGAACTCGGCGCGGAAACGGAACTGCGCACGCTACTCGAGCGCGTCCTGCGACGCGCCGTCGAATTGACCGCTTCGACCGGCGCAAGCGTCTACCTTCACGACGAACGCCGACGCAAGCTCTATGTCGCGCATGCCGTCGGGCCCGGCGCCGACGTGGTGCTGCGGATGTGGGGCATCCACGGAAAAGGCATCCCGCTCGTCGGCAGCAAGGCCGGCGCCGTGTTCACTTCCGGCGATGCGCTCGTCGAAAACGAGGTTCAGGGCGATGCCGAACATTTCAAGGAGGTCGACCACGACACGGCGACCGCAACCCGTTCAATGTGTTGCGTGCCCCTGAATGTCGCCGGCCGGCGGATCGGCGCGGTTCAACTGTTGAACCGAATCGACGGACCGTATTCGAGCTATGAACTCGCGCTGCTCGAGGCCTTCGCCGGGCTTGCTGCGGTGGCGGTTCGCAATGCGCGCCTGATACGCGAACTCGCGGCGCACATGGGCGCCTACGGCGCCGAAATCGATGCACTGGACGCCGGCGCCATCGAGCGCCTGCTGACGACGCCGGCCGCGGCGGAACGGCTTTCGACGCTATTTGTCGACCTTCGAAGCTACTCGCACCTGGAGCGCGTCCTCCGCGAACCGGTCGTCCTCCAGGCCAAGCTCAACGAATACCTGGACCTTATCGCCGACTGCGCGATGCAGCATGCGGGAATCGTCAACAAGTTCCTCGGCGACGGCGCCATGCTGATCTTTCGCGGCGCCGAACACGAATGGAACGCCGTCCGCTGTGCGGACGCCATCGTGCATCGGTTCGACGAACTGAAGGCGCGCTGGGACGCGGACTTTAACGAATCGCTGGATTTCCTCGATGTCGGGATCGGCATTGCAACCGACACCGTGACGCTCGGAACGATCGGCAGTGAACGCGTCCGCGAGTTCACTGCGATCGGGCCGGCCGTCGGATTGGCGGCATTCCTCGTCGATCGGGCACGTGCCGGCCGAAGAATCCTGACCGATCGGATGACCTTCAAGGCTGTCGCCGATCGCGTGGTCGTCAGCGCACCCCCGGAACAAGTCGAGTTGACGAAGGCTGGGCCTGGAGGCCCCGTGTATGAAATACATACCATCGCCGGGCTCCGCGAGATGCCGCCGGCGGGCGACACGCCGCTGCCACGAGAGCAACCCGGCGACGCGCGCCCGGCGCAAAGGAATCCGTCGCTATTCGTCAGCTACAGTCGCGCCGATGCCGCGTGGCTGCAGGAACTGCAGATCCACTTGCGTCCTTTCATGCGCCGTCGCGGGTTGTCCCTCTGGGACGACACCCGCATTGCCGCGGGCACGTCGTGGCGGACCGAAATCGAGGTTGCATTGGCCGACTGCGCCGCGGCAATCCTGCTGGTGACGCCGCGCTACCTGTCGTCGGAATTCGTCGAGCGCCACGAACTGCCGCCGCTCCTCGATGCCGCGCGCCGTCGCGGCCTGCGCATATTCTGGATTCCCGTATCGGCAAGCGCTTTCGAGGAAACCGAGCTCGCGAACTTCCAGGCGACCGTCGACCCACGAGCTCCGCTGGACGGCCTGTCGCCGGCCGAAAGAAATGCCACCTGGGTTCGCATTTGCCGCGACATGGCCAGCACACTGCGTCTCACGGAGGCTTGAACCACAGGCCTGTTGACGCGCGGCGAACTCGAGTCGTGTGGCGTCAGTCTTCCAATTGATGGGTGAGCGATTCGGCTCAACGTGGCGCCCGGCAGAATATCGACCCGTCCGGCTCGTCGACGGTGGCGAACCGCTCGATCGGATTGTCGCGATCAGGCCGGTCGAACTACTCCTTGGCCTGAACTCGTCCACCCGCACGATGTCCACACACCCGAACTATCGTCCGTCGCTTGAAGGACCACCCATCATTTCACGATGACGCAACCAGCGTGAAGTCGATCACATAACCCGCGTTGTCCTTCGACGTGTCGGAATAGAACAGTATGCTGTCGCCGCTTTCGCCATCGAATTGCTTCAGGAATTCCATTTTGAATTCCAGTTTCGGCGGAAGACTCG
This sequence comes from Burkholderiaceae bacterium, assembly GCA_035524275.1. Lineage (GTDB taxonomy): Bacteria > Pseudomonadota > Gammaproteobacteria > Burkholderiales > Burkholderiaceae_F > DATKPC01. The sequence continues at coordinate 16,741 of DATKPC010000026.1, forward strand.
GAAATGTCCCCTGGACGGTGACGACTCCGCTGTTCAGATCGACGGTCAGCGTAATCGGCACCTCGACGAGATTGTTGCTTGAATCGACAAAGTAGACGCTTGCCGGTGGTGCCGGAGGTGGCTGGCTATGCAGGACACCGCGCTTGCCGCTGGCGACAAACGGAGTGCAGTCGCCGCCTCCGAAGAAGGAATCGAGGATCAGACCGCCTCCTTGTCGCGTCAGTCCGAAGGCAATGTTTTCTCCCCCATCCGGGTTCTTGCCGGCAGCAAGTCCCTTCGCCCAGGAAGCGATTCGGTCAAGTGCCTTTTGCGTACGGACGTGTTCTTCGCTTTCCGACATTGGCATCGTCATCTCCGGACGTGATCAAGATCGTTCCATCCAAGACTATCAGTCACTGCCAAACCTTCAATCCGAATATTCGGCAATCAGATGGAGGCGAGATCGCGTGGCTATCCTTGCCGCCGAGGCGTCGTCGATTGAACTCGATACCTCATCTCGACGTCATGCGCGGTCCATGTCGACCGTGAATGCAATTCGAGCGCGCTTGAGGTCGACGCAATAGGCAATCAAGTGGTAGTCGTGCCGACCGCATAGGTCGTTCAGTCTCCCATGGTCTGGATATCGCCGGCATGGCCAGCCGAATTCTCGGCCATCGCCGACGGCAGGTCGTCGACGGTCAGTCCATCCGGAACGCAATCGTCATCTGCATCCAAGTCTTCATCATCCAGCGCGGAGGCGAAAGGACCCCACCGCGGGGTTGCCCGGTGCCGCTTCAGCATGAGCATCAAGCCGGCGCCTACGACCGGCAAGCACTTGGCCGTGCGCGACGACCCGCGGCGCGCATGGAGGGTTGGCGCCGTAATCCGTCCAGGTTCTTGTCCCCGCCCCCACCGCCTGCGCGGCGGAAAACGAAACGGGCGGCCTGCGCCGCCCGCTTTGCATTCCTTTACCCTGAGAGCGTTGGAAAAGCTGCGGCACGCAGACCAGGGCCGGGATGTAGGGTGCTCCGGGCCATGGCCGCCACCCGCCTTACAACCCCTGCAGGGCGTCGCAGCCTGGCAACTCCTAATGCCAGCCGGTGAGCGCGCGGAAGAATTCCGGGCCGTTCGGCGAACCGACGCCGGTCTCGTTGTCATACCCGACGGTGCTATGCAACGTGGAGGTTTGCACGTCGATTGTCCGCAGCCGGAAGCGCTTGCCTTGCGTGTCGTCGACGCCATTCACGTAGTCGGTGCGGACCTCGGCCAAAGGCGAGGTCGGGGCAACGATGTCGTGCACCGCCGGCGTGCCCAGCATACGATAGTAGAGTGGGTTGATGAACCCGAGCGGATGGTGTTTGGCCTGGTCGGCCACCGCGACCAGGCCCGCCAGCAGCGGGGAGGAAAGGCTGGTGCCACCGATGCGATACTGCGCCCAGTAGGTGCCATCCGGAAACACCTGCGTCTGTCCGACCTCGAAGCCGGTGTTGGGGTCGCCGGCGATCGCGATATCCGGTAACGCCCGCATCGGCGAGCCACCATAGTATTGAGAGATGCTGGCCGGCACGCGGGACACCTGGTAGAAGGGCTGCTCGAAGAGCTGGCTGGTGCCGCCGCCGCCGCCGGATGAATAAGTGGCGGCCGACCATGCGCCATTGCTCAGGCTCGAGTAGGCGTTCTGCCACCCGTATTCGCCAAGCCACTGACCTTGCCTGCCGATTAGCACGCTGGTGCCACCGACGCCGGTTACAAACGGAAGGTCAGCTGGAAACTCGACGGACTTCGCGGCCAGGCTCGTGCCACCGGCCGTATGGTCACCGGAATCGCCCGTGGAGAAATTGACCGTGATGCCGGTCAACGCCGCTTCGAGGGAGAACTGCTGGTAGAAAGCGATGTAAGCGGCGCCCAAGTCGGCAACGTCGTCAACGCCATCGGTCCACGAGTTGGTGATCACGTCGGCGATGTGATTGTCGATCGTGCCTGCCCAAGCGTCATCCAGCCCGCTCGCGCAGTCCGAAGCCCCGACATAGATGATATTGGCGCCGGGTGCCATGGCGTGAACGGCCTCGACATCGAGCGTTTCTTCGCCGTACCAGCCCTGCGCGCCACATTCGTCTATGAGATCGTAACCGTCAGGCCCGGGGGTAATCTGGGTGAACTGATAGCGACGAAATGGCGGCTGATGGTGCACGGAATTGTATTGCTGGGCATCCTGGTAGATTGTCGGCGACGCATAGGCGTCGAGGATTGCCACGGTGACGCCGCGGCCGTCCACGCCTTGTTCCAGCAATTTGCTCACTCCATAAGCCGATTGGTACTGCTGCGGGCCGTAGCCGCAGATCACATAGGGCTCGATGCTCCCGTAGGCCGACGGCAGGTCGTAGGCGGACTTCTGACCGTAATAGTTGGAGCATGGCTGCACGCCGTACCGCGCCCCGGGCGCCGGCCCCGGCAGGGTGTCGGCAGGGCGGATCGAAGCAGGTCGCTTCATCGTGGAAACCTGATCGAGCCCGAGCACGCCGGTGACCGCACGAACGACGGCCGCTGGAGTGGCATCCGGAAGCGAAAGCGCTGCGGCATTGGCGCGCAGCGTCTTGCCCTGGTACGCGTAGTTGTGCAGCTCGGCACCGAAGACCCTCGTGACCTGTGCGGCGGAGCCGCTGGCCCGGACATACATCCCGCTCGGCAGCGTTTCGTCGACTCGGAAGCCCTGCGAGCGAAGCCAGTCCTGCACTGCGGCGACATCCGCGTGGAACGGCGCATAGCGGGCGATGAACTCGTCATTCGACAGCCAATTTCCGTAACTGGCGCTGTCTGGATCGGCGATCCACCGCAGCATCGCCTCCGCCCCGGCCTGGTCGCGCAGGCCGAGAAGGACGCCGAAATGGACCGGTGCCTCCGCGGGCGTCGTGCCAAGATCGCTCGCACGGGATAACCAGTTCGGGCTGCTGCCGCGAAGCTCGTGACGCCCGGCCGAAGCCGCCGTGGCCTCGGCCGCAGAGACACCATTCGCAACGACCGCGCCGCTGCCGACCAGAGTCACGGCCAGCAGTCCCTTTGTGATTGCATTCATTTTTCACCCCCTATGTTGTTCTTCTCGCGTGCGGCAGAATGCCGAGCGCGTCGGTCGCGAACTGACGCGAAAAAGGGTAGGCGATCACCCGTTGAGTCGGTAAGTCCTCGTTTCCGTCATCACCTCGCTGATCGAAACAGACGGCATCAGCCGGCGGACGGCGACGGCCGCGATCAAGGTCCAGGTTGCCGTCGGGCGGCTCGATGGCCAAGCGCCGACTCGCTCCGGAGGGGCCGCCGCATCGTTACCCCAAGACGGTGCCAGCCCAATATGCGCGTGCACCGCAAATGGGATTCGAGCCAATCGGCATCCCGTCAGCGAGCATGCCCATCGCTCGCTTCCACGGTCAAGTGGGAAAGCTCCCCATTGCGATGCAAGAAACTACCTTGACGGTAACGCGAGGACGCCTCAGCTCGATTCGCTCGCCTCGCCGCCGCGACCGCGGACTTCGCACAACGAGGAGCCGAAGCACTGCTCATCGCCTGTGCGGGCGACTTCAAACGGCGGGTCGCGTGGCATCGCACTCCAGGTCCATTGACCGCATCAAGATTAGGATATCGGCGCCGCCGATAGAATTCCCTTTATTCTCGCATCGTTTTTTTGCAAAGAAAACGACAGTGAGTTCCGGCCAAGCCGATCTCACTCCGCACCGCCGGTGGGTCAGATTTGCTTCAGCATTGACAGCTACGACCCGCAGAACCGGAATCACGGTCGACGCAGACGGATCGCTGTGGTCCGCAAATATCCGGTAGCGCAGACCGTAGCAGGGGGAACAGCGTATGGCATCATAAATCCGTGATCGCCCTCGCCCAGCTACTCTTGCGTCTAATTGCCGACACGGCTGCGCTGGCTGCCCTCGCCTTTCGGCCGCGTCTGGCAACCTTCGCCGAAAACCTCCTACTGCGCCGGCAACTCGCGCTCTTCCAGGAACGCGACATCAAACCGCGGCGCATTGATGCCGCGACGCGGATCAGCCTAGCTGCGCTGTCGCGCCTGTGCGATTGGCGCTCCTGCCTGACATTGGTTCGACCGCAAACCGTGATCGGTTGGCACCGAGCCGGTTGGCGCCTGCTCTGGCGCTATCGCTCACGACCGGGCCGCCCACGCATTCCTGCCGAGCTTCGCCAGTTGGTCCGGCGCATGGCAATCGAAAATCCAACCTGGGGCCAGGAACGAATTGCCAACGAACTTCTACTCAAGCTCGGTCTGCGCCTTTCACCACGCACGGTTCGCAGGTACATGCCGAAACCCGTGCCGCATCGCCCACGCGGTGACCAGCGATGGGCAACGTTCCTCCGGAACCACGCGCATGCAATCATCGCTTGCGATTTTCTCGTTGCCGTCACGGCGACCTTCCGCCAAGTCTACGTTTTTTTTCGTAGTGCACCACGGCACGCGCCGACTTCTGCATCTGAATGTCACGACGCAGCCAACCGCGGCCTGGACTCTGCAGCAGCTACGGGAGGCGATAGGATTCGAGGATTCTTGTCGCTACCTGCTGCACGACCGAGACTCAATCTTCGCAGGTTGCTTGGATCGTTCGATCGAGGCGCTCGGGCTTCGCGTGTTGAAATCACCTCTACACAGCCCCAAAGCCAACGCCATCTGCGAGCGCCTGATCGGAACCATCCGCCGCGAGTGCCTTGATTGGCACATCCCGGTATCCGAAGGCCATATGCGGTGTATCGGAAAGGCGTGGGCAGATCATTACCACCGTGGTCGCCCGCACATGTCCTTGGGGCCGGGGCTGCCCGATCCGCCGACCAACTCGGCTGCGACCACCTCCATCTCCCGGCATCACGTTGGCGCGCCCCTGCGGGTCAGCGTCAAGTCCGTGCTGGGCGGACTGCATCACGAATACGCCCTGCTCAGCGCCGGCGCGTAAACGAATTATTGCGGAGCACAACCGGAGCCGGACCGCTTTTGTAGATTAATTCGACAACCCTGCGGCGTCGCAGCATTGTCGAATTTCCGACAAGGGTTGTCCGCCAGCGGCGGATGCCTCTAGCCTTCGCGGTAGTCGGCGGAGCTGCTCAGGCCGCGGTGCCGAGACCTGACACTGAGCGTTAATGGCACGGCCGCGCGTACGATTCCCGAGGAGTTCCTTCACATGAATGACCAAGGTCCCGTCATCTTAAGTGCAGATCGGCCCGATCGTAACGCCATCGTGCTAACGATAGCTTCCCCAGCGAAAAACTCTCTCACGCAGCTCTACTCCGAACCGGTTCGAATTTCACCGGTTGCCCTTCTTGACCTTGATCGTAAACTCCGCGAGAAGTTGCGACGACATCGCATCGAGCGAGTATCGCAACAGTTTTCGATCGAATTCACGAACGATCGCATCGTCACGTTCGCCTCATGCGGAGACTTTTCCACGTTTGACACACAGACACCGCTACTGACTCACGTCGTCACGGCAAAATGGAATTTCATTACCGAGGCCGACGCCGGGGACAATCCGCAACTCCACGCGATTCACGTCCGGGTTGCTGAACGCCCCACCACAGCCCAAATGCTCCGCCAAATGCTTAGCGATAGAGCCGAGGATAGCGTAAACATCGACAGCAAGATCTTTACGACGGTGTCCTGTACGATCGATTTTCTGGAAGGTGCATTTAGTACTGAACTCCTCGCGATTGTCACGGAATGGGTAGAGGTGCTGCCTCGTGCTGAGGCTACTTCTAGGATTGCTATTTGGCTTAGAGATCACAATATTTCTATAACTAGATTCATCGATGGCGTCCTTCCGCCTCTAGCGCTGCTCGCTATGACATCGGTTTGGCTTTCTTATCTTCCAAAATCGATGACTGAAATGATTCGGGTTGCAGTTGCTTGGATCATTGTCAGCTTTATTGTCTTCTTGGTTATGGGTTACTTTTCGAATAGCCTCAACCTGTTTTTGAATCGGCATTTGTCGCGAATCTGTACCGTCCCCGTCTTTGACATCACCGCTGGCGACAACAACCAACTGACTCGATACTTCGCGCGAAGCCGGAATTCTTTTTGGAAGCTTGCGGCAGCGGGAATCGTTACCGGCGCATTTAAGGGTGTGGCAGTCTATCTTGTGGGCGTCTTGCTAAGAGATCTGTTCTCCTAGCAGGCTGTTGAAATTCGACGCGGCTGGTAGACCAAAACTATCGCTGAACGTTGTAGGCTCATTGCGGGTTCCTTGATGGGGGCTGTCGGATGCGCGGTGGCGATGGGGTGCAGGAGGCGCTGTTCACGGTCGCGAAGCTGAAAGATTTCATCCCTGCGGATCACCCGCTGCGACCGATCCGCATGGTCGTGAACACGGCGCTGACCGAACTGAACGATCTGTTCAACGAGATGTACGCCGGTACCGGCCGCGCGTCGGTGGCGCCCGAGAAGCTGATGCGGGCGCTGCTGCTGCAGGATTTCTACTCGATCCGCAGCGAGCGGCAGCTGATGGAGCAGATCCCCTACAACCTGCTGTTCCGCTGGTTCGTCGGGTTGGCGATCGACGACCCGGTCTGGGACCACTCGGTGTTCTCGAAGAACCGCGACCGGCTGCTGGAGCACGATGCGGTCGGTAAGTTTGTCAGTAAGCGCCCGGCCATCCCGTCTTGATCCGCCGGTTCGGTAACGTGGAGGATCGTGTTCGCTAAGGAGATAGGCGGACACATGTCCATTAAGCAAGGGATGCCTGGGCATCGCCGGCGGCGGCACGGGGAGGAGTTCAAGGCGCGCCTGGTGGAGGAGTGCCGCAAGCCAGGCGTCTCGATGGCCTCGGTGGCGATGGCCAACGGCGTGAACGCCAATCTGCTGCGCAACTGGGTCGTGCGCCAGACGAAGGCGGGGGCGGCTCCGGTCGCTCCGGTAGCTG
>DATKPC010000027.1:0-27636 GCA_035524275.1 Burkholderiaceae bacterium
CAAAAGCGGTTTACAACCCGAAGGCCTTCTTCCCGCACGCGGCATGGCTGGATCAGGCTTTCGCCCATTGTCCAAAATTCCCCACTGCTGCCTCCCGTAGGAGTCTGGGCCGTGTCTCAGTCCCAGTGTGGCTGGTCGTCCTCTCAGACCAGCTACCGATCGTCGCCTTGGTGGGCTTTTACCCCGCCAACAAGCTAATCGGACATCGGCCGCTCCTATAGCGCGAGGCCTTGCGGTCCCCCGCTTTCACCCGTAGGTCGTATGCGGTATTAGCCAATCTTTCGACTGGTTATCCCCCACTACAGGGCACGTTCCGATGTATTACTCACCCGTTCGCCACTCGCCACCAGGGTTGCCCCCGTGCTGCCGTTCGACTTGCATGTGTAAGGCATGCCGCCAGCGTTCAATCTGAGCCAGGATCAAACTCTTTAGTTCAAATCCTTGGCAAACATACTTTTGTACGTCCGCCGATGCGTCAGCCCCGTAAAGGAGCGTCGGCACCGTTGCTCAACTCGCGGAATTGAAGTGTTACTTCAATACGCGTGAGCACTTCGATAGCTTGAGCCCATCGATGCCGGCCGCCGTGAGGAAGCCCGCACCGTGGTTGCGCCTGCCATCAAGCGCCCACACTTATCGGCTGTTCGATTTTTAAGGAGCGATCCGCACGCCAAACTCCAACCTTGTCGAGACCCTGGCCCGTCTTTCGGGACATTTTCGCCAGTCGCTTCGAAATTGCTTCCGAAGCTACCGGCGGGAGGCGCTCAACGCAGCGCGTAGTGCAGAGAAACGAGATTATGACGGGTCGAAAAATGACTGTCAAATCGACGCGCCCGAAAAACTGCAGATGGCTGATTTGAAAGGAAATCCTTCATCGCCCTCCGCCGCGTGACGACGCGGACGGACCTGTTTTCCGGGCCCGGAGCGCCTGCCGCGGCCGCCAATTCGCGGTTGCGTGGGTTCGCGGCTTCGGATCCTGGCGTCAGCGGTTCTCGAATTTCGGTGGCCGCTTCTCGATGAAGGCGCTCATGCCCTCCTTCTGGTCCGCCGTGGCGAACAGCGCATGGAACATGCGCCGCTCGAACAGCATGCCCTCGGCGAGCGGCAGTTCGTAGGCGCGATTGATCGATTCCTTGGCCATCATCACCGCGGGTCCCGACATCTGTGCGATGGCCGAAGCGGCCGCCAGCGCCTCCTCGTGCAGGCGATCGGCGGGCACGACGCGCGAGACCAGGCCCGCCCGTTCCGCCTCCGCGGCGTCCATCATCCGGCCTGTCAGGACCAGGTCCATCGCCTTCGCCTTCCCCACGGCGCGCGGCAGGCGCTGAGTCCCGCCCGCGCCCGGGATCACGCCGAGCTTGATTTCCGGCTGGCCGAAACGGGCGCTGTCGGCGGCGATCACGATGTCGCACATCATCGCGAGCTCGCAGCCGCCGCCCAGCGCGTAGCCGGACACGGCGGCGATCACCGGCTTGCGTACGCGGCGCAGCGTTTCCCAGTTGCGGGTGATGTAGTCGGACTTGTAGACCTCCATGTAGGTCCAGTCCTTCATGGCCCCGATGTCCGCCCCGGCCGCGAACGCCTTGGCGCTGCCGGTCACGACCATCGCGCCGATCTGCTCGTCGCCGTCGAACCGGAGCAACGCATCCCCGAGCTCGTCCATCAGGGCGTCATTGAGCGCATTGAGCGCCTGCGGGCGATTGAGGGTCACCCATCCGACCCGACCGCGGGTCTCGACCAGGATATGGCGGTAATCCATCGATCCTCCGGCGCCGTGGCGGCGCGATCAACCGGCGGGCGGTTCCCCGCGGGGAGCGCCTGCCGCGACGAAATCCAGCACCGCGTCGGCCGGAAGCGCCCGGGCGAAACGATACCCCTGCGCGAACTCGCAACCGATCGAGCGCAGGTAGTCGACCTGGTCGGCACGCTCGACCCCCTCGGCGATCACCTTGAGCCGGAAATGCCGCGCCATCGAGAGGATGACCTGCACGATCGCGCAGCTGTCGGCGTCGTCCGGCACGCCGACGACGAACGACTGGTCGATCTTCAGCGACTGGATCGGCATGCGCTTCAGGTAGCCGATCATCGAGAACCCCTTACCGAAATCGTCGAGCGCGAGGCCGACGCCGATCGACGCGAGGTCCGCCATGACGTCGTTGTTGATCTCCCCCTCGGTCACCAGCGTGCGCTCGGTGATCTCGAGGGTGATCATCCGCGCCTCGATCCCGCTCGCGGCGAGCGCGCCGCGCACGAGCGTGGGCAGCAGCGTCGAGCCGAGTTCGCGCCCGGCCACGTTGATTGCCACCGGAACGTCGAAGGCCGGCTGCGCGCGGCGCCAATGCGCGATCTGCGCGCAGACCTCGTTGATGACCCAGCGCGTGACGCGGTCCGACAGGCCGCTCAGCTCCGCGACGCCGATGAACCGTTCGGGGCCGAGGAGCCCATGCCGCGGATGGTTCCAGCGGATCAGCGCCTCGAGGCCGATCACCGCACCGCTGTCCATCGAGACCTGCGGCTGGTAATGGACGAGGAACTGGCTCGGCTCGACCTGGAGCGCCTTCATCAGGTCGATGCCCAGCTGGACCTCGCGCGCCGCGCGTTCGTAGCGGAACGGATTGAAGAAGCTGAACTGGTTCCGCCCGTCGCGCTTGGCCTGGTACATCGCGGCGTCGGCATTCTTGAGCAGCGTGCCCATCTCGCGGCCGTGCTCCGGGAAGAGCGCCACGCCGATCGACGCCGAGACCTGCGTATCCACGCTCGGGACCAGGTCCGTCCGGTGCAACGCCTGCGCGATCCGCGCCGCGAGCAGCGCCACCTCCTGACGATGAACGAACTCGCCGACCAGCACCACGAACTCGTCGCCGCCAAGGCGCGCCACGATGCCGCCGTCGCCGACCGTCTCCCGCAGAACCTGCGCCGCGGACTTGATCAGCGCGTCGCCGACGAGGTGGCCCAGCGTGTCGTTGACGTCCTTGAACCGGTCGAGGTCGATCAGCATGACGGCGATGCGCCGGCGGCGATTGGTCGCCGTCATGATCAGGTCGCGCAGGTTCTCGCGCAGCAGGTTGCGGTTGGGCAGGCCGGTCAGGCCGTCGTACCACGCGAGCTGCTCGATCCGGCTCTCGGCCTCCTGGCGCTGCGCGCCCTCCAGCGTCAGCGCCACCATCAGCGCAACGGTCGCCAGGAACCCCGTCTCGTCCGGCGTCCAGTCGCGCGGCGCCGCCTGGTGCACCATCAACGCGCCGACGAGGCGGCCGTCGAGGACGACCGGGGTCGCCACCAGCGCCCTGACGCCCGCGAGGCGCCGGTCGGTGTCGAGGCCGACGGGCAGGTCTTCGCGATCCTTGGCCGACACCACGAGCGACTTGCCCAGGCGCAGCTGGCCGAACAACCCCGGACAGTTGGCCGCGGCGAGCTCCGCGCCGGCCCATTCGCGCGCGAAACGCTGCTGCGCCAGCAGGTAGGCATGCTCGCAACGCAGGACGCCGGGATCGCGGGCAAGCCGCCAATAGCCGACCATGCCGGCGTCGAGCGTCTCCGCGGTCACGCGCAGCACGGCCGTCAGCGAGTGCGGATACTCGCCACGCGCCCGCATCGCGAGTTCCAGCAGCCGGTCCCGCAGTTCGATCTGGCGCCGCGCCGGCGTCGACGCCGTCGACGAATCGGCAAGCAGCGCCGTGAGGTCGGTCCCGGTGAGCAAGGCGCCGCCGAGGTCCGCATCGGCGACACCGTTGCGCGCCGCCATCCAGATCCGGCGCGACGTGCCGTCGGCGGCGGGCAGGCGCAACAGGAGGGCATGGCGGCGCATCGCACCGATATCCGCGGTCGCCTCGCGGATCATCTCCTGCAGCGCCGCCCGGTCCTCGACCTGGACCAGGTTCGCGGCCGGCTTGCCGACGGTCTCGTCCGGCGCGATGCCCAGCGCCTGGCGCAGCGCCGGCGACTGGTAGCGCACGACGCCGCCGGCATCGACGATCATCGCAATGTCGGCGCCATGGTGCGCGAACGCGCGCAGCCGGCGCTGCTGCCGTTCGAGACGCGCGCGCAGCGCGCGGGATTCGCTGGCGTCGCGCACGAGCACCGCGACGCCACGCACCTGCGGCCGATCGAGGAAACTCGTCAGCGTGATCGACAGCGGGCGTCCCGGGCGCGCGCTGCCGCCGCCGCGCGAATGGGCGCTGATCAGGTGGGTCGAGCGGACGCGCTCGGCGCAGACCTGGTCGAAAGCGCTCGTGAATTCGCGCGCCGACGCGTCATCCAGAAGGTAGTCGAACGGTACCGACAGGACGTCCTGCAGCGGCGCGCCCAGCAGTCCGTCGACCGGTCCGGCGGCGCTGATCACGCGCCGGTTGGCCGCCAGCAGCAGCGAGACGTCCGACGTGGCCCGCGACAGCACGGCGCCCACCGCCTGGCGCGCGCGTTCGGTGCGCGCCGCCTCGTGCTCCGCCGTGATGTCGCGCAACACGATCACGGCCGCCGGCTCGGCGTTCACCGCGAGTTGCCGGGCCGCCACGGCGAGGACAAGGCGCCGCCCGTCGAGCGCGATGATCCGGACCTTGAAGCGCAGTTGTCCGCGCGCCAGCAGTTCGGACCAGAAGGCGCCGAAGCGCCGGCCGAAGCGGCGATGGCGGAACAGCCCGAACAGGTCGTCGAGCTGCCGCCCGATGCAGGCGTCGACCGCGACGCCGGTCAGCTCCGCGAGCACGGCATTGGCCGCGAGGAGTCGTCCGGCGGCGTTGACGCAGACGGTCGGCAGCGGCAGCGCATCGAATGCGGCGCGCTTGAGCGTCGACTCGAGGGTCGCTTCGCGCAGTGGGATGACCGAAGAACTCAAGTGACCTCGCTCCTCCGCGGATCACGAAATTCTGCCACGCGGCCGCGCGGACCGGCGCCGGCTCGGCGGCGCGAATGCGTAGTCGATACACTTCGTCGGCCGCGTCGCCGCGAGGCGAGCCTCCGCGGCCGGCCGCTTCCACGACACTGCGAGGTGCGACGATGTTCCAGGCCATCCTGCTCACGCGCGACGCCGACCGCTTCGACGCGCGCATCGCGTCGGTCGACGACCGCGAGCTCGCGTCCCAGGCGGGCGACGCGAACGTCACGGTCGCCGTCGACTATTCGACCGTCAACTACAAGGACGGGCTGGCCCTCACGAACCGCGGGCCGGTCGTCCGCAAGTGGCCGATGGTCCCCGGAATCGACGGCGCCGGGCGCGTCGTCGACAGCGACGACCCGCGCTGGAAGCCGGGCGACGCCGTCGTCCTGAACGGCTGGGGTGCGGGCGAAACGCACTGGGGTTGCCTCGCGCAGCGTGCCCGCCTGCGGGGCGACTGGCTGCTGCCACTTCCCGACCGCTTCACGACGCGGCAGGCGATGGCGATCGGCACGGCCGGCTACACGGCGGCCCTGTGCGTCCTGGCGCTCGAGCGGCATGGCATCCCGGCGGGGGGCGAGGTCCTCGTGACGGGCGCGACCGGGGGCGTCGGATCGATCGCCATCGCGCTGCTCGCGGCGCGCGGCTATCGCGTCGTCGCCTCCACCGGCAAGACGCAGGACCAACCCTACCTGCAGGCGCTCGGCGCGAGCGAGATCCTCGACCGCGCGACGCTGGGCGGTGCCGGCAAGCCGCTGCAGCGGGAACGCTGGGACGGCGTCGTCGATTCGGTCGGGAGCCACACGCTGGCGAACGCCTGCGCGCAGGCGCGCTACGGCGGCGCGGTCGCCGCGTGCGGCCTCGCCCAGGGCATGGACCTGCCGACCAGCGTGGCGCCGTTCATCCTGCGCGGCGTGAGCCTGCTCGGCGTCGACAGCGTCATGGCACCGCGGCCGCGTCGCGAGGCGGCCTGGAAAATGCTTGCGGACTCCCTCGATGCCGCGCGACTCGAATCGATGACGCGGGAGGTCGGGCTCGCGGGCGCCCTCGACGCCGCGCGCGAGATCATGGCCGGGAGCGTTCGCGGCCGCATCGTCGTCGACGTGAATCGCTGATCGCCGCGCACGCCGCGGCGATCAGCCCTAGAATCGCGGTGCCGCGAAACGACAAGCCACGAGATCGAAGGTCGCGGCGCGAGACCCCGGGGGAAACCAGCATGGCTATCGCCGACGAACCGGCCGCAGCGCCGCGGCCGGCCCTGTCCGTATTCGACGCGGCGATGATCATCGTCGGCATCGTCATCGGTGGCGGCATCTTCAGCATGCCGCCGCTCGTCGCCGGAACCGCGGGGTCGCCGCCGTGGATGATGTTCGCCTGGATCCTCGGCGGCGTGCTGTCGATGGTCGGCGCGCTCGTCTATGCCGAGTTGTCGACCGCGTTTCCGACCGCCGGCGGCGACTATCACTTCCTGACCCGCGCCTACGGCCGCGACGTGAGCTTCTTCTTCGGTTGGGCGCGTGCCACCGTGATCCAGCCCGGCTCCATCGCGTTGCACGTCTTCATCTTCGGTGACTACATGACGCGCCTGCTGCCGCTGGGGGCGCAGTCCTCGGCGATCTATGCGGCGGCCACCGTCGTCGTCCTGACCGGGATCAACCTGGCCGGCGTCCGGCAATCGGCGCGCACGCAGAACCTGATGACGCTGGCGCTGCTCGCGGGCCTCGCGCTCGTCGTCGCGGCGGCGGCTTTCGCCCCGGGGCACCCGGCGTCCGCGGCGCCGGCCGCGGCGCCCGCCCCTTCGGTCGGCGTCTTCGGCTACGCGATGGTGTTCGTCCTGCTGACCTACGGCGGATGGAACGAGGCGGCGTACATCTCGGCCGAACTGAAGGGTGGTCGACGCGCGATCGTCAAGGCGCTCGGCGCCGGCCTCGCGGTGGTGACCGCCACCTACCTGCTCGTCGTCGGCGGCTTGCTCCACGGGCTCGGCTTCGACGGCCTGAAGAACAGCTCGACGCCGGCGGCCGACCTGATGCAGGCCGCCTTCGGCGGCATCGGCGGCACGGTCATGGCGGTCATCGTCTCGCTGTCGATCCTCTCGTCGATCAACGCGACGATGCTGTCGGGCGCGCGGTCGAACTACGCGCTCGGGGGCGACTGGCCGCTGCTGCGCTTCATGAACCGCTGGGACACGGATCGCGGCGTCCCGACGCGCGCCTTCATCGTCCAGGCCGCGATCACGCTGGCGCTGATCGCGCTCGGCGCCTCCGAGGCGGCGGGCGTCAAGACGATGGTCGAGTTCACGGCGCCGGTGTTCTGGTTCTTCTTCATGCTGACCGGGGTTGCATTCTTCGTCCTGCGCTATCGTGAAGCGGGTGCCGCCCGGCCGTTCCGCGTCCCGCTCTACCCGATCGTCCCGGCGATCTTCGTGCTCACCTGCGCCTACCTGCTGAATTCGAGCGTCAACTACGCGCAGTCGCAGCACGCCGTCCACGTCTCGTTCTATGTCATGGCCGCCGGCGCGGCGGCGTGGCTCCTGACGTGGGTGCAACGCAACCCGCAGCCCGCCGCCACGCCCTGACGCCGGCAACCGACGGCGCGCACCGCGACCGATGACTCCCGTGATCGCCGGCATCCTCCTCGCGGGTGGGGTCGGCAGGCGTTTCGACCCCAGCGGCGCGCGGCTGAAACTTCTCGAACCCGCGGCGCTCGGCCCGCACGCCGGAGCGCCGCTCGCAGCGGCGGCGTGCCGAAATCTCAAGGCGGCGCTCGCGGACGTGATCGCGGTCGTCCGGCCTGCCGACACCGCGCTGCAACGATCGCTGCGCGACCTGCTGCAGGCCGAAGGCTGCCACGTCGTGGAATGCGCCGGATCCGTTCGCGGCATGGGCGCTTCGCTCGCCTGCGGCGTGCGCTCGTCGCGCGACGCCGCCGGTTGGATCGTCGCGCTCGCCGACATGCCGGCCATACGGCCGGGGACGATCGCGACGGTCGCCGATGCGCTGCGCGCAGGGCATCGCACCGCGGCCCCCTACGTCGGCCCGCAACGCGGCCACCCGGTCGGTTTCGGCGCCGAACTGCGCGACGCGCTGGCCGCGCTCGACGGCGACATCGGCGCGCGCGAACTGCTGCAGCGCATCCCGCCATTCCACGTCGAAGTCGATGACCCGGGCTGCCTTCTCGACGTCGACGAGCCCTCGGCGTGAGCGCGCGCCGGCCGGCGTCACCCGTTGAAAATCCGCCGATCACGACCGCCATCCGATGACGATCCGCTACGCGATACGCCCGGCGCAGCCCGCCGCCCACATCTTCCACGTCACGGTGACGGTGGCGCACGCGGATCCGGCGGGCCAGCAGTTCCGCCTGCCCGCCTGGATCCCCGGCAGCTACATGATCCGCGAGTTCGCGCGCCATGTCGTCCGCCTGACCGCATTGTCGGGCGACCGCAAGGTCGCGGTGAGGAAGCTCGACAAGCACACGTGGCGCTGTGCGCCGGTCGACGGCGAGGTGACGGTGGCCTACGAGGTGTACGCGTGGGACCTGTCGGTGCGCGCGGCACACCTCGACGCCACGCACGGGTTCTTCAACGGCCCGAGCGTCTTCCTGCAGGCCGTAGGGCGCGAGGAAGACGACTGCCGGATCGATATCCTGCCGCCGGCCGGCGTACGCGGCTGGCGCGTCGCCACCGCGCTGCGGCGCGCCCGCGGCACCGCGACCGGCAGCTTCGGGACCTACCTGGCGGCGAACTACGACGAACTGATCGACTGCCCCGTCGAGCTCGGGGACTTCGCCCTCGGGCGATTCGACGTCCTGGGCGTGCCGCACGAGATCGCGATCACCGGCCGGGTACCGCGACTGGACATGCCGCGGCTGACGAGCGACCTGGCGCGCGTCTGCGCGACGCAGGTCCGCCTGTTCGAGCCGCGGCGGCCGTTGCCGCCGTTCGACAGCTACCTGTTCCTCACGTGGGCCGTCGACGAAGGCTACGGCGGACTGGAACACCGCAACAGCACCGCGCTGCTGTGCCAGCGCAGCGACCTGCCGCACCTCGGCCTCGGGGAGTCGACCGAAGGCTACCGGCGGTTCCTCGGGCTCGCGAGCCACGAGTATTTCCATGCCTGGAACGTCAAGCGGATCCGGCCGGCGGCTTTCGTGCCGTACGACCTGGCACGGGAGAACCATACCCGGCTGCTGTGGGTCTTCGAGGGCTTCACGTCGTACTACGACGACCTCGCGCTGGCTCGGGCGGGCCTGCTGACGGAGACGCAGTACCTCGACACGCTGGCCGCGACGCTGACGACCGTCACGCAGCGTAGCGGGCGGCTGAAGCAGACCGTCGGGGAAAGCTCGTTCGATGCCTGGATCAAGTACTACCGGCAGGACGAGAACGCGCCGAACAGCGTCGTCAGTTACTACCAGAAGGGCGCGCTCGTCGCCGCCGCGCTGGACCTGTCGATCCGCGCGGAATCGGCCGGTCGCCGCTCGCTGGACGATGTCATGCGGCTTCTCTGGTCGCGATTCAAGCGCGCCGGCGCGGGCTATCTCGGCGTCGGCGAGGACGAGATCCCGGCGCTGGTCGAGGAAGCCACCGGGCTACGGATGGCTCGCGCGCTGCGCGAGTGGAGCGACGGCACGCGCGACCCGGACTTCGCGCGCCTGCTGGCGCCGCTGGGCGTCAGCGTCGCGCGTCGGCCTGCGCTGGACGTTCCGCATTTCGCGTGGCTGGGGGCCAGCACGCGCCGCGACGGCCCCGACTGCCGCCTGGCGAGCGTGCACGACGGCGGGCCGGCGCAGGCCGCGGGCCTGTCGGCCGGCGACGCCCTGGTCGCGATCGACGGGCTGAGGGCAAGCGCGGCAACGCTCGACCGGCTGCTGGCGCGCTACCGGCCCGGCGAAACCGTCGAGATCCTGGCGTTCCGGCGCGACGAACTGATGCGCTTCGACGTACGGCTCGCGACGCTGCCGCCGCAACGGTTCGGGTTCGCGCTTTCGCCGACGCAGAGTGCCGCGACGCGACGGATGCGAAAGGCATGGATCGGTCCGCGGTGACGGGCCGCGGCCGGTCACCGCGTCCCCGGGGCGCCTCAGCGGACGTCGAGCGATCCGTTGGCGCGCGGGTAGGTCACGATGCCCCACGGCCCCTTCTCGCCCTCGATCACTTTCAGCGTGTTTCCGCCCTGCGCGTCGACGACATAGACGGCGTCGGACCGGCCGCAGGCCGCGAGGATCTTCGAGGCGTCGGGCGAGTACGTGAAATGCCAACAGCGCTTCCCGACCGCCATGTCGCGGGTCGCCGCGAAGGTGGCGGCGTCGAACTCCTGCAGCACGCCGGACTTCGCTGCCGCGACGAGCAGGCGCGAACCGTCGGGCGAGAACGCCACGCCGTACGGGCTGGACTTGGTCGCGACCTCCCTCAGGATCTTGAAGTCCCGATCGAGCACGAGGAACTTGTCGGAGAACTCGAGGGTCACGACGTAGCCCTTGCCGCCCGGGATCGCCTTGATGCCGCGCGGCCGCTTGCCATAGGCGGCGGTGCTCACGGACTTGATCTCCTTGCCCGTGACCCGATCGTAGACGGAGATCGTGTCGTCGCCCTCGTTCGTGACGGCCATGAGGCGGCCGTCGGCGGAGAACTCGACGCCCTCGGTCTCGTGCCCGCTCGGGATCGACTTCACGACCTTCCAGTGGTCGAGGTCGACGATCGCGATCTCCGCCTTGGCCGCGTCGTCGTCCTTTTCAGGTTCCGCCGCCCTCGACGCGCCCGTGCCGGGCTTCGGCATCGCGGCGCCTTCCCCCTTCGCCGCCTCGTGCTTCAGCGCCTCCTCCGACGGGACCGGCTCGTAGGTCACGTACGCGAAGCGCCCGTTGATGCGGACCATCTCCGGATTGAGGCCCACCTTGACGCGGTGGGCGATCGCGCCGGTGGCGCGATCGATCGCGCAGACCTCGCCGCTGCCCTTGTTCGCGGCGAGGATGTAGCGTGCGTCGGGCGTCAGCGCGAGGCCTCGCGGGCCCTCGCCGCCGGTCGCGAGCGTCCGGCTCACCGCAAGCGTGTCGAGGTCGATGACATCGATGCCGCCCCGCTCGTTGGTCACGTAGGCCTCGGCGCCTGCGGCGAAAGCCGCGCTCGCCGCAATCGCGCTCGCGGCGACAGCCGCCGTGCGCGCGGTTCTGATGACAGCACGGATCGCAACGGGACGCTCCACCGGGAATCTCCGTATCGTGTACGAGATGAATAGCTTTCGCTCGCTGCGCCGGCCGGCAGCAGGCTGGCTCGCGCGGGCCGGCGGAAATTAGCACAGTGCACGACGCCGAAGCGCCGCCCGACGACGATCCGCCGCCGGCAACGAAAAAGCCGCGCAGCCTGTCGTCCGCGACCGCGGAAGCGGTTCGCGACGCGCTCGCCGTCGCCGTCGTGGCCGTGGCGTACCTCGCGCTCGCCGTCCGATTCGAGTTCTACGAGCGGATCAGCACCTCGACCCGGCGCCTCGAATCGCTGCAGGTCGACGAGTTGCCCGGCGTCCTCCTCGTCGTCTCGCTGGGCCTCGCGTGGTTCGCGTGGCGACGACTTCGCGGTACGCATCGCGAGATGCGCGCCCGCCAGGCCGCGATCGCGGCGCTGCGGCAGGCTCGGGCGCAACTCGCCGAGGCATCGCAGGAAAATCGCCAGCTCGCGCGACAAGCGATCGAACTGCAGGAACGCGAGCGGCGTGAAGTGGCGCGCGAACTGCACGACGAACTTGGCCAGTATTTCCACGCGATCCGCATGGAGCTCGGCGCCGTCCCGGGACTGATCCGCACGGACCCGCAGCAGGCCTGGGCGACGCTGCGGCGCGCCGAAAGCTACGTCGAGCACGTCAACGCGGTGACGCGGCGGATCATGAATCGACTGCGCCCCGTCGGTCTCGACGACCTCGGGCTCGGAGCGGCGCTGCAGCACCTGGTCGACGGCTGGCGCGTGCAGCGCCGCGACATCGCGTTCGAGTTCGAGGCCGCCGCGTCGCTGCCCGAACTGGGGGAAGCGGAGACGATCGCGCTGTTCCGCATCGCGCAGGAGGCCATGACGAACGCCGCCCGACATGCCGGTGCGTCGCGCGTCGGAGTCCGCCTCGCGTGGGACGGGAACGCCGGGAATGCCGTGGGCGCGGCAGGCGAAGGCAAGCGGATCGCGCTCGTCGTCAGCGACAACGGGTGCGGATTGCCGAAGACGGCCCGACACGGCATCGGCCTCGTCGGGATGCGCGAGCGCATCGAAGGCGTCGGCGGAGCACTTCAGGTGTCGTCGGAACCCGGGCGAGGCACCACCGTGCGCGCCGTCCTGCCGGTGCCGTGACGCCGCGCGGACACCGGCCGCCGATTCAGACGTAGCCCTCGTCGGGTCCGGTGTCGAAGAACCGGGCGCCGTACTTCTCGATCCACTCCCGGGCCGCCTGGTCGCCCGTCAGCGTGCGCCGCTCGGTGCGCTCGACGAGCTTGCGGTAGTTCTCGATGTAGCAGATCTGCTCGACCATCCGGGCACGCAGGTCGTCGTCGGCATCGAGGAACTCGATGCCGACCTCGTAGCCCGCCTCGCACGGCAGGCACCACGCAACGCGCGCTCGCGCCTCGAAGGGCGGACGAACGCAGGGAATCCGAAGCTGCGCCAGCCCGCCGGGCTCCAGCGCGCGGTTGCAGCGGAACGCCAGCCCGCCGCGGCTGACGTTGCGGCTTTCGCCGGCGCCGTCGCCATCGGCGATTCCTCCGGGCATGACCGCGCAGCCGGAGACTTCGATCGGCACGTTGACGGGGTGCCGAATGAACTGCCTCACGATGCGGCTCCGCGCTCCCGGTTGTCGATGGCCGGCGGGCGGCTCTCGCCGCCTCGCTCGGCTCCCATCCTAGCGGCAGCCGGGCGCGACGGCGAGTCGCGCGGCTACCAACGAATGGGTGTCACGCGTGCGCGCTCCAGGAAGCGGTTCGCCGCGGAGAAATGCCCGCAGCCGATGAACGGCTGCGGCGGACGGCGCGCCGACAACGGGGAAGGGTGATTCGCCGTCAGGATCGCGAACCGAGGCCCGCAGCCTGAGCCTTCGCCTCCGGCTGCCTCCTCGATCAGCGCGCGCTTGCGCTGTGCATGAACGCCCCAGAGCAGGAAGACCGTCGGTTGCGGCGCCGCAGCAACCGCGGCGAGGATCCGGTCCGTCACGACCTCCCATCCGCGCCCGGCGTGGCTCGCCGGCGCACCGTCCTCGACCGTCAGCACCGCATTGAGCAGGAGGACGCCCTGCGCCGCCCAAGGCGTCAGGTCGCCATCGGCGGCCGGCGTCGGGCCGAGGTCGCGCTGCAACTCGGCGCGGATGTTACGCAGGCTCGGCGGCAGCGGCACGCCGCGCGGTACCGAAAAGGCGAGCCCGTTCGCCTGGCCGGCGCCGTGGTAGGGGTCCTGCCCGAGGATGACGACCTTGACGGCGCCGGGGTCGAGCAACTCGAGCGCCGAAAAGGGACGGGGCGGGTAGACGCGCGCGCCTGATGCGATCCGGCGATCGACGAAGTCGCAGAGCCCGGCGAGGGGAACCCCGTCGCCGGCCACGACGCTCCGCCAGGCCGGCGACAGCTCATCGACCTGCGCGCCGAGCGGCGCGGCCAGCGATGGCGCGGACGGGATCAAGAAAACAGGCGCTGCAACTCGGTACCGGGGTCGGGCGCGCGCATGAAGGCCTCGCCCACCAGGAACGTCGAGACGCCGGCCTCGCGGATCGTGGCGACGTCGGCGCGCTGCAGGATGCCGCTCTCGGTGATGACGAGGCGACCGGCCGGAATGCGCGGCAGCAGGTCGATCGTCGTTCGCAGCGACACCTCGAAGCTGCGCAGGTTGCGGTTGTTGATCCCGATGAGCGCCGTTCGCAGCGTCAACGCCACCTCGAGTTCGCCGGCATCGTGGACCTCGACGAGCACAGCCATCCCGAGATCGCGCGCCGCTGCCTCCAGCGCGTGCAGGCGCTCCGCCTCGAGCGCGGCGACGATCAGCAGGATGCAGTCGGCGCCCCAGGCCCGCGCCTGCGCGACCTGGTACTCGTCGATCATGAAATCCTTGCGCAACACCGGCAGTCCGCACGCGTCGCGCGCCTGCGCGAGGAATTCCGGCGCGCCCTGGAAGAAGCGCACGTCGGTCAGCACCGAGAGGCAGCTCGCGCCATGGTCGGCATAGCTGCGCGCGATCGCCGCCGGATCGAAGGGGTCGCGGAGCAGCCCGCGCGACGGCGACGCCCGCTTGACCTCCGCGATGACCGCGGGGCGCCCCGCCGCCGCCGTGCGCCGCAGCGCTCCCTCGAAATCGCGGACGTCGGCGCGCCGGCGGGCCCGCTCGAGCAGCCCGGCGAGGGGCTCCTGCGCCCGCGCGGCTTCGATCTCCTCGCGCTTCACCGCGAGGATGCGCGACAAAACATCACTCATCCCGCCAACTCACGCGTCGTCGCGACGAACTGGTCGAGCTTGCGGCGCGCCGCGCCGCTCGCAATCGCCTCGCGCGCCCGCGCGATGCCGTCGCCGATCGTCGCCGCGACGTCGGCGGCATAGAGAGCCACGCCGGCATTGAACGCGACGATCTCGCGCGGCACGCCCGGCGTATCCGAAAGCGCCTCCAGCAGCATCGCGCTCGATTCGGTCGGATTCGCGACGCGCAGGCCGCGGTTGGAGACCATCGACAGGCCGAAGTCCTCCGGATGGATTTCGTATTCGCGGACCTCGCCGTCCTTCAGTTCGCCGACCAGCGTGGAGGCGCCCAGCGAAACTTCGTCCATGCCGTCCTTGCCATGGACGACGATCGCATGCCGGGCCCCGAGGCGCTGCAGCACGCGAACCTGGATCCCGACGAGGTCGGGGTGGAAGACGCCCAGCAGCGTGTGGGGAGCCCCTGCCGGATTCGTCAGCGGCCCGAGGATATTGAATATCGTCCTCACGCCGAGCTCCTTGCGGACCGGTGCCGCATGCTTCATCGCCAGGTGGTGGTTCGGCGCGAACATGAAGCCGATTCCGGTCTGCGCGAGGCAGCGGGCGACCTTCGCGGGGCTCAACGCGATCGCGGCGCCCAGCACGTCGAGCACGTCCGCGGACCCGGAACTGGAGGACACCGACCGACCGCCATGCTTGGCGACGCGCCCGCCGGCGGCGGCGACGACGAACATCGCGGCCGTCGAGATGTTGAACGTCTGCGAGCCGTCGCCCCCGGTGCCGACGATGTCGACGAGGTGCGCGCGGTCGGCCACGTCGACCGGCGTCGCGAATTCCCTCATGATCTGCGCGGCTGCCGCGATCTCGCCGATCGTCTCCTTCTTGACGCGCAGGCCCATCACGAGCGCGGCGATCTGCACCGGCGTCAGTTCGCCCGCCATCAGGCGGCGCCACAGCGCCAGCATCTCGTCGTGGAAGATCTCGCGGTGCTCGATGCAGCGCACCAGCGCGTCGGTCGGATTGATGGACATCGGCCCCTCGCGTTCGCCTCGCCGCGGCATGCCGCGGCCCCGGCGCCGGCACGTTGCGGTCAGTGCAGGCGCAGGAAGTTCCTCAGCATTTCGTGGCCGTATTCCGTCGCGATCGACTCCGGATGGAACTGCACGCCCTCGACCGCGAGGCGCCGGTGACGCAGGCCCATGATCTCGCCGTCCGCGGTGCACGCGGTCACCTCGAGGTCATTCGGAACGCTGGCGCGCTCGACGGCGAGCGAGTGGTAGCGCGTCGCGGTGAACGGCGCCGGCAGCCCGGCAAAGACGCCCTGCCCGCGATGCTCGATCGGCGAGGTCTTGCCGTGCATCAGCCGCTGCGCACGGACGACGCGGCCGCCGAAGGCCTGGCCGATCGCCTGGTGCCCCAGGCAGACCCCGAGGATCGGAATCCGGCCGGCAAACTGCGCAATCACGTCCAGCGTCACGCCGGCCTCGTTCGGCGAGCACGGGCCGGGCGACAGGCAGATGCGTTCCGGCTCGAGCTCCTGGATCTGCCCGATCGTGATCTCGTCGTTGCGGAATACCCGGACATCCTCGCCCAGCTCGCCGAAATACTGCACGAGGTTGTAGGTGAACGAGTCGTAGTTGTCGATCATCAGCAGCATGGCGGCGCTCGGGCGGGAAGTCGGCCGGGCGCCGGCCGGACCGGCGTCCGGCCGAGGGTCGCGACGACGCGCCACGGGCGAACCGATGATACCCACTTCGCGAAGCAGGCCCCCGGATCCCTGGCGCCGCGCGCCCGGACGGAGCCCTCAGGCGACGGCTTCGGTCCCCGTCACTTGTCGCACGAGGCCGCGCGGATCCACGATCCGCACGTGCTTGTGGTCGATCTCGATGAGGCTCTGGTCCGCCAGCCGCGACAGCGTCCGGCTCACCGTCTCCAGCGTCAGGCCGAGATAGCTCGCGATGTCCGCTCGCACCATCGGGAGAAAGAAGTCGGGGTCCGCCGCGCCGTGCGCGCCCAGGCGACCCGACAGCGCGACGAGGAAATGGGCCAGCCGCTCTTTCGCATCCATCGAGCCCAAGGCCAGCATCTCCGAATGCTTGCGGACGATCTCGCGGCTCAGGATCTTGTGGAATCGGTTGCGCAATCCCGGCAGCGTGCCGGCGAGCGACGCCAAGCGGTCGTAGGCGATCGCGCAGACCTCCGACTCCTGCAGCGCGACGGTGTCGCAACCGTGGACTTCGCGACTGATCCCCTCGAGCCCGACGATGTCGCCGGCCGAATGGAACGCGATCACCTGCTCCCGCCCGTCGCCGGCGACCTCGCGACTCTTCAGGAATCCGGATCGGACCGCGTAGACCGACGTGAACGGGTCGCCGACACGCACGAGCGCGTCCGAAGGTCTCACCCGGAAGCGCGTCGAGACGATCTGCTCGATGCGCTCGACTTCCGCTGCAGGCAGCCCGCTGGGGAGGCAGGATTCCCGCAAGGGGCAACTGGAGCAACGTACCGGCGCCTCCATGCCAGCATCCCTGATGCGGATCGGTTCCGATCGTCGTGCCATCGATTCTTCCCCCGCGCGCCGTGGGGCGCGTCCTCGAGGGGAATCGTGCGTTAAGGATCGCAGGGGCGATAGTTGCGATCGCACCTAGGTATCGCCACGTAGCCTAGGCACGCTAAGGTCCGTTCCCGGCCGCCCGCGGGAAACCCTCGGGCCCTATCCGGCTTGCGTACCGGCACCCGGCGACGCCTACGCGTCGATCAGCGAAACCCCGCCGGCGTTGGCTACCTGCGCCAGCCCCAGGAGCGTCGTCGCGCCCGTCTTCATCAGGATGTGCGACCGATAGGCCTCCACCGTCCGGTGGCTGATCCCCAGGCGGCGCGCGATCATCTTGTTAGGCAGTCCGGAAACGGCCAGCGCCAGGACATCGCGCTCGCGATCGGTCAGCGTCGCGAGGGTCCTGCGCAACGCCTCCCGTTCCGCGTCGCTCGCCCGGTCCGAACGGTCGCGGTCCAGCGCGGCACGGACGCTGTCGAGCAGCAGCCGGGCATCGACCGGTTTTGTCAGGAAGTCGACCGCGCCGGCCTTGATCGCCCGCACCGTCGTCGGGATGTCGCCGTGCGCCGTCAGGAAGACGATCGGAACGCGGACTTCGCGCCGCTTCAGTTCTTCCTGCAGTTGCGGGCCGCTCAGTTCCGGCATTCTCACGTCGAGCACGATGCAACCCGGCCGATGCGGATCGAACGCGTCGAGGAACGCCTTCGAGCTCGCGAACGTCTCGACCGCGTAGCCGGCGCTCTCCAGCAGCATCGCCAGGCCGTCGCGCACCGCAACGTCGTCGTCGACGATGAAGACCGTGGCCTCGCTCATCGGTCATCCTCCTGTTTGCCGCCGGCCGGCGCCGCGCCGGGGTCCGGTTCCACGAAGGGCAGCGTGAAGTGGAAGGTCGCGCCTTGGCCGTCGGGCGGCTCGAGCCAGAGGCGCCCTCCGTTCGCCTCGACGAGCGCACGACAGATCGCCAGGCCCATTCCGACGCCGTCGGGCTTCGTGCTGAAAAATGGCTCGAATGCGCGCCGCGCCGTGGCGGCATCCAGCCCCGGGCCCGAATCGCGCACCGTGACGAGGGCCATCCCCTCTTCGGCCGACGTGCTGATCGTGATCGATATCGAACGCGACTCGATCCCGGCGGCGCGCATCGCCTCGACGCTGTTGCGCATCAGGTTGACGAGGACCCGTTCGATCTGCATCTGGTTGATGCGGACCGGCCGCAGGTCGGGAGCGAGGTTCACCTCGGCGCGGAACCCGCCATAGCCGTCGGATTCGACGACCGCGAGTGCGACCGCGACGACGCCGTTGACATCGACCGCCTCGGTCGCCGTTTCGGCCTTCTGCAGGAACTGCAGCAGTTCCCGCACGACGCGTCCTGCACGCTGGGCCTGTGCCGCACTCGATTCCAGCGCGTGGCGCAGGCGATCAGGGCGCGGGTTCCCGGCCATCAGCATCCTCTGCGCCGCCTCGGTATAGGACGCGACGGCGTTCAGCGGCTGGTTCAGGTCGTGCGCGATCGCCGCCGCGGTCTGCGTCGCAACGTGGACCGTCAGCATCTGCTCCATGCCGCTGCGCAGCCTGCCGATGGCCGCTTCGTCCTCCGAGATGCGGTACTGGGCCCGCATCAGGTCGGTGGTTTCCGTCGTCACGCAGAGGATCGCGCCCTCGCGGGCGGCGTCACCCCGCAGCGGAAGACCGTCGAGATCGAACCAGTACTGCTCGACGCCCCGCCCGCGATCGAGGTTCAGCTGCAGGTTCGAGACGTGGGCCTCCTCGCCCCGTTCGCGGACGCGCCGCAGCACCGCGAGCAATTCGCCAGCGGTCGGTGGCGGCCAGACATCCGCGACCGTGCGTCCCACGAGGGGTTCCCGGGCGCGCGCTATCGATTGCGCCGCCGGATTCGCGAGGACGTAGCGGAACTCCGGCCCTTCGACGACGGCCAACCCGACCGGCGCGGCGTCGACGACATGCCGCAGGAGTGCGCGCTGCTGCTCGATCCGGTGCAGCAACTCTCCGCACTCCGCCGCGCCCGCCGCCGCGCCCTGTGCCGTCTTGCGGCGCGCCGGGGCTCCCGGCTTTCCGGCTCCCCTGGTTGGCATCTGCCGACCCGCCCGTGTCGCGTGAACCTGTTCGCCAGCTTGGGTTCACGCTAGCCGTTGGCGCCGGATGCCGTCTTGACAACGGTCAACGGCCGCCGGGTCGAGGCGCGGCGGCGGCGGCTCGCGCTTTTTTCCTTCCGCCGGCAGGGTCTGCGCGCCAGGCGGATTCCGGGCCTCCGATCGTCACTCCCTTCGCCCGCACCAGCGGGAGAAGGAGCCTTCTGCCGCGGTGTGAATGCTCGTGCGGATGGGTCACAGGAAGACCCTGCCGCGCGGGCTAGGGTCGTGCCGACGCGAAGTGGCGCTCGAACACCTCGATGACCCGCGCGATTCCGGCATCGTCGACGTCCAGGTGCGTCACGAAGCGCGTCAGCGGCGCGATGCGCGCGCGGACGCCGGCACGCGCCAGCTCCTCGGCGAGCGCCGGGCACGACGGCGCCGGGACTTCGACGAATACCATGTTCGTATGCGGCCCATCGACCCGGAGCCGGTCGATGCGCCTCAACCCGCGCGCGAGGCGCTCGGCGCGCGCATGGTCATCCACGAGGCGGGCGACATGGTGGTCCAGCGCGTAAAGCGCGGCCGCCGCCAGGATCCCGGACTGGCGCATGGCGCCGCCGAGCATTTTTCGGGGCCGCCGCGCGCGCGCGATGAACTCGCGGCTGCCCGCCAGCACGGTCCCGGCCGGCGCGCCCAGCCCCTTCGAAAGGCAGACCGAGACGCTGTCGAATCCGCCCGCGACTTCGCGCCCATCGACGCCGAGCGCCGTGGCCGCATTGAACATCCGGGCGCCATCGAGATGCGTCGCGAGGCCATGGCGACGCGCGAGCGCGAGCGCGTCGCGGCAGTAGGCCAGCGGGATCACGCGACCGCCGAGCGTGTTTTCCAGCGCAAGGAGCCGCGTGCGCGGGAAATGCGCGTCGTCCGGCTTGATCGCGGCGGCAATACGGTCGAGCGGCAACGTGCCGTCGGCGGCATGCTCGATCGGCTGCGGTTGTATCGATCCGAGCACCGCTGCGCCACCGCCTTCGAACTTGTAGGTGTGCGCCTCCTGGCCGAGGATCACCTCGTCGCCGCGGGCGCAGTGGGTCATCAGCGCGGCGAGATTGCTCTGCGTCCCGCTGGGGAAGAACAGCGCGTCGTCGAAGCCGAGCCGCTCGGCGAGCACCGCCTGCAGCCGGTTGACGGTCGGATCGTCGCCAAAGACGTCGTCGCCGACCTCGGCCTCCGCCATCGCGCGGCGCATGGCCGGCGTCGGCCGCGTCACGGTATCGCTGCGCAGGTCGACGGCGTCATTCGACATCGAAGCCATCCTCGACCTGCTCCGCAGCGCGAAGCACCGCGCGCGCCTTCGCCTCGGTCTCGCGCCATTCCATCTCCGGCACCGAGTCGGCGACGATCCCCGCCGCGGCCTGCGCGTAAAGCACGTTGTCCTTGAGGATCCCGGTGCGAATCGCGATCGCGACGTCCATGTCGCCGGCGAACGACAGGTAGCCCACCGCACCGCCGTAGACGCCGCGCTTCACGGGCTCGATCTCGTCGATGATTTCCATCGCCCTCACCTTCGGCGCGCCGGTCAGCGTCCCGGCCGGGAAGGTCGCGCGCAGCACGTCCAGGTTGCCGATGCCCGGCTTGAGCTCGCCCTCGACGTGGCTCACCAGGTGCATCACGTGCGAGTAGCGCTCGATCACCATCTGCTCGGTGACCTTGACGCTTCCGGTACGGGCAATGCGCCCGATGTCGTTGCGCGCCAGGTCGATCAGCATCAGGTGCTCGGCGCGCTCCTTCGGGTCGGCAAGCAGTTCCGCGGCCAGCGCGGCATCCTGCTTCGGCGTGCCGCCGCGCGGGCGGGTCCCCGCGATCGGCCGGATCGCGACGACGCGCCGCGACGAGCCGTCGTCCTCGACGCGCGTCTCGCTGCGCACGAGGATCTCCGGCGAGGCGCCGACGATGTGGTGGTCGCCGAAGTCGTAGTAGTACATGTAGGGCGAGGGATTGAGCGTCCGCAGCGCACGGTACAGCGACAGCGGCGCATCCGCATACGGCTTCGTGATGCGCTGCCCGATCTGCACCTGCATCACGTCGCCGGCCGCGATGTACTCCTTGCAGCGGGCGACGGCGGCGAGATAGTCGTCCTTCGCGAACTCGCGCGCCTCCGGCCGGCGCACGCTGGCGCGCGTGTGCGGCGGTTCGATGTGCCGCGACAGGCGTGCCTTCAGTTCGCGCAGGCGCCCCCGGCCGCGCTGGAAGCCCTCCGGTTGCGACGCGTCGGCATAGACGATCAGGTAGGCGCGGCCGGCCAGGTTGTCGACGACCGCAAGTTCCTCGGTCAACAGCAGGTGGATGTCCGGCAGGCCCAGGTCGTCCGGCTTGCGCACGCCGGCCAGCTTCTTCTCGAACAGGCGCACGGTGTCGTAGCCGAAATAGCCGGCAAGGCCGCCGCAGAAACGCGGCAGTCCGGGCTTCAGCGCCACCTTGAACTGCCCGAGGAACTCCTCGATGAACCGGAGCGGGTCGCCGTCGTGGCGCCGGACGACCTGTCCGTCGGTCACGACGTCCGTGCGGTGCGCGCCGTCGGCGCCGATCGAGCACTGCAGGGCCGTTCGCGCGGGCAGGCCGATGAACGAGAAGCGGCCGAAGCGCTCGCCGCCGACGACCGACTCCAGCAGGTAGGAATTGGGGCGGTTCGCGAGCTTCAGGTAAAGCGACAGCGGCGTCTCGAGATCGGCGAAGATCTCGGCGATCAGCGGAATGCGGTTGTAGCCCTGCGAAGCCAGGGCGCGGAATTCGAGTTCGGTCATGTCGGGCTTCCGGGACGCGCCGTGCTTCGTGCACAGGCGCGGCGGGCGGGGTTCGAGGTCCGGCGGACGGTGCAGGTCAGGCCACCGCGCCACACGGCCACATCGCGGCGAAACGAACGGGCAGTTTCAGCGCCGCCAGCGCCAGGCCCCCAGCGCGCGCCGCCCGTGGCGTGAAGCCCGCGCCTTCCGCGTCGATTCCTGCTCCTGCATCGGACCCTCGCCTTCCGTCCGCCCCGGGCGCGTCGCAACGCGCCACGGAATGCATGCCACGCGCGCTACGCGCGCGGCGCCGCCGACGCCTGCCCGATGATCCACTGCGCGGCCTCGTAGACGCCGGAAACTATAGCATCGACACCGGGCTCGCCTCGGAGTTCGGCGACAGGGCGGTCCTCGTTGTAGCCGGTCGTGACGAGCACGCTACGCGCGCCGGCGGCGTGCGCCGCGAGCGCATCGTTGAGCGAATCGCCGATGAGGCGGGCGCGCCCGGGTTGCGCGCCGAGCCGCGCACAGGCGGCGATCACGATGTCCGGGTGCGGCTTACCGCGCGCGACGTCGTCGCCGGCGACGATCGCGTCGAACGACGCTGCCAGGCCGCAGCGCTGCAGCAGCGGGATCGTGAATTCGCGCGGCTTGTTCGTGACGCACGCCATCCCGAAACCGGCGCCGCGAAGCATCGCGAGCGCCTCCGGGACGCGGTCGAAGACGCGCGCGCGCGTGCCGTTGGTATCGTGGTAGTGGCGGAAGAACGATGCCCGCGCGCGCGCGAAGGTTTCGTCGTCGAGTTGCCCGTCGAATCGATCGGTGATCGCGCGATGGACGAGGACCACGGCCCCCTTGCCGACGAACGCGGCGATCCGCTCCGGCGCCAGCGGCGGCAGTCCTTCGTCGGCGCGCATCCGGTTGGCCGCTTCGGCGAGGTCCGGCACGGTGTCCATCAGCGTGCCGTCGAGGTCAATGAGTATCGACGTGATCATGGGCGCGGCTAGAATTGACGACAGGCGATTCTATTGAAGAAGTCGCATGGCCAAGTACGAATTCACGGTGACGGCGCAGCCGCGCTTCCTGCCGCAGCATTCCGACCCGGCGGAGGACCGCTACGTCTTCGCCTACACGATACGGATCGTCAACACCGGCGACGTCGCCGCGCGGCTGCTGTCGCGACACTGGATCATCACCGACGCCCGGCAGCATGTCGAGGAGGTTCGCGGCGAAGGGGTGGTCGGCGAGCAGCCGCGGCTCGACCCCGGCGCGGCCTACGAATACACGAGCGGGTGCCCTCTCGAGACTCCCGTGGGCACGATGCGCGGAAGCTACCAGTGCGTCGCCGATGACGGCACCCGCTTCGAGGCCGCGATCCCGGAATTCGTCCTGTCGATGCCGCGCTCGCTGCATTGACGCGGGTCAGCGGCGCGCCGGCCCGGCCGCCGTGCCGCGGCGTTCGGGGGGCACCTGCGGATCGGTGGACGCCCCGTCGGCCGGCGCCGCGTCCATCGACGACGGGCTGGTCGACGACGGATCCGGGCGCGGCCGCCCGTGGAACATCGTCCACCAGATGATGAACAGCAGCAGGAAGAGCGCGACGAGCGCCTCGAGGTAGATCAGCCACATGCTTCGACCCTTGCGCGGCGGTGCCTGCACGCCGGTCCCCGGCCGCGAAGGCGGCGGTGCCGCAATCCGTGGCCGCATTATCCGCGCCGCGGCGGCGACGATGATCGCCGGGTGCCAGTGCATTCCGCCCGCCGGGCCGCCCCTCTTGACCGCGCGGTACGAGCGTGCGTCATCGACCGTCGTTGCGCAGCTGGACGACGCGGAGATCATCGCCGCGCTGCCGGCGTGGCGCGCCTCCTGCGGCGCGAACCGCCGCGGCGCCACGCCGGGCTGCGACGCCCTCGGCGCGGACGCGCCCGACCTGCGTCGCGCGTTGTCCGCCTGTTGCGATGCCTGGCGTATCGTCGCGCAGGAGCGGCGCGCCGACGGCACGGCGCGCAGCGGCTGCGCGATCGCCGCCGCGCGCGACGACGATTGCGGCACGGTGGTCGCGGAGCGACGACGCGGACTGATGACGGGCTACTACGAGCCGGAGCTCGACGGCAGCCGGACGCGGGACGCCACGCACTCCGTGCCGCTGTACGGCGTGCCGCCGGACCTGCTGACGATCGACCTGGCGGCGATCTACCCGGAGCTGCGCGGCCAGCGCGTGCGCGGGCGCCTGGTGCAGACGGACAGCGGCGCGCGGGTCGTCCCGTACTGGTCGCGCGCGCAAATCGAGCATCCGGCGGGCGACGGCGCGAAGCTCGGCGGCGGCGAACTGCTCTGGGTCGACGACCCGCTCGCGGCATTCTTCCTGCAGGTGCAGGGCTCCGGCCGGGTCCGCCTGGCGGACGGCAGCATCGTTCGCGTCGGCTACGCGGAGACCAACGGGCAGCCCTACCGGTCCATCGGTCGCTGGCTGGTCGACCAGGGCGAACTGAAACTGCAGGACGCGACGGTTCCAGGCATCGAGGCCTGGGCGCGTGCGCATCCGGAACGAGTCGACGAACTTCTCGACGCCAATCCGAGCTACGTCTTCTTCCGCGAAATGCCGCTCGGCGACCCCGCCGACGGTCCGCGCGGGGCGCTCGGCGTGCCGCTGCAGGCCGAGCATTCGGTCGCGGTGGATCCGCGCTTCGTGCCGCTGGGCGCGCCGCTCGTCATTTCTCGAACCGACGGGACCCGGCCGCGCGCGCGCCTCGCGTTCGGGCAGGACACCGGCGGCGCCATCCGCGGCCCGATCCGCTTCGACCTGTTCCGCGGCACCGGTCCTGCGGCGGGCGCCGCCGCCGGCGTCCAGCGCGACGAAGTCGAGGCGTGGATCCTGCTGCCCAAGGGGGTCGCGCCGCCGGCGCTGCTGCGCACCGACCCGCATTGAGGGGCGATCAACCCGCCTTCTGCAGCCAGCCCGGGATCTCCTCGAGGCCCAGCACGGCATCGGCCGCGCCCAGCCGGACGGCTTCGCGCGGCATGCCGTAGACGACGCAGGACGCCTCGTCCTGCGCCGCGGTCCGCGCGCCCGCGTCGCGCATTTCCCGCAACCCGCGCGCGCCATCGTCGCCCATCCCGGTCATGATCACGCCGACCGCATTCCTTCCGGCGCAATGGGCCACGGAACGGAACAGCACGTCGACCGAAGGCTTGTGGCGGTTCACGAGCGGGCCGTCGACGACTTCCACGACGTACTGCGCGCCGTTGCGCGCAAGGCGCAGGTGCTGCCCTCCGGGAGCGATCAGCGCGCGTCCATCGTGGACGCGGTCCCCATGCTTCGCCTCGGCGACTTCGATCGCGCACATCGCATCCAGCCGCGCCGCGAACGATGCGGTGAATCGCTCCGGCATGTGCTGGACCACGACCAGCCCCGGCGTCGTCCGCGGCAGCCGCGGCAGCAGGACCTCGAGCGCCTGCACGCCTCCGGTCGACACGCCGATCGCGATCACCCGGTCCGAGGTCTGCGCCATCGAACCGCTCGCCGTCGTCGCGTGCGCGGCCGGCACGAGCGCCGGCGACGCCGCCGACGGCGCCCTTGCGCGCACCGACAACGCGCTCAGGTTCGCCGCCGCAGCCGCCTTGACGGCCGCGACGATGTTGTCCGCTCCGGCCTCGAGGAAGCTCTTCAGGCCGTCGCCCGGCTTCGTCACGAACGAGACCGCGCCGGCCGCCAGCGCCTGCAGCGTCGTGTCCGCGCCCTTGGCCGTCAACGTCGAGCACATCACGACCGGCGTCGGGTGCTCCGTCATCAGCTTGCGCAGGAACGTGATGCCGTCCATCCGCGGCATCTCGACGTCCAGCACGAGGACGTCCGGCCAGCGCGTGCGCATGCGCTCGAGCGCGAACAGCGGATCCGAGGCGGCGCCGATGACATCGATGCCGCCGGCGGTCAGCGTGTCGGCGAGGCACCGTCGCACGACGGCCGAATCGTCGACGATCATCGCCGTGACCCGCGCCGTCATCGCGCGCCCCTCGCGCGCCGCGGCGACGCGGCGCCACGGCATGGCATGTCCCGGGATTTCTCCACGTCATTCCTCCCGCTGGTAGATCGCCGGCTGCGCCTGCCGAAGCTCGCCCGCCGCGCCCGGCAGTCCGCGCAGCGTCTCGGCGTGGCCGACGTACAGCACGCCGCCGGGCGCCAGATGCGCGACGACGTTGGCGACGATCTGCGCCTTGCGTGCGGTGTCGAAGTAGATCAGGACATTGCGCAGGAAAATGACGTCGAAGAGGCCGAGCGCCGGCTGCGGCTGCAGCAGGTTCCCGCGCGCGAACTGGACGATCACGCGCAGTTCGCGGCCGACGAGCATCTGGCCCTCGTAGGGCCCGCTTCCCTTGCGGCAGAAGCGTTCCAGGTAACGCGCCGGGATTCCGGCGGCCCGCTCCAGCGGATACAGCCCGAGCTGCGCCGCGAGGACCATCGCGCTCGACAGGTCGGTGCCGACGACCTCCCACCCCTGCAATCCCATGACGTCGGCAAGGACCATCGCCGCGCTGTAGGCTTCCTCACCCGACGAGCTGGCCGCGCTCCAGACACGTACGGCGCGCCGGCCGCGCGCCGCCGCGGCGACGGTCGCCAGGTGATCGAAGTGGCGCGGCTCGCGGAAGAAATACGTTTCGTTCGTCGTCAGCCGGTCGACGATGCGCGTCAGCATTTCCGGATCGCGACTGCGCGCAAGGGCGGCCACGTACTCCTCGATGCTCGTCGCGCCGGATTCGATCGCGAGCCGGCTCAGGCGGCCGGCGACGAGGATCTTCTTGTCCGGCCCGAAGCGGATGCCCGACTCGCGGTGGAAAAGGTCGGCGACCGCCGCGAACGTCGCTTCCGAGATTTGCATCGTCGCCTCGTGGTCCCGGGTGCCGCAGCGATGCGCGTCGGATGCGGCGGCGGGGCTAGCGCGCGTCGTCGCCGACGATCAGCCGCGCCAGTTCGCGCTGCGCCAGTGCACGGCCCAGGTCGAGGACGACCAGGAACCGTCCGCCGACCTTGGCCATCCCGGCAATGAATTGCGGATCGATCCGGGCGCCAACGGCCGGCGCCGGCTCGATCTGCGTGGGCGCGATGTCGATCACCTCGTGGACCGTGTCGACGAGGACGCCCAGGACCTGCGGCCGCGCGCCGGACGACGCAGCGCTCGCGTCACCGTCTTCGCCCGCCTCGACCTCGACGACGACGACGCAGGTGCGACGCCCGATCGGCGTCGACGCCAACTCGAGCCGCGACGCGAGATCCAGCACCGGCACGACGGCGCCGCGCAGGTTGATGACGCCGCGCACGAAGCGCGGCATCAGAGGAACCCGCGTCAGCGCCGGAACCTCGAGGATCTCGCGCACGGCGTCGATGGGCGCGGCGTAGGCCTCGGCACCCAACGCGAACACGAGGAATTGCCGCTGCGATGCGGCGGCATCGGCGCCATGGGCGGCCGCGCCGATCGCCAGGCGGGCTGCCCGCTCCTGCTCGGCGACGGCATCGATCTCGGCTTGTGCGGTGTGCATGGAATCAGCGGACGCGCGGCGCCATTCAGAAGCGGGTGAAATGCGATTCGTCGATCGCCGCCGGGCGCGGTCCGGGCAGGCCCGCCGACGGCAGGCTCGGCTCAGGCGCACGGCCGGCTTGGCGGTTGAGGTCTCGCCGCGCCGCCTGAGGCGCGTCGAGCGGTGCGGCGCCGCGCCAGCCGGCATCCGCTGGCGCGTCCGCCGCGCCGGGCCCGCGATCGCGACGCTCCGCCGGACCCGCCGCGGCGAGCTTGAAGAAGATCATCATCTGGTCGAGCTGTTCGGACTGCGCCGACATCTCGGTGGCGGTGGCCGCCAGTTCCTCGGAGGCCGAGGCGTTCTGCTGCGTCACCGAGTTCAGCTGGCTCATCGCCTCGGTGA
>DATKPC010000028.1:0-47287 GCA_035524275.1 Burkholderiaceae bacterium
CGTCTGAGCGAACGACCTGCGTCATCGCGACGACGAGACTCCCCTCGCCCGCGCAGCGGGAGAGGGGTGGGGGAGAGGGCCGGCGCACGCTCGCGCGCAGCCACTCCCGCGATCAGAACGGCTTCAGCACGACGAGGATCACGGCGGCCGTCAGCAGCACGGTCGGAACCTCGTTGAAGTAGCGGTACCAGACGTGGCCGTGCCGGTTCTCCCCGCGACGGAAGCGCCCGAGCAGCGCGCCGCAGGCGAAGTGATAGGCGACGAGCAGGATCACGATCGCGAGCTTCGCGTGGAGCCACGCGTTGCCCGGCCCGCGCCCGATGCCGTAGCCCAGCCAGAGCCACAGGCCGAGGACCAGCGCGAGCGCGGCGAGCGGTTGCATGAAGCGGTAGAGCCGGCTCGACATCCCGATTAGCAGTTCGCGCTCGGCGTCCGTCGAGACCATCGCCAGGTTGACGTAGATCCGCGGAAGGTAGAACAGCCCGGCGAACCAGCTCGTCACGAAGATGATGTGGAAGGTCTTGACCCAGAGCATGGCGGCGTTCAGCGGCGAAGTTCGCCCTGGCCGAGGACCACGTACTTGACCGACGTGAGGCCCTCGAGGCCGACCGGGCCACGCGCGTGCAGCTTGTCGTTGGATATCCCGATCTCGGCGCCGAGCCCGTATTCGAAGCCGTCGGCCATCCGCGTCGAGGCATTGACGATCACCGAGGCCGAATCGACCTCGCGCAGGAACCGCATCGCGTGCGGATGGTCGTCGGTGACGATGGCATCGGTGTGGTGGCTGCCGAATTCGTTGATGTGCTCGATGGCCTCGTCGATGCCGTCGACGATCCGGATCGACAGGATCGGCGCGAGGTGCTCGGTGCGCCAGTCGGCGTCCGTCGCCGCGACGACGCGCGCTGCGGGCGGGAGTCCGGCGGCTTCCAGCGCGACGCGGGTGCGCTCGCAGGCGCGCATCTCGACGCCCTTGGCGGCATACAGCCGCGCGAGCGGCGGCAGCAGGCGCGCCGCGATCGCCTGGGCCACGAGCAGCGTTTCCATCGTGTTGCAGGTCCCGTAGCGCTGCGTCTTGGCGTTGTCGCAGATCGCGATCGCCTGCTCCAGGCTGGCGCGTTCGTCGACGTAGACGTGGCAGATCCCGTCGAGGTGCTTGATCATCGGGACGCGACTGACCTGCATCAGGTGCTCGATGAGGCCTCGTCCGCCGCGCGGGACGATGACGTCGACGTACTGAGGCAGCGAGGCGATCTGCGCGACGGCGGCGCGGTCGGTGCTGTCGACGAGCTGCACCGCGTCGCGCGGCAGCCCGGCTTCCTGCAGGCCGTCACCGACCAGCGCGGCGAGGGCGCGATTGCTCTCGATGGCCTCGGAGCCGCCGCGCAGGATCGACGCGTTGCCGCTCTTGATGCACAGGCCGGCGGCATCGATCGTCACGTTGGGGCGGCTCTCGTAGATGATCGCGATTACGCCGATCGGCACGCGCATCCGCCCGACGCGGATGCCCGACGGCTGCGGGCGCACGTCGTCGATGGCGCCGACCGGGTCCGGCAGCTTGGCGACGCACTCCAGCCCGACCGCCATCTGCTCGATCGTCGCGTCCTTCAGCGTCA
Source organism: Burkholderiaceae bacterium (assembly GCA_035524275.1). Classification (GTDB taxonomy): domain Bacteria; phylum Pseudomonadota; class Gammaproteobacteria; order Burkholderiales; family Burkholderiaceae_F; genus DATKPC01. The sequence goes on from DATKPC010000028.1 coordinate 1,614, forward strand.
ACCGGTCGAGCGCCGCCGGGTCCATGCCGGCGGCGCGCGCGCGCGCGACGTCGCGCGCGTTGGCCGCGAGCAGCGGCGCCCGGTGCGCGCGGATCGCGGCGGCGACGGCGTGCAGCGCGCGATCCCGCGCGCGTCCCTCGGAGCGCGCCAGCCGGGTCGCCGCCTCGCGCGCCCGCCGGCCCAGGTCCTCGATGTCGCGCCGCAGCGCGCCGCCGGCGTCGCTGCCGCGCGCGGCGGATGCGGCCGCGGGTGCTTCGGTGTCTCGAACCATGCTCGTGTCGATGCCCATGCTCAGCCTTGGCGCGGCGAACTGACCGCCAGTGCAATATCGGTCAATTCTAGCCAGGGGTCGGATCCGGCGCCGGCGACCGCCAGCCCCTTGACCAGTCGATCGACCTCCGCGCACCGCAGGACCAGCCGCGCAATCGCCTCGGCGTCGAGGCGGCGCGCGGCCCGCTCCATCGTCGCCAGCCGGGCGCCCCACAGGCGCTGGTCGCGAGCCACCTGCTGGAACGGCTTGCCGGCATCCAGTTCCTGGCGCACGCGGGCCAGCAGGCGGATCTCGTCGGTCACCGCCCAGGCGACAAGCGGCGCGGCTTCGCCCTCGGCGCGCAGCCCTTCGATCATCCGCGCCACGCGCGGTCCGTCGCCGGCCAGCATCGCCTGCGGCAGCGCGAAGACGTCGAACCGGGCCACGTCGAGCACGGCACGCGCGACCTGCTCCTGCGCCAGGTCGCCGGGCGGGAAGAGCAGGCCCAGCTTCATGACCTCCTGGTGCGCGGCGAGCAGGTTGCCTTCGACGCGGTCGGCGATGAACTCCAGCGCGGCGCGCTCGGCGCGCTGCTCCTGGCGCCGCAGGCGCGCGTCGAGCCATGCGGGCAGTGCGCCACGATCGATCCTCGGAACGTCGACCCAGACACCACCGCGGTCGAGGGCCGCCGCCCAGCCGGACTCGCGCACGCGCTTGTCCAGGCGCGGCAGGCTCACGATCAGCAGCGTGTCGTCGATCGGCTCGGCGGCGATCGCCGCCAGCGCAGCCCCGCCGTCCTTGCCCGGCTTGCCCCCGGGGATTCGCAGCTCGACGATCCGGCGCGCGGCGAACAGCGACTGGCTGCGCGCCGCGACGGCGAGCTGGCTCCAGTCGAAGCGCGCATCCGCGTGCAGCACCTCGCGCTCGTCGTAGCCGCAGCGACGCGCCGCGGCGCGGACCGCATCCTGCGCCTCGATGGAAAGCAGCGCCTCGTCCCCGGCGATCGCATAGACGGGCGCGAGCCGCCCGTCGCGCAGGCGGGCGTCCAGGTGCGCGCGAAGCTGGTCAGCCTTGACTTGCACGGGGCTTGATCGCGCCGAGCCGCCGCAGCACCTGCTGCACCAGGTCGCTGCGCATGTCGCGAAAGAGCAGCGCCTCCTCGCTCTCCTTCGCCAGGACCTGCGAGTCGTTGTAGGCGATGTCGCGCACCGCCTGCAGCGGCGTCGTCGGCAGGTATTCGTAGCCCTTGCCGTCGTGGACCCGGATCGCGAGGCGGTAGCGCAACTCGTATTCGCGTGCCTGGCCCTGCGCGTTGTACGAGACGACCTCGCGCTGCGTCGTCTCCCCGCTGACGTCCAGAACCGCGGCGGCGGCCTCCGCGGTGTCGACGATGCGCGTGGAGGTGCCGATGCGGATCGTGCGCCGCAGTTCCGCGCCGAGGGCGGACGTTGCCGGCGTCGAGACGAAAAGCGTGTCGAAGGGCAGGTTCTCGGCGGCCCGCAGGTGGAATCCGCAGCCGCCCAGCGCGAGCGCGGCGACGGCGACGAGGTTCCGCATCACCTTCCTCCTCATCACCTTCCTGGACCGCACCTTCCTAGACCGCGATCGTGACGAGCCTCGGCCGCACCACCTTGCTGAAGCGGACCGGCTTGCCTTCGATGAACCGCTGCACGTTGGCCTCGTTGACCGCGGCCTCGATGATCGCCGAGTCGCTGGCATCGGCGGCGACACGGATGCTGCCGCGCACCTTGCCGTTGACCTGGACCGCGAGGTCGATCTCGTCCGCGGCGAGCGCGTCGGCGGCCGGCTGCGGCCAGGGCGCGTCCAGCAGGTCGTCGTGCTCGGCGGCGAAGCCGAGGCCCTGCCATAGCGCGTGCGTGATGTGCGGCGCGATCGGATAGAGCACGCGCAGCAGGATGCCGGAGGATTCGCGCAGCAGCGCCGGGGAAGCGCCGCCTCCCGCGGCGGCGCAGGCCTCGAGCGCATTGAGCATCTTCATCGACGCCGAGACGACCGTGTTGTACTGCATCCGGTCGTAGTCGAACTCGGCCTGCTTCAGTTCGGCATGCACGATGCGTCGCGCATCCTTTTCGTGCGGCCGCAGCGTGCCCGCGACGAGCGCGCCGGCGTCGGCGATCGACGCGCGATGCTGATGGCAGAACTGCCACAGGCGCCGCAGGAACCGGTAAGTCCCCTCGGCGCCGGAGTCGGACCACGCCGCGCTCTGGTCGGGCGGTCCGGCGAACATCACGAAGGCGCGCGCGGTGTCGGCGCCGAACCGCGCGATGATCTCGCGCGGCTCGACGACGTTGTTCTTGCTCTTCGACATCTTCTCGATGCCGCCCAGCTGCACCGGATTGCCGTCCTCCTTCGCGATCGCGCCGACCGGGCGGCCGCGATCGTCGCAGCGCACCTCGACCTCCGAAGGGTAGAACCAGCGCCGGCGTCCGCTCGCGTCCTCGCGGTAGAAGCAGTCGTTGAGCAGCATGCCCTGCGTGAACAGCCGCTTGAACGGCTCCCCGAACGTCACCAGGCCGACGTCGCGCATCACCTTGGTCCAGAAGCGCGCGTACAGCAGGTGCAGCACGGCGTGCTCGATGCCGCCGATGTACTGGTCCATCGGCATCCAGTAGTCGTTGCGCGCATCGACCATCGACTCGCTCGCGTCCGGCGAGCAGTACCGCATGAAGTACCACGACGAGTCCACGAACGTGTCCATCGTGTCGGTCTCGCGGCGCGCCGGTGCGGCGCAGCGCGGGCAGCGGCAGTGCAGGAACTGCGCGGACCGCGCCAGCGGGTTGCCGGAGCCGTCCGGCACGAGGTCCTCCGGCAGCAGGACCGGCAGGTCGGCGTCCGGCACCGGGACCTCGCCGCAGACGTCGCAATGGACGATCGGGATCGGCGTGCCCCAGTAGCGCTGGCGCGAGATGCCCCAGTCGCGCAGCCGGTACTGGACCTGCTCGTGTCCGAGCCCGCGCGCCTCCAGGTCGGCGCGGATCGCCGCGACCGCGCCGGCGTGCGGCAGGCCGTCGTAGGCGCCGGACCCGATGCAGGTGCCGCGCTCCTTGTCGGCGTACCACGGCTGCCAGCGCTCGACGCTGAACGTCTCGCCCGGTACCGCGATGACCTGCCGGATCGGCAGGCCGTACTTCCTCGCGAACGCGAAGTCGCGCTCGTCGTGCGCCGGCACTCCCATCACGGCGCCCTCGCCGTAGCCCATCAGCACGTAGTTGCCGATCCAGACCTCGACCTCGTCGCCGTTGAGCGGGTGCCGCACCCTGAAGCCGGTGGCAACCCCCTTCTTTTCCATCGTCGCGATGTCGGCCTCGGCGACGCCGCCGGCGCGGCATTCGTCGATGAACCGCATGAGCTCGGGTCGCCCCGCGGCGAGGCGCAGCGCGAGCGGGTGCTCCGCCGCGACGGCGACGAACGTGACGCCCATGATCGTGTCGGCCCGCGTCGTGAAGACGCGCAGCTCGCCCGGCTCGCCGTCGAGCTCGTAGGGGAACGCGAAGTTCACGCCGCTGCTGCGCCCGATCCAGTTCTCCTGCATCAGCCGGACCTGCTGCGGCCAGCCGTCGAGCTGCGCGAGGTCCGAGAGCAGCTCGTCGGCGTAGCGGGTGATCGCCAGGTAGTAGCCCGGGATCTCGCGCTTCTCGACGACCGCGCCGGAGCGCCAGCCGCGGCCGTCGATCACCTGCTCGTTGGCGAGCACCGTCTGGTCGACCGGATCCCAGTTGACCACCTGCGTCTTGCGGTAGGCGATGCCGCGCTCGAGCATCCGCAGGAACAGCCACTGGTTCCAGCGGTAGTAGTCGGGCCTGCAGGTCGTCACCTCGCGCGACCAGTCGAAGGCGAGTCCGAGCGGCTCCATCTGCGACTTCATGTCCGCGATGTTGTCGTACGTCCAGCGCGCCGGCGCGACCTTCTTCTCGATGGCGGCGTTCTCCGCCGGCAGGCCGAAGGCATCCCAGCCCATCGGCGTCATCACGTTGTAGCCGCGCATCCGCAGCACGCGGTACATGACGTCGTTGAGCGTGTAGTTGCGGGCATGCCCCATGTGCAGCTTGCCGCTGGGATAGGGCAGCATCGAGCAGACGTAGAACTTCGGCTTCGGCTTGCCGTTGCGGTCGAGCGCGTGCTCGACCGCGGTGTAGGCGCCGCGTGCGCGCCAGTGCGCCTGCGCCTCGGCTTCAACCTGCTGCGGCTGGTACTTGTCGTGCATCGTCATCGCGGATCGGTCGTGGGCGGCGCGTGCGTCGCGACGGCCCGGCCCCTCGCCGGGCCGTCGCGGGATGCAGCGCCGAATCGCGGATTCTAGCCTTCGACCCGCCCGTACAATGCCGCCCATGTCGCGCATCCTGGAAAACCTCAATCCGCAGCAGCTCGCCGCCGTCACGCTCGAGGAACGCCATGCGCTGATCCTCGCCGGCGCCGGCAGCGGCAAGACGCGCGTGCTGACGACCCGCATCGCCTGGCTGATCCAGACCGGCCGCGTCGATCCGCACCAGGTCCTCGCCGTGACGTTCACGAACAAGGCGGCGCGCGAGATGACGACGCGGCTCGCGGCGCTGCTGCCGATCAACACGCGCGGGATGTGGATCGGGACGTTCCACGGGCTGTGCAACCGGCTGCTGCGCGCGCACTATCGCGATGCCGGCCTGCCGCAGACGTTCCAGATCCTCGACTCGTCGGACCAGCTGGCCGCGATCAAGCGGCTGCTGAAGGCCCACAACGTCGACGACACCCGCTTTCCGCCGCGCGAGGTCCAGGCCTTCATCAACGGCGCCAAGGAGGAGGGGCTGCGGCCGCGCGACGTCGGGTCCGGCGACGACTATCGGCGCCGCTGCGCCGAGATCTACGCGCTGTACGACGCGCAGTGCCAGCGCGAAGGCGTCGTCGATTTCGCCGAGCTGCTTCTGCGCTGCTACGAGCTGCTGGCGCGGGAGGAGCCGATCCGCTCGCACTACCAGCGGCGGTTCCGCCATGTCCTCGTCGACGAGTTCCAGGACACGAACCGGCTGCAGTACAAGTGGCTGAAGATGCTCGCGGGCGGCGGCGCGTCGGTCTTCGCGGTCGGCGACGATGACCAGTCCATCTACCGCTTCCGCGGCGCGAACGTCGGCAACATGGCCGACTTCGAGCGCGAATTCGACGTCCGGGACGTCGTGAAGCTGGAGCAGAACTACCGCTCGCACGGCCACATCCTCGACGCCGCGAACGCGCTGATCCGGAACAATCCGCGTCGCCTCGGCAAGAACCTGTGGACGGCGACCGGTGCCGGCGAGCCGGTGCGCGTCTTCGAGGCCGGCTCCGACGGCCTGGAGTCGGCGTGGATCGTCGACGAGGTGCGCAACCTCGTCGCGGAGGGCGAGTCGCGCCGCGAAATAGCGATTCTCTATCGCGCCAATGCGCAGTCGCGCGTCTTCGAGCATGCGCTGTTCAACGCCGGCATCCCGTACCGGGTCTACGGCGGCCTGCGCTTCTTCGAACGCGCCGAAGTGAAGCACGCGCTCGCCTACCTGCGCCTCGTCGAGAATTCCGGCGACGACACGTCGTTCCTGCGGGTCGTCAATTTCCCGCCGCGCGGGATCGGCGCCCGGACGATCGAGCAGCTTCAGGATGCGGCGCGAGTCGCCGGAAGCAGCCTGTCGGCCGCGATCCCGTCGCTCGGCGGCAAGGGCGGAGCCCACCTTGCCGCGTTCGCCGCGCTCGTCGACGGCCTGCGGGCAGAAACGCGATCGCTGGAACTGCCGGAAATCATCGCGGCGACGATCGACCGCAGCGGCCTCGTCGCCCACTACCGCGGCGAGCGCGAAGGCCAGGAGCGGGTCGAGAATCTCGAGGAACTCGTCAACGCCGCCAAGGCGTTCACGATCGAGCAGGGTTTCGGCTCCGGGCCGGCGGCCGTCGCGGTGGAGGCCGCCGCGGCGCCGGGCGAGGTCGCGGCGCAGGAGATCACGCCGCTCGCGGCGTTCCTGTCGCATGCCGCGCTCGAAGCCGGCGACAACCAGGCCGCCGAGGGTCAGGATGCGCTGCAGCTGATGACGATCCACGCGGCCAAGGGGCTGGAGTTCCATTCGGTGTTCATCACCGGACTCGAGGAGGGCCTGTTCCCGCACGAAAACAGCCTGACCGAGAACGACGGCCTGGAGGAGGAACGGCGCCTGATGTACGTGGCCATCACGCGCGCGCGCCGACGGCTGTACCTCAGCTTCGCGCAGAGCCGGCTGCTGCACGGCCAGACGCGCTACGGGATCGCGTCGCGCTTCCTCGCGGAGCTGCCGGCCGATTCGGTGAAGTGGCTCACGCCGCGGCTGCGCTCGACCGACGGATTCATGGGCGCCCGGATCGGCACCGCGGCTTCGCGCGTGGCGTCCGCCGCGGGCGCGGGTTCGTTCGCGTCGGCCGCGGGCGGTACGGCCCACGGCGCCGCGGCGACGGCGGCCAACGGCAGCGGCTGGCGAATCGGCCAGAATGTCCGGCACGCGCGCTTCGGCGATGGCGTGATCGTCAAGCTCGAGGGCAGCGGCAGCGACGCGCGGGCGAGGATCAACTTCGGCGCGCAGGGGATGAAGGAACTCCTGCTGTCGGTCGCGAAGCTCGAGGACGCCTAGGATCGCAAGCGGCGGGCTTGCCTGCGACGGCCCTCTCCCCCGCCCCTCTCCCGCTCGCGCGGGCGAGGGGCGATCCGGCGTCGAGAATTGCGGCACCGTTCGTACGGCTGACGATGAATCGCCCCTCGCCCGCGCGAGCGGGAGAGGGGTGGGGGAGAGGGCCGTCGCCGTGGGCCGTCAGGCCGTCTCCCCCGGCCCGACGACGATCGACCGGTAGATCGGATAAAGCGTCGTCAGGACGAAGCCGGATCCGACGAGGACCAGCGGCGCGCTGAGCAGCGACAGCAGTTCCTGCGACGTCACCAGCGCCGCGAGGAGGGACAGCACCAGGCTGCCGGTGCCGGCGCACGCCAGCACGGTGGCGCCCGCATAGAGCAGCAGCGGCCAGCGGTTGCTCCAGCAGGCGAAGAAGCTGAAGAACATCGCCTTCGGCGCCGGCATGCGGTGCCAGCCGACGAAGACGGGCGCGAACCACATGGCCATCTCCAGCGGCAGGAAGACCAGGAACTGCAGCAGCAGCAGCGGGACGTCGACCTGCACCGAGGGCACGTCGCTGCCTTCGGCCGGCGGAAGGATCTGCATCGTGGCGTCGAGCCCGGCGACCGCGAGCGCGAGTCCGACGACGACCAGGATCGCCGCGTGGATGAAGCCGAGGCGGATCATCTCGCCGCGCGGCGGGTCGGCGCGCAGGGCGACGCCGAAGGCGAGCGGCGTCGGCGTCTGCCCGCGGTCGGCATCGCGGCAGGCTTCCATCATCCCGAACGACGCGAACGGCGCAATGATTCCCGCCAGCGCGGGGCCGAGCAGCGGAACCGTCGCCGGAAACAGCACCAGGAGCATGTAGATCGCGGACAATGCCGCCAGGGCGAACGGCTGGCGACGGAACAGGCGCCAGCCGTCGCGGATCCAGCGCAAGCCCTGGGCGGCCGGAAGCTCGCGGATCTGCACTTTGTGGGGGGCGTTTTCCGTGTTCGGGTGTCGCGGCCGCGACGGCGTCGACCCGTTCAACTTGTCCAGGGGATTTCCGGCGCATGCGCGCGGTCGTGGACCATGCGCTCGAAGCGTCCGGGGTCGTGCGGCTGCAGCAGGTGGGCGGCACGCGGCAGGTGCCGGTCATGCAGCCGGGATATCCAGAATCGCAGCGCCGCGGCCCGCAGCACGCTGCGCCACAGGCGGCGCTCGGCTTCCTCGAACGGGCGAAGCGCGTCGTAGGCCCTCAGCAGCGCGCCCGTGCGCGCCGGCTCGAGCGTGACGCCGTCGTCGAGCACGCACCAGTCGTTGACCGCCACGGCAACGTCGAACAGCCAGATCGTGCACCCGGCAAAGTAGAAGTCGAGCACGCCGCCGATCCGCCCGTCGTCGAACAGCACGTTGTCGCGGAAAAGGTCCGCATGGCACGGTCCGGATGGCAGCCGCTCGTAGGCTTCCGAGCGGTGGAAGCTGTCCTGGAAGACGACTTCCTCCGCGAGGGAGGCGAAGACGCCGTCGGAAACGTGCCGCTCGAGGCGCGGGACGATCGCCTTCCACCAGCCGACGCCCAGCGGTACCGGCTGGAACGTCGGAAAGTCGGCGGCCGCGAGGTGCATCCGCGCGAGGAACTGCCCCACCTGCACGCAGTGCGCCTCGGTCGGCGCCGTCTCGGCGCGCCCCGGCAGGCGCGTGACGATCGTCGCCGGCTTTGCCTTGACCTGGACCTGCATCCGGCCGTCGAGCGCATCGATCGGATCGGGCACCGGCAACCCGCGTCGCGCCAGGTGGCGCATCAGGTCCAGGTGGAACGGCAGGTCGCGTGCCGAAAGCCTCTCGAACAGCGTGAGGACGTAGGCGCCGCTGGACGTGGTCAGGAAATAGTTGGTGTTCTCGATCCCGGTCGTGATGCCCTGAAGGTCGACCAGCGTACCGAGCGCATAGCGCCCGAGAAGAACAGCGGCATCGTCGCGCGTCAGCGCCGTGAAGACGGCCACGATAGCTGGAACAGGCCCTAGAAATCGACGCGGAAGAAGCGTTGCGTCGAGAGCCCGGGCGCGGTCGACAGCGGGCTGAGCGGTCGCTGCCCTTCGCGGTTCTGGAGCGTGTAGTGGATCGTCGAGCCGGCCGGCACGACGTCGACCGCCGAGACGTGGCGGTTGACGTCGCGGAGCTGTTCGACCTTGGGTTCGGGGCTGGTCCGGCGCGCAGGCGCCATCGGCTCGGTCGTCGGCACGTCGTCGATCGGTGATCCGGCGGCGGCGCGCGGCGACGGCACGGAGGGCGCCGGCGGGACTGCGGCGGCATCGGGTGCCGGCGTCGTTTGCGCGGCCGCCGGTTGTCCGAGCAGCGCCGCCGCCGCGGCGACCGACAGGATCCCGACCAGCCGCGCGCGCCACGCGGGCGGCGCCAGCAATGCACCGACTTGGTGCGCGCGCCGACCGGCGGCTGCGCGACCGGAGCCGGGTCGGAGAACGGTCGTCGGAATGTCCAGAGCCTTCATGTCGCTATTTTATCGCTCCCGGAACCTGCGGCAATTGCGTCGCGCGAAATCCGCTCCGGCTCCTCCGCGGCCGTGCCACGGCTACAGGTAAAGCAGCTTTTCCCGCTCCGCGGCGCTCTGCGCGAAGCCACGCTTGTCGTAGAAGTCGAAGATCGCCTCGACGACGGCGTCCGACGCATCGACGAGCGTCATCAGCTCGAGGTCCTTTTCGGAGATCATTCCGTCGCCGGCGAGGCGATCGCGCATCCACGCCAGGAGTCCGCCCCAGAACGCGGTGCCGACGAGCACGATCGGGATCTTGCGTCCCTTGCCCGTCTGGATCAGCGTCAGGGCCTCGGTCAGTTCGTCGAGCGTCCCGAATCCGCCCGGCATGACGACATACGCGGCGGCGTACTTGACGAACGCGACCTTGCGCGCGAAGAAATGCCGGAAGCGCAGCGAGATGTCCTGGAACGGATTGCCGTGCTGCTCGAACGGCAGCTCGATGTTCAATCCGACGCTCGGGCTGCGGCCCTCGAAGGCGCCGCGGTTGGCGGCTTCCATGACGCCGGGTCCGCCCCCGCTGATGACGGCGAAGCCCGCATCGGACAGCTTGCGCGCGATCTCGACCGTCTGCCGGTAGACGGCGGCGTCCTCCTTCGTCCGCGCGCTGCCGAAGATCGAGACCGCCGGGCGGATCTCCGAGAGCCTTTCGGAGGCCTCGACGAACTCCGAGATAATCCCCCACAGGTGCCAGGACTCGCGCGCCTTGACGCTCGTGGCGCGCTCCGGCGTCGCGACGGCGCGCAGGCTGGGAATATTCTTCTGCCGGTCGAGCATGGGCAAACCCCCGATGAAGACATTGCTGCTTGTGGACGGTACCGGGTACTTATACCGCGCTTTTCATGCGCTGCCCGACCTTCGAACCGCCTCCGGCGCGCCGACCGGCGCGATCCGCGGGTTCATATCGATGCTTCGGACGCTGGAGGCCGCGGTCCCGTCCGACTACCGCGCCTGCATCTTCGATGCGCCGGGGCCGACGTTCCGCGACGAGCTCTTCCCCGACTACAAGGGGCATCGCCCGCCGATGCCCGCGGACCTCGCGGCGCAGGTCGAGCCCGTCCGTGACGCCGCGTCCGCGCTCGGCTGGCACGTGCTCGTCGTGCCGGGCATCGAGGCCGACGACGTCATCGGCACGCTCGTCCACCAGGCTCGCGGGCGCGGCGTCGCCAGCGTCGTGGCCACCGGCGACAAGGACCTGGCGCAGCTCGTGGCCGACAACGTCACGCTGATCGATACGATGAGCCGCGACGGCGGGCCGCCGCGCCGCCTCGACCGCGCCGGTGTCGAGGCCCGCTTCGGCGTGCCTCCGGAGCGGATCATCGACTACCTCGCGCTGGTCGGCGACAGCGTCGACAATGTTCCGGGCGTCGACAAGGTCGGCCCGAAGACCGCCGCCAAATGGATCGCGCAGTACGGGTCTCTCGACGGCGTGATCGCGCATGCCGCCGCGATTCCCGGCGCCGTCGGCGAGAACCTCCGGCGCAGCCTCGACTGGCTCGCGACGGCGCGCCAGCTCGTCACCGTGCGTACCGACGGCGACATTGCGCCGCACCTGCCTTCGTTCGAGGCGCTCGCGGTCCGCGGGGCCGAGGGCGCGCGCCTGCGCGCGCTGTACGAGCAATGGGAATTCCGCAGCTGGCTGCGCGAGCTGGGCGAACCGGGTGGGGCCGCGCCGGTACCCGCCGACGCCACCGCGGCAGTCGGGTCCGCGACGGCGCCAGCCGCCACGCCAGCCGCCGCGCGGCCCGACGTCAACTACGAGACGGTGGTTACGCCGGAGCAGCTGTCGCGATGGGTGGCCCTGATCGAGGGCGCGGAACTCACCTGCATCGACACCGAGACGACGTCGCTCGATCCGATGGCCGCCCGGCTCGTCGGAATTTCGCTGTCGGTCGAGGCGCTGGCTGCCTGCTACATCCCGCTCGCGCATCGCGGGCCCGACGTGCCCCGCCAGTTGCCGTTCGACGAGGTCCTCGAGCGATTGCGCCCGTGGCTCGAATCGGCCCGCCACGCGAAAGTCGGGCAGCACCTGAAATACGACGCGCACGTCTTCGCCAACCACGGCGTGCACCTGTCGGGAATCGCGCACGACACGCTGCTCCAGAGCTACGTGCTGGAGGCGCACCGTCCGCATGACATGGATTCGCTCGCGCTTCGCCACCTCGGCCGCCGCACGATCACCTACGAGGAGGTGTGCGGCAAGGGCGCCGGCCAGATCGGGTTCGACGAGGTCGCGCTCGACCGCGCGACCGAGTACGCCGCGGAGGACGCCGAGGTCACGCTGGCGCTGCATCGGGCGCTGTGGCCGCGGCTGCAGGAGGTGCCGGCGCTGCGCGACGTCTATCGCGACATCGAGATGCCGGCCGCCGAAGTCCTGTTCCGGATGGAGCGCAACGGCGTGCTCGTCGACCGCGAGCGTCTCGCGGCGCAGAGCGCGGAACTGAGCGCCGCGCTCGTCCGGCTGGAGGCCGAGGCGCATCGCCTGGCCGGGCAGCCGTTCAATCTCGGCTCGCCGAAGCAGATCGGCGAGATCCTTTTCGGCAAGCTCGGCCTTCCGGTCGTCAAGAAGACCGCGAGCGGCGCGCACTCGACCGACGAGGAGGTCCTGGAGAAGCTGGCGCGCGACTACCCGCTGCCGCGCGTCCTGCTCGACTACCGCACGGCCTCGAAGTTGAAGTCGACCTACTGCGACAAGCTGCCGGCGATGATCAATCCGGCGACGGGTCGCGTCCACACGCATTACGGGCAGGCGGTCGCGGTGACCGGCCGGCTGTCGTCGTCCGACCCGAACCTGCAGAACATCCCGATCCGCACGCCCGAAGGCCGCCGCATCCGCGAGGCGTTCGTCGCGCCGCCCGGATGCCGGATCGTGTCGGCCGACTACTCGCAGATCGAGTTGCGCATCATGGCGCACCTGTCGGACGACGCCGGCCTGCTGGCGGCCTTTGCCGCCGGCGCCGACGTCCACCGCGCGACGGCATCGGAGGTCTTCGGCGTTCCCGTCGACGAGGTCGCGGCCGACCAGCGACGCACCGCGAAAGTGATCAACTTCGGCCTCATCTACGGGATGAGCGCGTTCGGCCTGGCTTCGAACCTCGGCATCGAGCGGGATGCCGCGAAGCTCTACATCGACCGCTATTTCGCACGCTACCCGGGCGTGGCGAACTACATGGACCGGACGCGCGCCGCGGCGCATCGCGACGGCTATGTCGAGACCGTCTTCGGCCGCCGGCTGTGGCTGCCGGAAATCAACGCCGCCAACGGCCCCCGGCGCCAGGCTGCCGAGCGGGCGGCGATCAATGCGCCGATGCAGGGCACCGCCGCCGACCTGATCAAGAAGGCGATGATCGCCGTGCAGCGCTGGCTCGACGAGTCACGGATGGCCACGCGCCTCGTCCTGCAGGTCCACGACGAGCTCGTCCTCGAGGTGCCGGAGCGCGAACTGCAGGAGGTCAAGGCGCGCGTGCCGGAACTGATGCGCACCGTGGCGGAGCTGAAGGTGCCGTTGCTGGCCGAAGTCGGCGTCGGCGACAACTGGGACCAGGCGCACTGAGCGGCGCGCGCGTCGGGCCGGCAGCGCCCGACGCCACCTGAAGCGCCGGCCTGCGGCACCGGCTTGCAGCGCCGGTCTACAGCGTCAGGGTCAGCCCCGCCACGAGCGCCCCCGGCACGCGGCTCGTCTGCACCGATCGCTGCTGGTACGTGTCGCCGCTCAGGATCCATTCGCTGTCGCGCGTCAGGTGTTCCAGCCGCGTGCCGAGAACGCGGTACAGGCTGTCGTCGAAACGCATGACGTTGAGCGGCGCGACGATGTGGCCGTTCTCGACCCAGAACGTCGCGAAGCGCGTCATGCCGGTGATGCGGCACGAGCTGCGATCGGACCAGTTGAGGTACCACAGGTTGCCGACGTAGATGCCGGTATCCAGCGCCGCCAGGACGTCGCTCGCCGCGAGTTCGCCTGCGGCGAGATGCAGCGAGGTCATCGCCTCCTCGTCGTTGGCGCCGTTGGGAGCGATGTCGTACTCGCGCGCCGTCCGCGCGCTGGTGAGCGCGCCGGAGTGGCGGCCGTCGCGGATCAGGTCGACCGCCGGCGGTCGCGGAAACCCGGCGGCGTCGAATGCCGGGGCCAGTCCGCCGGCGATGTCCTCGCGCAGCTGGATCCGTGGCGACAACGCGACGTCGCCGTGGACGAGCTGCTGGATCGCGCTTTGCTGCGTCCGCTGCGCCTTGGCCGACACGCCGCCCCAGCCGAGCATCGACAGCAGCTCGTCGAGGGCGGCCGGGGCCAGGTAGGCGCGGTACTCGCCCGGTTCGATCGTCCGTGGCGGACGCGCGATGAGCGGGACCTTCTCGCGCACCGATGCCATGCGCCGCAGCAGTTCGGCGCGCTCCCACGTCGAACCGCCCCAGCTTCCCTTTACCGCCTTGTCGCCGGCATGGTAGATCGACCAGTCGAGAAGGAAGCTGTCGACCGCATGCCATTGGCGCGATCCGAGCGAGCTGGCGAAGCCGCGATGGATCGGGCCGCTCGCGAGGATGCCCACGAGGTCGACGTCCCCGGCGGCCGCCAGCACGTCGTCGATCGCCTCGGCCGCTTGCGGCAGCCGCCCGCGCCGCTCGGTGTCGGCGACGATCGCCTCGGTGGAATACAGAAGATAGGGGTCGACCGGCAGCGCATCGATGTCGCGCCGCATCGCATCGATGGCCGCGCCGAGCGCACCGCGATCCGCCTCGATGGCCCCCGACAGCGTGAGCCGCGTCGAATCGCGCCTGCCGCCGTGGATCAGCGTGACGTCGAGGAACGCCTGCGAAACGGCGATCGGCTGTCGCACCCGCGCGCGGTTGAATCGGATGAAGGTCGAATCCTCGGCGCTGAAGTTGAGGAGAACGACCTCGGACCCGCGCGCCAGCGCGGTCGCGTGCGAGGCAAGCTCGAGAAAGAGGTTCTTCATCGGATCGGCATGGGGTACGGTGGGCGCGCGTCGCGGCGCGCGGTCAGCGTTCGGCGCCGAAGACGTCGACGGCGCTGAACTTGCAGGCCGGGCTCGCATGGCCGACGCGGATGACCTGGTTCGGCTCGCCCTTGCCGCAGAACGGCGTGCCCATCACGGCATAGGTCGACTCGTCGCCGACCATCGCCAGCGACCGCCAGAACGTCGCGGAAACACCGCGATAGTTCGGATTGCGGACGACCTCGGCGAGCTTGCCGCCGCGGATCCGACGGCCCCACTCGCAGCCGAACTGGAACTTGTTGCGCGAGTCGTCGATCGACCACGACGCATTCGTGCTCATCATCACGCCGTCGTCGATCGATTCGACAAGCCGCGCGAGCGGCGCATCGCCCGGCTCGACGTTCAGGTTCGACATCCGGTCGATCGGCGGGCGGTTCCAGGTCGACGCGCGGCTCGTCGCGACGCCGGCGATGTCGCTGCGCAGTGCCTGCGCGCGCTGTACCGACATGGTTCCGCCGAGCGGCCGCTGCAGGATCCCGTCGCGAATGACGTGTTCCCGCCGCGCCGCCGCGCCGTCATCGTCGACGGCGAAGTTCGCGAACTCCCTTTCGCGCCCCGGGTCGTACGTCACGTTGAGCAGGTCGGATCCGTAGCGGTACGAGCCGAACATGTCGAGCGTGACGAAGCTCGTGCCGGCAAAGTTGCGCTCGTCGCCGAGGATCCGATCGAGCTCGATCGGGTGGCCGATCGACTCGTGGATCTGCAGCATCATCTGGTCCGGCATCAGCAGCACGTCCATCCGCCCCGTCGGGCAGTTCGGCGCCGCGAGCAGTTCGAGAGCCTGCTCGGCGACCCCGCGCCCGCTGCCGACGAAGCCCGATTCCTCGATCACCTCCATCCCGCCCTGGCGGCAGTGGCCGTTGTAGCGGCCGCCCCACGACCGGACCTGCGTCAGTCCCTGCGCTGCCGCCACCACGTGCAGCGAGGGAATCGTGAAATCGAACTCCTGCCAGGCCTCGCCGCCGTCGGCCGTCAGCATCAGCTGCTGCGAGCGCACGGTCCACAGGCTCGCCTGCCAGTCGACGACGCGGGAATCGATCCGGCAGGCCGTCGACTCCCGCATCAGCAGTTCGATGCGCTGCGCCTTGGACAGGTCGAGCGCGCGCCGCGTCGGCGAGACGTACCGCGCGTTCGGTCGCGGCATGGCCGGGGCGCGGCCATGGAAGACACTGCGCCCGCGCGCGAGGCGCGCGAGGTCGGCCGCGCGGCGTAGCGCTTCGGCGAGCCCGGCGTCCGAGAGATCCGGCGTCGCCGCATAACCGATGCCATCGCCCTCGATGATCGTCACCATGGCGCCGCGATCGTCGCTCGCTTCCGGAGGCTGCGCCACGTCCTGGCGCACGGTGGTCACGAGCGCGTGTTCGTCGACGACGCGCAGCGCGCAGTAGTCGGCCGCGGGCGCCAGGCGCTGGAAGCTCGCCCGAAGGGCGGAAGGATCGAAGGGCATGACGTGAACGTGGGCGCGCGATACCCGGATCTCGCGCGCGGCGAGTGAAAGATCGCGCATTGTAGGGACCCGCCGGTCGCGGCCCAACGTGAGTTTTCGGCGGATCGCAATTTCCTGTGACGCCCGAAGGTCACGGCTCACCGATCCGGGTCGGTGTTCACGGATGTGTCCACGACCCGGTGCGGTTCGCGGGGCAGGCGCCGTCGATAGAATCGGGATCGCGAGCCGGCCCAGGCCATCGCATCGGGCGGCTTGCGCCACGAACGAAGACGAAGGAAACGACGATGATCGATTCGGCACGGGACGGCGTGGCAGCGTGCGCGCTCGACGGCATCACGCGAGAGGTCGACAGCCTGGCGCCGGGGAGCGACCTGACGCGGCGCGGCTTCGTCGTCGGATCGTTGTCGGCCGGTTTCGCCGCCGCGGTCGCACCGGTGCAGGCGCAGACGATGATCGTCACCGATGCCGCCGGTCTCGAGGCCGGCGAGATCAAGGTGCCGGCGCAAGGCGGCGACATGCCGGCGTACCGCGCGGCGCCGGCCGGCCGGACCGGGCTCGCGACGATCCTCGTCGTCCAGGAGATCTTCGGGGTCCACGAACACATCAAGGACATTTGCCGCCGGTTCGCGAAGCTCGGTTGGCTCGCCATCGCGCCGGAGCTCTACGCGCGACAGGGCGATCCGTCGAAGTACGGCGACATCGCGACGCTGATGAAGGAACTCGTCTCCAAGGTGCCGGACGAGCAGGTCATGGGCGATCTCGATGCCTGCGTGCGGTGGGCGGCGGCGCATGGCGGCGACACGTCGCGCCTGGGCATCACCGGCTTCTGCTGGGGCGGGCGCATCGTCTGGCTGTATGCCGCGCACAATCCCAAGCTGAAGGCCGGCGTCGCCTGGTACGGGCGCCTGGCCGGCGACCCGACAGCGCTCGCGCCGAAGAATCCGATCGACCTTGCCGCTGCGGTCGGCGCGCCGGTGCTCGGGCTTTACGGGGGTGCCGACCCCGGCATTCCGGTGGCGACGATCGACCAGATGAAGGCGGCGCTGAAGGCCAATGCCGGCCCCGGCGGCCGGTCGGAGTTCGTCGTCTATCCGGACGCTCCGCACGCCTTCAACGCCGACTACCGGCCGAGCTATCGCAAGGAAGCGGCCGAGGACGGCTGGAAGCGCTGTGTCGCCTGGCTGCGGAGCAACGGCGCCGGCTGAGCGCGCCAGCGGCGTTGGGCGACAGGCCGCGCGCGCCGCGCTGCATCAGGAATCCCCGGTGGCCACGGGCCGATCGGGATCCGCGCACCATTCGCTCCACGAGCCTGCGTAGAGGGCGCCGCCGCCGAGGCCCGCGACCTGCAGCGCCAGCAGGTCATGGCAGGCCGTGACGCCGGAGCCGCAGCTCGCGACGACGCGGTCGGCGGGGCGTCCGCGGAGCAGGTCCTCGTACTCGCGGCGCAGCGTCGCGGCGGACTTGAAACGCCCGTCGGCGAGGTTCGCCTGCCAGCATCGGTTCACCGCACCGGGGATGTGGCCGGCGACCGGATCGATGGGTTCGACGGCGCCGCGATAGCGTTCCGGCGCGCGCGCATCCAGCACCAGCCACGCCGGGTCCCGTCGACGCCGTTCCACCTCGGCCGCGTCGACGTGCCGCTCGAGCGGCGGGCGGCGCGAGAAGCTCGCTCGCGGCGGCGAGACCGCTGTCGCGTCGGTCGCCCGTCCTTCGGCGACCCACGCCGTCCATCCGCCGTCGAGCACGGCCACGCTTCCGTGTCCCAGCCAGCGCAGCAGCCACCACAGGCGCGCCGCGAACGAGGCCCCGTGCGCGTCGTACGCGACGACGCGGGTCGAGTCGCCGATGCCCCACTCGCACAGGCGTTCGACGAGACGTTGCGGGTCCGGCAGCGGATGCCGGCCATTGCGCCCCGTCTTGGCGCCGGCAAGATCGTGGTCGAGGTCGGCATGGACCGCCCCCGGGATGTGCGCGGCGTCATAGGCTCGCCGGCCCGCGCCGGGGTCGCCGAGGTCGAAACGGCAGTCGACGATCCGCCATTGAGGATCGCCGAGGCGGGCGGCAAGGGCAGCGCCGTCCACCAGGTGGGTCGTGCTCATCGATGCGTGCTCCGGTGCGTCGGCACCATTCCCCGCGGGCATTCGCGCGGCATCCAGGGCCGCACGGAGTCTAGATCCTGCCGGGGGGCCGAGGGCCCGTCCGGACCGCCGGGTTGCCGGAACTGCCGGGAGCGGGGCCGCGCGGCTAAAATCCGTCCTTTCGTCCTTGTCTACGGTCCGGGCCGCGCCGCGTGGCTCCGGCCGACGCGCGATGGCCAAGAGCGTTGCGAACCCCGGTCCGACCCCCGTCAGCGAATTGACGTTCGAGCAGGCCTTGGACGAGCTCGACGCGCTCGTGCGGCAGGTCGAATCCGGACAGCTCGGGCTGGACGCGTCGATTGCCGCCTATCGCCGCGGCAACGAGCTCGCGGCATGGTGCCAGGGGCGCCTCGCGGCCGCGGAGCAGGAGATCAAGGTCCTCGACGGAGAGAACCTGCGGCCTCTCGATCCAGGCGAAACGCGCGGGGCGTCATCTTGATGGCGCCGGACGCGGGCAACGCCGCCGGTACGGTCGCGGAGGGCTCCGCTGCGCTGGGCCCGTGGATCGACGGATGCCTCGCGAGGTTCGAGCGCGCCGCACGGCAGGCGCTGCCGCCGGTCACGCGGGAACCGTCCCGGCTGCACGACGCGATGCGCTATGCGGTCCTCGATGGAGGCAAGCGCGTCAGGCCGCTCCTCGTCTATGCCGCCGGCGAGGTCGGCTCGGTTTCGGCGGCCGCGCTCGACGCGATGGCGTTGGCGGTCGAGTACGTCCATGCGTACTCGCTCGTCCACGATGACATGCCGTGCATGGACGACGACGTCCTGCGCCGCGGCAAGCCCACCGTCCATGTCGCCTACGACGAGGCCACCGCGATGCTGGCCGGTGACGCGCTGCAGGCGGAGGCTTTTCGCGTTCTCGCGGCAGCGCCGCTGCCGGCGCCCGCCTGCGTCGCGCTGATCCACGAGCTGGCCGTCGCGATTTCCACGTCCGGCATGTGCGGCGGCCAGGCGATCGATCTCGCCGCCGTCGGACACAAGCTGGACCTGGCGCAACTCGAGCGCATGCACCGGATGAAGACCGGGGCCCTGTTGCGCGCATCGATCCGGATGCCGGCAATCGCCGCCGGCTTCGCGGGCGCCGCGGGCGGAATGGCCTCCGCGCTCGACGGCTACGCCGACGCGATCGGGCTCGCGTTCCAGGTCGTCGATGATATCCTGGACGTCGAGGCCACCTCGGACGAGCTCGGCAAGACGGCGGGCAAGGACGCCCGGCAGAACAAGCCAACGTATGTTTCGGCCATTGGCCTTGAAGCCGCCCGCTCGTGGGCGGAAGACCTGCGCCGGCAGGCGCATGCCAGCCTGGACGGCATCGCGGGCGTGGCGGGCATCGCCGGTGCGGCCACCGCGAGGCTGCACCAGCTCGCCGACATGATCGTACTTCGCCGAAGCTGACCTGATGCACGACCTGCTCCAGTCGATCGACAGTCCCGCCGACCTGCGACGCCTCGACCGCGCCGCGTTGCCGCGGCTGGCGACCGAATTGCGCTCGTTCCTGCTGGAATCGGTCGCGCGCACCGGCGGGCACCTCAGCTCGAATCTCGGCACGGTCGAGCTCGCCATCGCGCTGCACTACGTCTTCGACACACCGCACGACCGCATCGTCTGGGATGTCGGCCACCAGACCTATCCGCACAAGATCCTCACCGGGCGGCGCGAGTCGATGGCGACGTTGCGGCAATGGGGCGGCATCTCCGGCTTTCCGCGGCGCGGCGAATCGCCGTACGACACGTTCGGCACGGCGCATTCCTCGACATCGATTTCGGCGGCGCTCGGCATGGCGGTGGCGGCCCGGCAGCAGCGCTCGACGCGCCATTCGGTCGCGGTGATCGGCGACGGCGCGCTGACCGGCGGGATGGCCTTCGAGGCGCTGAACAATGCCGGCGTGATGGACGACGTCCGCCTGCTCGTCGTGCTGAACGACAACGACATGTCGATCTCGCCCGCGGTCGGCGCGCTCAACCGCTACCTCGCCCGCCTGCTCAGCGGGCGCTTCTACGCGGCGGCGAAAAGCGCCGGGCGGCAGGTGTTGAAGCACGTGCCGCCGATGCTGGAGCTCGCCCGGCGCCTGGAGGAGCATGCCAAGGGCATCGTGCTTCCGGCGACGATGTTCGAGGAGTTCGGATTCAACTACATCGGGCCGATCGACGGCCACGACGTCGACGCGCTGGTGTCGATGCTGGGCAACGTGCGCAGCCTCTCGGGCCCGCAGTTCCTGCACGTCGTGACGCGCAAGGGCCAGGGCTACAAGCTCGCGGAATCCGATCCGGTCCTCTACCACGGCCCCGGCCGCTTCGACCCGGCCGAGGGTATCCGCAAGGCGCCGTCGGGCAAGCCGACGTACACGCAGGTCTTCGGCGACTGGCTGTGCGACATCGCGCGCGAGGATTCGACGATCGTCGCGATCACGCCGGCGATGCGCGAAGGCTCCGGCCTCGTGCGCTTCGAGAAGGAATTCCCGGACCGCTACTTCGACGTCGGGATCGCGGAACAGCACGCGGTGACCTTCGCGGCCGGGCTCGCCTGCGAGGGCATGCGCCCGGTGGTGGCGATCTATTCCACGTTCCTGCAGCGGGGCTATGACCAGCTCATCCACGACGTCGCGATTCAGAACCTGCCGGTGATGTTCGCGATCGATCGCGGCGGGCTGGTCGGCGCCGACGGTGCGACGCACCACGGCGCCTTCGACCTGTCGTTCCTGCGCTGCATACCCAACCTCGTCGTGATGGCGCCGTCGGACGAGGAGGAATGCCGCCGGATGCTGACGACGGCGGCTCGGCACCAGGGCCCCGCCGCGGTTCGCTATCCGCGCGGGACCGGGCCGGGGACGGCGCTCGGGCGGCCGCTCGCCACGTTGCCGATCGGCGTCGGCGAGGTGCGGCGCGAATCGCAGCGCCGTCTCGGCGGCGGGCGCCTCGCGCTGCTGGCGTTCGGCCCGATGGTCGCGCCGGCCCTCGCGGCTGCCGTGCCTTTCGACGCCACGGTCGCCAACATGCGGTTCGTCAAGCCGCTCGACCTCGACCTGCTGCAGCGGCTGGCGAGGACGCACGACGCGCTCGTGACGCTCGAGGAGAACGTCGTCGCCGGCGGCGCCGGAAGCGCCTGCGCGGAAGCGCTCGCGGAGCTGGGAATCGCGGTCCCGATCCTGCACCTCGGCCTGCCCGATCGCTTCGTCGACCACGGCGACCCGGCGCGGCTCCTTGCCGACGTCGGCCTCGATGCCGCCGGCATACAGCGCGCGATCGCCGCCCGTTTCGGCGACCTCGGCGCCGGCGCACGCCATCTCGCGTCCGCCGCCTAGCGTCTCATTGCGCTCATTGCGCTAGGGCCCGGCCCTTCCCGGCGCCGCGGCCGGTCGACGCCGACTCCGCGCGGGCCAAAGTGGCTCCATCGAGATTCCATTAGTGGTTCTACAGGCCATACCAATTCGCCACTAGACTCGGCCCTTGTCCGTCGCGCCGCACGGCCCGTGCGCGCGATACGGAGGGCCCGATGACGGAACGCATCTCGCGCAGCAACTTCACGGAGAAGGATCTCGAGGCCTGGCTCGACGAGAACCGCATTTCCGAGATCGAATGCCTCGTGCCGGACCTGGCCGGGGTCGCGCGCGGCAAGATCCTGCCGCGCGAGAAGTTCACCGAGGATCGCGGCATGCGGATGCCGGAGGACGTCCTCGCGATGACCGTCAACGGCGACAAGCCGTCGGACGATCCCGGCTACCGCGCCGTCATCGCCGCGACCGACCACGACCTGGTGCTGCGGCCGGATCCGACGACGGTCCGCCCGGTCCCGTGGGCTGCGGACTCGACGGCCCAGGTCATCCACGACTGCTTCCGCGGCGACGGCCAGCCGGCCGACTTCGTTCCGCGCTCCGTGCTGCGACGCGTGATCGCGCTGTTCCGCGACCGCGGCTGGCGCGTCGTCGTGGCGCCCGAACTGGAGTTTTACCTGGTCGCGAAGAACGCGGACCCGAACATGCCGCTGACGCCGCCCGTCGGGCGCAGCGGGCGCGCCGAGACGGTGCGCCGCGCCTACAGCATCGACGCGGTCAACGAGTTCGATCCGCTCTTCGAGGACATCTACGACTACTGCAAGGCGATGGAACTCGACGTCGACACGCTGATCCACGAGGTCGGCGCCGGGCAGATGGAGATCAATTTCCTGCACGGCGATCCGCTCGAACTCGCGGACCAGACGTTCTACTTCAAGCGCACGCTGCGCGAGACGGCCCTGCGGCACCAGATGTACGCCACGTTCATGGCGAAGCCGATGGCCAACGAGCCGGGCAGCGCGATGCACATCCACCAGAGCCTGGTCGAGATCGACAGCGGTCGCAACATCTTCAGCGACGACGGCGGGGCGGCCACGCCGATCTTCCGCCACTACCTCGCCGGCCTGCAGAAGTACATGCCGGCCGCGATGGCCCTCGTCGCTCCCTACGTCAATTCGTACCGCCGGATCGTCCGCTACGGCGCCGCCCCGATCAACATCCAGTGGGGGCACGACAATCGCACGGTCGGGTTCCGCGTACCGGGTTCCACGCCGGAGAACCGGCGCGTCGAGAACCGCGTGATCGGCGCCGATGCCAATCCCTACCTCGCGATCGCCGCGACGCTGGCCTGCGGCTGGCTCGGGATCGTCGAGGGACTCGAGCCGACCCCCGAGAGCCGGGGCAGCGCGTACTCGCTCGACTACGAGCTCCCGCGCAGCCTGTCGGAAGCCCTGTCGCTGCTGGAGCAGTGCCGCGCGCTGCACGACGTGCTGGGCCGGTCGTTCGTCGACGTCTACTTCTCGGTCAAGGGGCTCGAGTACGCCGAGTTCATGAAGGTGATCAGCCCCTGGGAGCGCGAGCACCTGCTCCTGCACGTCTGAATCCACCCGACGCCCCGATCGGAATCGTCCATGGCCAACGACTTCGCGACCCTGCCGCCGGCGGATCGCCTGCACGACGCCCCGCGCCGCTACGACACCCGCGCGCTGCAGGCGGAGGACAGCGCGCACTACCTGCATCCGGCAACCGATTTCAAGGCGCTCGCCGCGGTCGGCGCGCGCGTCATCGTGCGCGGTGACGGCATCTACGTCTGGGACTCCGACGGCAATCGGATCCTCGACGCGATGTCCGGGCTGTGGTGCGTCAACGTCGGCTACGGACGGCGCGAGCTGGCCGACGCCGCCTGGCGCCAGATGGTCGAGCTGCCTTTCTACAACAGCTTCTTCAACACGACGAACGTCCCGGCGCTGAAGCTTGCCGGCGAACTGGCGCGTATCGCGCCGCCCGGATTCCGCCACGTCTTCTTCGCCGGCTCCGGCTCCGAGGGCAACGACACGGTCGTGCGTCTCGTCCGGCGGTACTGGGACCTGCAGGGGCAGCCGCAGCGCAAGGTGATCGTCAGTCGCGTCAATGCCTACCACGGCAGCACGGTGGCCGCGGCATCGCTGGGCGGGATGGCCGCGATGCACGCGCAGGGCGACCTGCCGATCCCCGGCATCGTGCACATCGGCCAGCCGTACCATTTCGAGAGCGGGCGCGGCCTGGCGCGCGAGGAGTTCGGGCTCGTCGCCGCGCGATGGCTCGAGCAGAAGATCCTGGAGATCGGGCCCGAGAAGATCGCCGCGTTCATCGGCGAGCCCGTCCAGGGCGCCGGCGGCGTGATCATTCCGCCGCCGACCTACTGGCCGGAGATACAGCGCATCTGCGATCGCTACGGGATCCTGCTGGTGTCCGACGAGGTCATCTGCGGCTTCGGGCGCCTCGGGCACTGGTTCGGGTGCGAAGCCATGCAGGCGCGGCCCGACCTGATCACGTTCGCGAAGGGCGTGACGTCCGGCTACCTCCCTCTGGGCGGCGTCCTGGTCGGCGACCGCGTCGCCGGGACGCTCATCGAGCGCGGCGAGGAATTCGCGCACGGCTTCACCTACAGCGGGCACCCCGCCTGTTGCGCGGTCGCGCTCGAGAACATCGCGATCATGCGTCGCGAGAACCTCGTCGATCGCGTTCGGCTCGACATCGCGCCGTACTTCAAGGACGCGTTCGAGTCGCTGGCGGACCATGCGCTCGTCGCCGAGGCGGAAACCTGCGGGCTGATGGCGGGGCTCGTGCTGGTGCGCGACAAGGCGCGTCGCGAAGCCTTCCCCGCCGAATGGAAAGTCGGGCTCGCGTGTCGCGCGCACATGTTCGCGAGCGGGGTCGTGATGCGCGCCGTCGGCGACCGGATGATCGTCGCGCCGCCGCTCGTGATCACGCGCGCCCAGGTCGATGAAATGGTCGGCCTGATCCGCCGCAGCCTGGACCTCACGCTCGACGAGGCGCGCGAGCGCGGCTGGGTCGCATGAGCGACGTGTCCCGCGCCCGCGTCGCGCCAGCCCCGCGCGCCTGTCCGGCGCACGGGATTTGGTCTTAAACTCCCTGCGCACAGTCCCGCGCGCTCACCGATGCCGGAGCCTCCGCCCGCGCCCCCACGCCCGCCTGCCACGCCGCCCGCGAACGCGCGCGGGCGCGCAGCCTGCGTCCTGATCCCCTGCGACAACCGCCAGCTCGGCGGCCACCCGTTCTACGTCCTCGGCCGCAAGTACGCCGACGCGGTGCGCGAGGCGGCGCGCTGCCTGCCGCTGATCGTTCCCACGGGCGAGCACATCGACGTCGATCCTTACCTCGATCTCGTCGACGGCATCGTCCTGACCGGATCGCCCGCGAACGTGCACCCCTCGCATTTCGGGCAGGACGTGCACGATCCCGCGTTGCCGCTCGATACCGGGCGCGACGCGGTCACGCTGCCCCTCGTCCGCAAGGCCATCGAGCGCGGGCTGCCGCTGCTCGCGATCTGCCGCGGGCTGCAGGAGATCAACGTGGCGCTCGGCGGGTCGCTGCACCAGGCGATCCACCGGCTGCCGGATCGTCGCGACCACCGCGGCCGCGAGGGGTCGCCGGAGGAGCAATACGGCCCGGCGCATGACGTCGAAGCCGTGGCCGGCGGGCTGCTCGCAAGCTTCGTCGGCACGCGGCGATTCATCGTGAACTCGGTCCACGGACAGGGAATCGACCGGCTCGCCGCGGGGCTCGCCGTCGAGGCGACGGCCGACGACGGGACGATCGAGGCGGTCCGCATCCTCGCCCACCCCGGGTTTTCGCTCGCGCTTCAATGGCATCCGGAGTGGCGAGCGACCGAGAATCCCGTTTCGATGGCGATCTTCGCGGCCTTCGGCGACGCCTGCCGGGCCGCCCGCGGTCGCCGCCCCTGATGCTCGACGGCGGGCGCCTCGCGCGCCCGCGTCGCGGCCTTTCGCGCCACAACGCCAACCCCGCAACTTTTCCGCTCCGACGCAGGAACCATGGGCCTACGAGAGAACTTCAGCCACGCCGACCTCGATCGCTGGCTCAACGAGAAACGCATCGACGAGATCGAGTGCCTGGTACCCGACCTGACCGGCGTCGCGCGCGGCAAGATCGTCCCGCGGGCCAAGTTTTCCGAGGACCGCGGCATGCGGCTCGCGGAGTCGGTGCTCGGCATGACGGTCACCGGCGAGGCGCCGGACTCCAGCGAGTACGCCGAGGTGATCTCGGACAACGATGTCGACATGGAACTGCTGGCCGACCCGACGACGGTCTGCCTGGTGCCCTGGGCCGAGGAATCCAACCGCACGGCGCAGGTGATCCACGACTGCTACTTCGAGGACGGGCGCCTCGTCGACTTCGCGCCGCGCTCGGTGCTGCGGCGGGTCAGGGAGCTTTACGCGCAGGACGGGCTGGCGGCCGTCGTCGCGCCGGAACTCGAGTTCTACCTCATCGCGCAGAACACCGACCCGGACATCCCGCTCACGCCGCCCATCGGCCGCAGCGGGCGCGCCGAGACCAGCCGGCAGCACTACAGCATCGACGCGGTGAACGAGTTCGATCCGCTGTTCGAGGACATCTACAACTGGAGCGAGGTCATGGACCTCGACGTCGACACGCTGATCCACGAGATCGGCGCCGGCCAGATGGAGATCAACTTCCTGCACGGCGATCCGCTCGATCTCGCGGACAACGTCTTCTATTTCAAGCGCACGCTGCGCGAGGCCGCGCTGAAGCACAAGATGTACGCGACCTTCATGGCCAAGCCGATGGCCAACGAGCCGGGCAGCGCGATGCACATCCACCAGAGCATCGTCGACAAGCGATCGGGCCGCAACATCTTCTCGAACATCGACGGCTCGCCGGCCGACGCGTTCCGCCACTACATCGGCGGCCTGCAGAAGTACCTGCCGGCCGCGATGGCGTTCCTCGCGCCGTACGTGAACTCCTACCGACGCCTGGTGCGCCACTCGGCGGCGCCGATCAACCTCCGCTGGGGCCGGGACAACCGCACCGTCGGGATCCGCGTCCCGCGCTCGACGCCGGAGAACCGGCGCATCGAGAATCGGGTCATCGGCGCCGACGCCAACCCGTACGTCGCGACGGCCGTGACGCTGGCGTGCGGCTACCTGGGGATGAAGGAGCGGATCGAGCCGGCCGACGAGTCGATGGGCAGCGCCTACCGCAGCGACTTCGAGCTGCCGCGCAGCATGTCGGACGCGCTGACGCTGCTGGCGCAGGCTCCGGAACTCGCGAAACTCCTCGGGGAGCGCTTCGTGACCGTCTACCGGCTCGTCAAGGAGCTCGAGTACGACGAATTCATGAAAGTGATCAGTTCTTGGGAGCGCGAGCACCTGCTGCTGCACGTATAGTCGTCCTGCCGCGCGGCAGGGGATCCGCGCAGGCAGGCCCGCCGGCGGGCACGCTGGCAGATAAATTGCTAGAAGACCGGTGACGCGTGGCCACGGCCAACGCCAGGGCCGGCGCGGAAGACGGTACGACGACGGGGGAGGGGATCGATGCAGTCGAAGCGGCTTGGTCTTGGCCTGGGCGCGTGCGAGCGCGTGAATCGCGTGCCGGCGGCTCGCGCGATCGTCGTCGCGGTACTCGCGGCGTCCGGCGCCGGCGGATGGGTCCAGGCCGCGTTCGCGGCCGGTGGCACGGACACGGCGGGGTCCGACGACAGCGCCGCACCGCCGCCAGCGGCTGACGGCGCGAGCCCGCTCAAGGAAATCGTGATCACCGCGACGCGCCACGAGGAGAGCCAGAGCAAGGTGCCCGTCAGCGTGAGCGCGTTCACGCAGGAGTCGATGGATCTCAAGGGAATCAAGGACTTCAGCGACGTGGCGCGCTTCACCCCCGGCGTGACGATCGACACGAACGGGACGAATTCGATCTCGATCCGCGGGATCGCCTCCTCCGGCGGCGCCGGGACGACCGGCATCTACATCGACGACACGCCGATCCAGATGCGCGCGCTCGGCTTCAATCCGGACGACGCGCTGCCGAAGGCTTTCGATCTCGATCGCGTCGAGGTGCTGCGAGGGCCGCAGGGCACGCTGTTCGGCGCCGGGTCCGAAGGCGGCACCGTGCGCTACATCATGACGCAGCCGAGCTTGTACAAGTCGAGCCTCTATGCACGGACCGAGGTCTCGATGACGGAGAAGGGCCGGCCCAGCTACGAGGCCGGGATCGCCGGTGGCGGGCCGCTGATCGACGATACGCTGGGCTTGCGCGCCAGCGTCTGGTATCGCCACGACGGCGGCTGGATCGACCTCGTCGATCCCAACACGCAGGCGACGCTGGAGAAGGACGCGAACTACTCCGACACGGTCGTCATGCGGCTGGCCGGCCTGTGGGCGGCGACGCCCGGCATCAGCGTCACGCCCAGCGTCCTGTACCAGGACCGGCAGACCCACAACACGACGGTCTACTGGCCGATCTACTCCGATCCGTCGACGAACACGTACCGCGACGGCGACCCGGACCGTCGGCCGGAGCCCGACCACTACGTGCTGCCCTCCGTCAAGGTCGAGGCGGACCTCGGGCGCTCGACGTTCATCTCGAACACGTCGTTCTACGCGCGTCGCGACATCAGCGGCTATCCGGGGACGATCTACAACCTCGGGTACTACCAGACGTTCGGCTGGCCGGCGAGCAATCCGTCGCTGACCTACCTCAACCCGTCCTACTACCCGCTGATCGACTCCAACGGCATCCACCTGCCCGCCGGTGTCCAGGACTACCGGTCGCCGGCGACGGTCACGAACAAGCAGCGCAACCTGGCCCAGGAATTCCGGCTGCAGTCGAACGATCCGAAGTCCCCCTGGACGTGGACGGCCGGGATGTTCTGGTCGGTCAACCACGAGACGAGCATCGAGGAGATCAGCGACCCGATGCTCAACCAGCTGTTCCAGGCGCTCTACGGCGTCTATGCGACCGATCCTTCGGTGTTCGGCGAGGCACTGCTGCCCAACGGCGATTCGTACTACAACGAAAACCACGGGACCGACTGGCAACTCGCGGGCTTCGGCGAGGCCACGTTTGCGGTGACCGACCGCCTCAAGCTGACCGCCGGCGCGCGCTACTCCAAGACGAAGTTCAGCTTCACCCACTTCTCCGACGGACCGCAGAACTTCGGCCCCTTCAGCGGTGCGGGATCGCAGCACGAGACGCCGTTCACGCCGAAGCTTGGCGCGACATTCCAGGTCGATCCGAACGACATGGTCTACGCGACGTATTCCAAGGGGTTCCGGATCGGCGGCGCCAACGCGCCCATTCCGGTGGCGCCGTGCGCGGCCGACTTCCAGGCGCTCGGCATTCCGGGTGCTCCGGACGCCTACAACTCCGATACGGTCCAGAGCTACGAAATCGGTTCGAAGAACAACATCGGCGGGCAGCTCCGCCTCGCCTCGAGCCTCTACTACATCAACTGGAAGGGGATCCAGCAGAACATCTACCTGCCGGGCTGCGGGTTCCAGTTCACGACCAACCTCGGCACCGCGGTGGCGAAGGGCTTCGACCTGCAGGCCGACTGGGCCGTCACGCATGCGCTGGTGCTCGAGTCCGCGATCGGCTACACCGATGCCCGCTTCTCCAAGGACGCGACCTTGTCGCCGTCGGCGCCGGCCGTCGCGCTGAAGGGCGATGCGATCACCGGGCAGAGCGGCGTCGGTGCCCCGCCCTGGACCGTGACGCTCGGCGCGCAGTTCAATTTCCTGCTCGACAGTCGCAAGTCGTATTTCCGCGTCGACTACGAGTACCAGAGCCGCAATCACTGGCTCACCGCGGCCGAGGACCTGAATACCAGCCAGTACGATCCCTACGCCTACACGCCTTCGGCAACGTCCTTCGTCTCGTTGCGCGGCGGCACCGAAGTGGGCGGGTGGAGCGTCTCGGCGTTCATCGACAACCTCTTCGACGCGCATCCCGACCTGCCCCCATCGGCGTTGAACTATCCCCACAGCGACATCGACACGGTGGCCCCGCCCGGACAGGCCGCTTCGGTCCTTCTGAGGCGCTATACCTATCGTCCGCGGACGGTCGGCTTGACCGCGACGTACCGGATGTGAGATGACCGCAACGCCTCCGCCGTCGACCTCGCCGGCCGTCGACTGGCGCGCGCGCGCGGCGGCCGCCTGCCCGGACGGACGGCTGTTCGTCGACGGGGAGCGCGGCGACGCGCAGGACGGCCGGACATTCGACAGCGTGTCGCCGATCGACGGGCGGCTGCTGGCCCGCGTGGCGCGCGGCGCCGCCGCCGATGTCGACCGGGCCGTCGCGAGCGCGCGTCGCGCGTTCGACGACGGGCGCTGGTCGCAGCAGTCGCCGGCGGCGCGCAAGAAGGTGCTGCAGCGCTTCGCCGAGCGCGTCCTCGCCTGCCGGGACGAGTTGGGCCTGCTGGAAACGCTCGATGTCGGCAAGCCGATTCGCTACAGCCGCGAGATCGATGTTCCGGCGACGTCGCGATGCATCGCCTGGTATGCGGAAGCCATCGACAAGGTCTACGGCGAGATCGCGCCGACGCGAGCCGACGCGCTCGCGCTGGTCACGCGCGAGCCGATGGGGGTCGTCGGGGCGATCGTTCCGTGGAACTACCCGATGATCATGGCCGCGTGGAAACTCGGCCCGGCGCTCGCCACCGGCAATTCGGTCGTGCTGAAGCCGTCGGAGAAGTCGCCGCTGACGGCGCCGCGGCTCGCGGAACTCGCGCTGGAGGCGGGCTTGCCGCCCGGCGTCTTCAATGTCGTGACCGGGTACGGCGGCGAAGCCGGCGAGGCGCTCGCGCTGCATATGGACGTCGACGCGATCGGATTCACCGGCTCGACGCGCACGGGACGCCGGATGCTGGAGTATGCCGGACGCTCGAACCTGAAGCGCGTCTACAACGAACTGGGCGGCAAGTCCGCCAACATCGTCTTTGCCGATTACGACGACCCGGCGCGGGCGGCGGCCGCGGCGGCCGGAAGCATGTTCTTCAACCAGGGCGAATCCTGCAATGCGCCGTCGCGCCTGCTCGTCGAGGACTCGATCGCCGACGCTTTCGTCGCGCGCGTCGTCGAGGCGGCGGCGAGGCATGCGCCCGGCGATCCGCTCGATCCGGACTGCGTCATGGGCGCGATCGTCGACGAGACGCAACTGCGCACCGTCATGTCCTACATCGAATCCGGCCGCGCCGAGGGCGCGAAGTGCCTGACGGGTGGCTCGCGCGCGCGGATCGACTCCGGCGGCTTCTACGTGGCGCCGACCGTGTTCGACCGGGTCGACCCGGGGATGACGATCGCGCGAGAGGAGATCTTCGGGCCCGTGTTGTCCGTGATCCGTTTCCGCACCGAGGACGAGGCGGTGGCGATCGCGAATGCAACGCCCTACGGCCTGCAGGCCGGGGTCTGGTCGAGCAACCTCGGCCGCGCGCATCGCATGGCGCGCCGGCTGCGGGCCGGCACGGTCCACGTCAATCAATACGACGAGGACGACATCACGGTCCCGTTCGGCGGCTACAAGCAGAGCGGCAACGGCCGTGACAAGTCGCTGCACGCGTTCGAAAAGTACACCGAGCTCAAGACGACCTGGATCCGGATCTGACGGCGGGCGCCGCAGGAACGACGACCTACCTCGGCAGTGCCTGCAGCCAGCGGTCGTAGAGCCTTCCGGCGACGCGACGGCTCGACGGCAGCGCCGTCGGCGTCTGCGCCCGGATCCGTTCCTCGGTCTGGACCGTCGGTAATCCGCGCCCGCGCGCGAGTTCGTCGCGTCCGCCGTCGTCGAACCAGGCCTCGATCTTCTCCGGCGTGATCTCGCCGTGGAACTGCATGCCCAGATGCCGGTCCGCGACAACGAAGGCCTGGTGCGGGACGAGCGCGTTGCCCGCGATCAGTTCGGCGCCCTCCGGAATCGAGAACGCGTCGTAGTGCCACTGGAACATGGCGCAACGCTCCTCGTCGCCGAGCCAGTCGCGCGCGCTCGGCGAGGCGGCCGCCACGACATCGAACCACCCGATCTCGGTGTGCGGCGAGCGTTCGACGCGCGCGCCGAGCGCGCTCGCGAGCAACTGGCCGCCGAGACAATGCCCGATCACGGGCACGCCCGCCGCCACGGCGGCCGCGACCAGCCGCTCCGTTTGCCGCAGCACCGGAAGGTCGTCGTTGACGCTGCAGGGGCCGCCGAGCAGCGCGAGGCCCGCAACGGCGTCGAGTTCCGGTGGCAGCGCCGCGCCTGCGTGGAGCGGCACCACGTGCAGCGGGACGCCGCGCGCATGCAGGTGCTCGGCGAAGAATCCGGCGCCGTCGTGGCGATGGAACTGCAGCACGGCGACCGGGCGCATTCGGCGACCTGACCCGCGACCCGCAGCCGCCGGTGCCGCGTCAATCGCGGAAATTGTCGAACGCGATCGGCGCGTCGTCGACCTGGCGACGGACCAGCGCGATCACCTCCTGCAAGACGTCCTTCTTCGCGCTGCTGACGCGAACGGCGTCGCCCTGGATGCTAGCGGTCGCCTTGAGCTTGCTGTCCTTGACGAGCTGGACGATTCGCTTGGCTCGCGCGGCATCGATGCCTTCGCGCACCGTGATCGCGTGCTTCAGCTTGTCGCCGGAGATCTTCTCCGGCTTCGCCTCCAGGTCGAGGAACCGGACATCGACCTGGCGCTTGGCCAGCTTGGCGCGCAGCACGTCGTGGACCTGGCCAAGCTTGAACTCGTCGTCGGCGTAGGCCACCAGCTGCTTGTCGCTCGATTCGATCCGCGCGTCCGAGCCCTTGAAGTCGAAGCGCGTCGAGATTTCGCGATTCGACTGGTCCACCGCATTGCGCAGTTCGGTATGGTTGGGCTTGCAGACGATATCGAAGCTCGGCATCTGGGAATCGGCCCGGCGCGCCGGGCGCATGGGCGGTTGGGTGCGTAGAACCCGGGCGCGGATTCGGAGTCCTGCGCGGGCGCCGACTGCGTGCACAATCCTACACCGCTTCCGCACCGAAACCGACGAATCGCCTTGACCTCCGACCTGGCCCATCTTGCGATCGCGCTCCTGGTGATCCTGGCGGCCGCCGAGATCTTCACGAACGCCCTGGAACACGTCGGGCAGTGGCTCCGGGTCTCGGAAGGCGTGACCGGCTCGATCTTCGCGGCGGTCGGAACGGCGCTTCCGGAAACGATGGTTCCGATGCTCGCGATCATGGCGCACCCCGGCGCCGCGGCGGCCGGCGCCGAGATCGGCATCGGTGCGATCCTGGGCGCATCGCTGATGCTCTCGACGCTGTCGACGTGCCTGATGGCCCTTGCCGTCGCCGGTCGCCGCGGCCTCTCCGGGCGGTTGCAGCCGGAGCGGTCGGGGTTCGTTCGCGATCTCGATTTCTTCCTCGCGTCGCTGGCGATGGCCGGCGTCGCGATGTTCGTGCCGGCAGGCCAGCAGATCATCCGCGCCGCGATCAGCTTCGCGCTGATCCTCACGTACTTCATCTACATCCTGCTCACGATCCGGGCGTCGATGCATCTCGTCCGCGACGGCCATGGGACGACGTCGACGGAGCGCCTGTTCCTGACGCGAATCGGCCTGCCGCGGACGCGGATCGTCGCGCTGCTGCAGCTCGGCGTGGCGCTGCTGATGCTCGTCGCCGGCGCCGAGCTGTTCATCGACGGCGTGCAGGGCGCCTCGCGCGAACTGGGCGTGTCCCCGCTCATCCTGTCGCTCCTGGTCGTGCCGATCGCGACCGAGCTGCCGGAGAAGGTCAACAGTGTCCTGTGGGCACGGCGCGGGAAGGACACGCTCGCGGTCGGCAACATCACCGGCGCGATGGTGTTCCAGGGCACGCTGCTTCCGGCGCTCGGCATCCTGTTGACGCCGTGGCAGCCGCGGCTGGAGGTGGTCGCCAGCGCGGCGATCGCCTTCGCGGCGGCGGCGTGGCTGCGGCTCAACGCCGGGCCGCGCGGGCCTCAGGTCGGCGCGCTGTTGGTCAACGGCGTCCTGTACGTCGGCTACGTCGTGCTCGCGCTGACGAGGACCTGAGCCCGCCGCGCGCGTTCTGCGAAAATGGCCGCATGCCGATCGAACTCCAGCGTGACGTTTCGCTGCGCCCCTACAACTCGTTCGGGATCGACGCGCGGGCGACGTGGTTCGCGCGGATCCGCTCGCTCGCCGACCTGCAGCAGCTCGACGAGAGCCCCGGCCTCGACGGGCTGCCGCGCTTCCTGCTCGGCGGAGGCAGCAATGTCCTGTTCACGCGAGATGTCGAGGGCGTCGTCGCGCGCATCGAGATTCCGGGACATCGCGAGCTCGGCGTCGTCGACGACGCCTGGCGGATCGAGGTCGGCGCCGGGGAAAACTGGCACGCGACGGTCGCCCGACTGGTCCGGGACGACCGGCCCGGGCTGGAGAATCTGGCGTTGATCCCGGGGCTCGTCGGCGCCGCGCCGATCCAGAACATCGGCGCCTACGGCCTCGAGCTCGCGGAGCGCCTGGCGGCCGTCACCGCATGGGATCCGGCGTCGCGTCGCGTCGTCACGCTCGATGCGTCGGAATGCGGATTCGGCTATCGCGACAGCGTGTTCAAGCGGGCCGGGCAGGGCGGCCGTGCGATCGTCGGCATCACGCTGTCGCTTCCGCGGGCCTGGGAGCCGGCGACCGGCTATGCCGAGGTGGCGCAGGAACTCAAGGCGCGCGGCATCGGCCGGCCGACCGCGCGCGAGCTGTTCGACTGCATCGTCGCGATCCGGCGGCGCAAGCTTCCCGATCCGCAGGTGATCGGCAATGCCGGCAGCTTCTTCAAGAATCCGATCGTCTCGCGCGAAAAGCGTTCGGCGCTGATCGAGCGGCATCCGTCGCTCGTGAGCTATGCGCTCGCGGGCGGCCGCTACAAGCTTGCCGCCGGCTGGCTCATCGAAGCCTGCGGGATGAAGGGCGTCACCCGCGGGCGTGCCGGCGTCTTCGAGCGCCAGGCGCTGGTCCTCGTGAACCGAGGCGGCGCGGCCGGCGCCGAGATCCTGCAACTGGCGAACGAGATCCAGGACAAGGTCCGGGCGCGCTTCGGCATAGAACTCGAACCGGAACCGACGATCGTGTGACGGCGATGGGGCCGCCGGCGCGGCGCGCGCCGAAGCCGCCTCAGGCCGCGTCGTCGCCGCCGAAATCCAGGATCACCGCCGTCGCCGCCGCGGCGTCGCCGAAGCTGGCGAGCTGCGCCACGGGTCCGGTGTCGCCGCGGCCGAGGCCGAAGCGATTGAACCAGACGGGCGCGACGCCGGCGCTGCGGGCGCCGACGACGTCGAGGTCCCAGCGATCGCCCACGTGGACGCTGTCGGCGGCCGAGATGCCGATGCGTCGCAGCGCGACATCGAAGAGTCGCGGATCCGGCTTCGAGATGCCGTGCTCCGCCGAGACGATGAGCTCCTCGAAATGCGCGTCGATCCCCAGGCGCGAGAGCTTCGCCTCCTGCGTCGCAAGGGTGTTGTTGCTGACGATCCCGAGGCGGACGCCGAAGCGCCGCAGGCGCGGCAGCAGGGCATCGACGCCGGGGACCAGGCGCTCGTGGCGGCCGTAGGCCTCCCTGAACGCTTCCGCCATGTCCGCCGCTCGCGCCACGTCGCCGCCGAATTGAGCGAGCAGGCGCCGGAAGCGCTCGACGCGCGCGTCGTCGAGGCGCACGCGGCCCGCGACGACCTCCGGGTGCAACTGTTCCAGGATCCGCATGTTCGCGGTGAGCATCGGCTGGAATTCCGTCTCCGCCAGGCGCGGATCGGCCTGCGTGACGAGCCGTAGCGCGGCCTGCGAGGCGAACGTGTGGTCGAACAACGTGTCGTCGACGTCGAAGAGCACGCACAGCACCGTACGCATGCCCGCTCCGCCGCGATCCGTGCCGCCGGTCCGCTCAGCGCACCTCGTCGCCGAGCAGCAGGAATTCCATCAGCGCCTTCTGGACGTGGAGGCGGTTCTCGGCCTCGTCCCAGACCGCGGATTGCGGGCCGTCGATCACCTCGGCGGCGACCTCCTCGCCGCGATGCGCCGGCAGGCAGTGCATGAACAGCGCGTCGGCAGCCGCGACGTGCATGATCCGCGTGTCGACCTGCCACTGGGCGAAGGCCTGGCGCCGCGCTTCGTTCTCGTTCTCGTAGCCCATGCTGGTCCAGACGTCCGTCGTCACGAGGTCGACGCCGCGCGCCGCATCGATCGGGTGGTCGAACTGCTTCATGTGCGGGCCCGGGCGCGTCAAGTGGGTATCGAGGGGGTAGGCCGCCGGCGTGCAGACGTGGACCGTGAAGCCCAGCATCTCCGCAGCCTGCAGCCAAGTGTAGGCCATGTTGTTGGCGTCCCCGATCCAGGCGACGCGCCGACCGCCGATCGGTCCGCGTTGCTCGATGAACGTGTAGATGTCGGCCAGGATCTGGCACGGGTGGTACTCGTTCGTGAGCCCGTTGATCACCGGCACCCGCGAGAATCGGGCGAAGCGCTCGATCTTCGACTGCTCGTACGTGCGGATCATCACGAGGTCGACCATGCGGGAGATCACCCGGGCCGTATCCTCGATCGGCTCGGCGCGTCCCAGCTGCGAGTCGCCCGTCGTCAGGTGGATCACGGACCCGCCCATCTGGTACATCCCTGCTTCGAACGAGACCCGGGTACGCGTCGACGCCTTCTCGAACACCATCGCGAGCGTGCGGTCGCGCAGCGGCTGGTAGAGCTCGTAGCGCTTGAAGCGGTCCTTGATGACGCGCGTGCGCTCGAAGACGTGCTCGATCTGCGCCCGCGTGAAGTCCGAGAACTGCAGGAAATGCTGGATCGGCCGGGCGCTCATGTCAGCCTGCGCGGGCGGCGTTGGCGTCGAGGAACCGGCGCACCAGCGCCGCGACGCGCGTCGCGATCGCATCGGACTGCGCGGCGCTGATGACGAGCGGCGGCAGCAGCCGCACGACGCGGTCCTGCGTGACGTTGATCAGGATCCGCGATTCGAGCGCGAGGCGCGGCAGTTCCGCGCAGGGCCGGTCGAGCTCGATGCCGATCATCAGCCCCATGCCGCGGATCGCGACGACGCCGGCGACACCGTCGAGCTCGCGCCTCAGCGCCGCGCGGATTCGATCGCCCTGCACGGTCGCGTTCTCGGCCAGGCGCTCGTCGGCGATGATCCGCAGCGTTTCCAGCCCGGCGCGGCACGCCAGCGGGCCGCCCCCGAACGTCGATCCGTGGTTGCCCGGGCCGAAGACGCCCGCGGCGCGGCCGCGCGCGAGGCAGGCACCGATCGGAACGCCGGAACCCAAACCCTTCGCGAGCGTCACGACGTCGGGCAGCACGTCCGCCCACTGGTAGCCGAACCATTTGCCGGTGCGCCCGATCCCGCATTGCACCTCGTCGACCATCATCAGCCAGCCGCGCTCGTCGCAGAGGCGGCGCACCGCGGCGAGGTAGTCGAGGTCGGCGACGTGGATCCCGCCTTCCCCCTGCAGCACCTCGAGCCAGACGGCGGCGACGCGCCCGTCGGCATCCGCGCAGCGTTCGATCGCGGCCAGGTCGTTGTAGGCGACGCGCAGGAAGCCGCTCGGCAGCGGCTCGAAGCCGTGGCTCGCCTTCGCGCTGCCGGTCGCCGCCAGCGTCGCGAGCGTGCGACCGTGCCACGCGCGTTCCATGACGATCGTCTGCGCCTCCGGATTGCCGTTGCGGTGGCCGTGGAGTCGCACCAGCTTCAGCGCGGCCTCGTTGGCCTCGGAGCCGGAATTGGCGAAGAAGACCTCCTGCATCCCGCTCAGGTCGCACAGGACCCGCGCGAGTTCCTCCTGCTCGCGGATCCGATACACGTTGGAGGTGTGCAGCAGGCGGCCCGCCTGCTCGGCCAGCGCCTTGACCAGCCGCGGATGCGCATGCCCCAGCCCATTGACCGCGATGCCGGCGAGCGCGTCCAGGTATTCCTCGCCCGCTTCGTCGAAGAGCCGCGCGCCGATGCCGTGGGTGAAGGCGACCGGCAAGCGGTTGTAGGTGTTCATCAGGTGCGACACGCCTGGCCTCCTGCTCGTGCATCATCGCGGCCGGCGCATCGAGCGCCGGCACGCCGCGGATGGCCTCATCGCGCGGCGGCGGCGGAAAATGAAAACCGCGGCCCTGCGCCGCGGCAAACGACAATCTTATCAAGGCGGCCGACATGCGGGAAGGTTCCGGAGTCTTCGACTACGTCGTCATCGGTGCCGGGACCGCCGGCTGCCTGCTTGCCAACCGGCTGAGTGCCGATCCGGCGACGCGCGTGCTCCTCCTGGAAGCGGGAGGAAACGACGACTACATCTGGATCCGCATCCCGGTCGGCTACCTCTACTGCATCGGCAACCCGCGTACCGACTGGTGCCTGTCGACCGAACCGGAGGCCGG
Organism: Burkholderiaceae bacterium; assembly: GCA_035524275.1. Taxonomy (GTDB): domain Bacteria; phylum Pseudomonadota; class Gammaproteobacteria; order Burkholderiales; family Burkholderiaceae_F; genus DATKPC01. The sequence continues at coordinate 39,261 of DATKPC010000028.1, forward strand.
GCTCAACGGCCGCGCGATCCGCTATCCGCGCGGGTGCGTCATCGGCGGCTCGTCATCGATCAACGGGATGATCTACATGCGCGGCCAGCGCGCCGACTATGACGGCTGGCGCGACGGCGACGGCCATGGCCCGAATCCGGGCTGGGGATGGGACGACGTGCTGCCGATCTTCATGCGGCACGAGGACTACTTCGGCGGCGCCGGACCCCTGCACGGCGCCGGCGGCGAACTTCGCGTGGAGAAGGCGCGCGTCTCGTGGCGCATCCTGGATGCGTTCCGCGATGCCGCCGCGCAGCAGGGCATCGAGCCGGTCGACGACTTCAATCGCGGCGACAACCACGGCTGCGGCTACTTCGATGTCAACCAGCGCCGCGGCGTTCGCTGGAGCGCCGCGCGAGCCTTTCTCGATCCGGCTCGCGGACGCGGCAACCTGGCGCGGTGGACCGGCGCCCGCGCCGAGAGACTGCGTTTCGACGGCCGTCGCTGCACCGGCGTCGACGTCGTTCGCGACGACGGGCAGCGCGTTGCCGTACATGCCCGAGGGTCGGTCGTGCTGGCCGCCGGCGCGATCGGGACGCCGCAACTGCTCCAGCTTTCGGGGATCGGTCCGCAGGCGCTGCTTCGGGAACACGGCATTGCGCCCGTGCACGAACTCGAGGGCGTCGGCGCCAACCTGCAGGACCACCTGCAACTGCGGATGTCATTCCGCGTCGCCGGGGCGCGAACGCTCAATACGCTGGCCTCGAATCCGTTCGTGCGCATCGGCATGGGACTGCAGTACGCGCTGTGGCGCAGCGGGCCGCTCGCGATGAGCCCGAGCCAGCTCGGGGCTTTCGCGCGCTCGTCGCCCGGGGTCGAGCGGCCGGACCTCGAATACCACGTCCAGCCGCTGTCGCTCGAGCGCTTCGGCGAGCCGCTCGACCGCTTTCCGGCTTTCACGGCATCGGTGTGCCACCTGCGACCGGCCTCGCGCGGAACCGTGGCGATCCGTTCGAGCGATCCGGCGGCGCCGCCGCGGATCGCGCCCCGCTACCTTTCGACGGAATCCGACCGTCGTGTCGCGGCCCTGGCGTTGCGACTGACCCGGCGCATCGTCGCGTCGCCGGCGCTGGCGCGCCACGCGCCGCAGGAGTTCCGTCCCGGACCGGCGTTCCAGACCGACGAGGATCTCGCCCGCGCCGCCGCCGACGTCGGCACGACGATCTTTCATCCGGTGGGAACGGCGAAGATGGGTCCGGCCTCCGACCCTCGGGCGGTCGTCGACGCGCAGCTTCGCGTGCACGGGATCGACGGCCTGCGCGTCGCCGATGCGTCGATCATGCCGACGATCACGTCGGGCAACACGAACGCGCCGACGACGATGATCGCGGAGCGTGCGGCGGCGCTTATTCTCGGCTGCTGATCGTCTGCCGCTGATCGTCGGCTGCTGATCGTCGGCTGCTGATCTTCGGCTGCTGATCTTCGGCTGCGGACGGCCGGCGCGCGGGGCGCTAGGCCGCCTTGCGCGCGACGTAGGGCCCGGAGAGCGGCGTCAGGCGCTGCTCTTCGGCCGCGGTGAGCACGCGGAGGCTGGGGAAGTAGCCCTCGTGGACGACGCCGTGCAGCTCGACCTTGTTCTGCACGCGCAGGTAGCGGATCAGGTAGTCGATGATGTTGGCCGTGATGCGCTGGCCCGGGACAAGCACCGGGATTCCCGGCGGGTAGGGCACGATCTGGTCGGTGCAGATGCGCCCGACGAGGGCGCCGTTGGGCTGGTCGTGCTCGTCGAGCATCGGGACGAGCTCGCCGCCGCTGTAGTAGGCGTCGCGCGGCAGGTACGCCAGCTCCGTGAAGGCCGGCAGGTCCGGCGAGCGGTAGAGCCGGCGCGGCGCGCGCTTCTCGCGCGCGATCCGCATCAGCGCATCGTAGAGGCGCGAACATTTCGAGCGCGTCGTGCCGATCGTCGTGAGCAGCGTGATCGTGTTGAATGTCGACTTCTCGATCGTGATGTTGAAGCGCGAGAACAGCTCCTGCTGCAGTTCGTCGACCGTCATCCCGCAGGCGGAGATGTCGACGGTGATCTTCGTCGGGTCCAGGCGTATGCCGTCGTTCTTGACCTCTTCCGGCAGCAGGTCGTCGAGCTCCAGCACGCGGAAGGCGCCGGTCGAGTTGATCTGCTGCCGCAGTTCCCCGGCCAGCATCAGCGTCCGCTGCAGCAGCTTGTAGCCCTCCATCACCGCCTGCTTCCGCGCCACGTCGAGGCTCGCGATCATGCTGTACATCGGGCTCGTCGACGTGTGCATGTTGAAGTTCTCGCGGAACAGGTGCTCCTTGAAGGTCGGGTCGTTGATGTGGATGAACGCCGCCTGCGAGAAGGCCGACAGCGTCTTGTGCGCCGACTGCGTGACGAAGTCGGCGCCGGCCTCCAGCGCCGTCGGCCGGAGGTCCGGGTGGAAGCGGCCGTGGCTGAACCACGCCTCGTCGATCAGCACCTTGATCGACCGTGCGTGCGCCGCCTCGATGATCGGGCGCAGGTCGTAGAGCAGGCCGTCGTAGGTGCACGAGGTGAGGACGAGCAGCTGCGCGTCCGGATGGTCCTCGATCGCCTTGAGGATCGTCGCCTTCGGCACCGGGCCGAACACGCCGAAGCGCCGGTTGACGCTGGAGTCGAGGTAGATCGGCCGCGCTCCCGACAGCAGGACGCCGTGATGCACCGACTTGTGGCAGTTGCGGTCCAGCAGCAGCTTCTCGCCGGGCGCGATCTCCGTCTGGAGGATCACCTTGTTCGCCGTCGACGTCCCGTTCGTCGCGAAGAACGTGCGGCGCGCCCCGAACGCCTTGGCCGCCATCTGCTGCGCCTCGGCGATGACGCCGGTCGGATCCATCAGCGAATCGAGCGCCTTGACCGACACCGACAGGTCGGCGTCGAACGCGTGCTCGCCCATGAAATCGTAGAACTCGTTGACCCAGGGGCTGCCCCGCAGCGAATCGCCGCTGGAGTGTCCCGGCGTGTGCCACGCGTCCTTCGCCGCGAAGACGTAGCCGCGCAGCGCGTCGTAGAACGGCGTGCGCGCGCGTTCGGCGATCTGCGCGTTCAGGATCCGGTACATGCCGCGATAGTCGCGTTCCTCGCGGTAGAAGTAGCCGTCGACCGCCTCGGCGAAAAGCGTGTCGACGACCTGGTCCTCGCGTTCCTTCTCGATCAGGATGTAGAGGTCCAGTTCCGGCCGCAGCGCGGTGATCTCCTGGACCAGCTTCAGCGCCGTGACTTCCAGCGTGCGCTGCCCGTTTTCGCGCGTTGCGCTGCGCGACACCGCGCCGCGCCCCAGCGGGCGCCGGCCGACGGCCTGGACCTCGTAGAGCTTGTCGTCGACGATGACGATCTGGATGTCCCCGTCGTCCTCGATCAGTCGCAGGCCGTCGCGCGCCGTCAGCACGCCGCTGAAGACGATGCCGAACGGATTGTCGAGCGCGCGCGCCGCGGCGTTCAGGCCCTTCACGAACTCCTTGAGGATCAGCGGCTCGTCGTTGATGACGAGGATCTTCGAAACCGGCTTGGTCATGCGTGGGCAGCAGATGGGCGCGCGAAGCGGGTCCGCTTTCTTGCGGAGCGGGGCCGCCTTATCGCGAAGCGGCACCGATTTATCGGCCAAATGCGGGGCAAATGCAAGTCGCGGGGAGCCCCGGCGCGTTCGCGCGGCGCTCGACGGCTGCGGCGGGTGGTGGAGCGTCGGGTCGGGGCCGACCCTGGCAGCCGTGCAAGGCGTCGCGCCGCCGGGGCGGGGCGCTCGAAGGGCACCCCCTGGGGGCGCGCGGGGGCGAGCCCCCGCGCAGGCCGTCAGGCCATGGACTTGACGGCAGCGGCCAGCCGGCTCTTGTTTCGAGCCGCGGCATTCTTGTGCACGATCTTCTTGTCGGCGATCGAATCAATGATGCTCGTCGCCTTCTGGAACACGGTCGCCGCGGCGGCCTTGTCGCCGGCGGCGACGGCCTTGCGCACCGACTTGATCGCCGTGCGCAGGCGCGAGCGCAGCGCGGCGTTGTGCAGGTTGCGGGCGCTCGCCTGCCGGCTGCGCTTGCGGGCTTGCTTACTGTTGGCCATGGATCGATACCTGGGTTGAAGCTTGTTCCTGGGCTGACGCTCTTTTCCTGTGCCTCCGCCTGTTTGCCGGGCGGGCTGCGACCCGCATGCCACCGTCGCGGTCGCGATCAGGAAAGCTTTAAACTATAGCATATCCATTCGATTCGCGGCCCGGCTCCGAACCTGCCCGACCCGCCGCGCCCGCCGTGAGCCTCCTTCGTTCCGCGGCCACCGTCAGTGGCCTGACCCTGCTTTCGCGCATCAGCGGCCTGGCGCGCGACATGATCCTGGCGCGCCTTTTCGGTGCTGGCGCGTCGTGGGACGCCTTCACGGTGGCGTTCCGGTTGCCGAACCTGCTGCGGCGCCTTTTCGCCGAGGGAGCGTTCTCGCAGGCCTTCGTGCCGATCTTCGCCGAGATCAAGGTGCGCGAAGGCTCGCGGCGCGTCGCCGTCGTCTTCTCCCACGTCGCCTCGGCGCTGGCCTGGACGCTGCTCGCGGTCGTCGTCGCCGGCGTGCTTGGCGCGAAGCTGCTGGTCGCGGTGATCGCGAGCGGCTTCGTCAAGAACCCGGCCGTCTTCGACCTCGCGACGCTGCTGACGCGCTGGACGTTCCCGTACATCCTGTTCATGGCGCTCGTGGCCTGCTCGGCCGGCGCGCTCAATACGTTCGGCTTCTTCGCGATCCCGGCGTTCACGCCCGTCCTGCTCAATCTGTCGCTGATCGCCTGCGCGCTGCTGCTGGCGCGGCACGTCGATCCGCCGATCCTGGCGCTGGCGATCGGCGTCGTGATCGGCGGTGCCGCGCAGTTGCTGCTGCAGGCCCGGCCGCTTGCCCGCATCGGGCTGCTGCCCGGCTGGTCGACGCTGCGCGCCGCGTGGGCCGATCCGGTCGTCAAGCGGATCCTGCGCAAGATGGGCCCGGCGATCTTCGCGGTCTCCGTGTCGCAGGTCAGCCTGATCATCAACACGAACGTCGCCTCGTTTCTCGGCGAGGGCAGCAATTCGTGGCTCTACTACGCCGACCGGCTGATGGAATTCCCGACGGCGCTGCTCGGCGCGGCGCTCGGTACCGTGCTGCTGCCGAGCCTCTCGCGCGCGCATGCGCAGGGGCGGCCGGACGAATACTCGCGCCTGATCGACCTCGGATTGCGGATGACCGTCGTCGTCGGCATACCGGCCGCGATCGGGCTCGGGATGCTCGCCAAGGCGATGATCGCGGTGATGTTCCTCGGAGGTCGTTTCTCGGTGGCCGACGTGCAGCCGACGGCGGCGGCCTTGAGCGGGTACGCAGTCGGGCTGATCGGGCTGATCGCCGTGAAGATCCTGGCGCCGGGGTTCTATGCGCGGCAGGACATCCGCACACCGGTACGCATCGCGATCGGCGTGCTGGCGGCGACCCAGGTGGCCAACCTGGCCCTGGTCCCATGGCTTCGACACGCAGGCCTGGCGCTGTCGGTCAGCCTCGGCGCGACGGCCAATGCCAGCCTGCTGCTCGCCGGCCTGCTGCGGCGAGGTGCGTATCGGCCGCGGCCGGGCTGGGGGCGTTTCCTGGCGCAGGTTGCCGTTGCGTCGGCGACCCTGGCAGTGCTAATTTGGCTTTCGGCGGGGCGATTCGACTGGACGGGGACGAGCCTGACCTGGTTGCAGCGGGCGCTCGCGCTGGGTGGGGTGATTGCCGTCTCCGGGGGCGGATACTTCGCCGTGCTGTGGGCGAGCGGGGTTCGACCCGGCGACTTCCGGTCGAAGGGCGCATGACGCCATTGGAAGCGTTCATCCGGATGGTCTCCGGCGACGAGGCGCCGCCGCCCGTCCTGGACATCGTCGCGCGCCTCCCGCAGTATGCCGAGCAGGGCTATGACGCCGACGGCGTCGTCGATACGATCCGCCAATGGGGCGCGCGCGTGCAGGGCCGGCTGGCCGCCGATGCCTCGCCGCTGGCGCGACTGCGCCTGCTCAATCATTTCTTCCTCGACGAACTCGGGTTCGAGGCCGTCGATCCGTCCAACGCCAGCGTCGACGCCAGTTACCTGCATCGGGTCATCGAGCGCCGCCGTGGCCTGCCGATCATGCTCTGCCTCGTCTATGTCGAACTCGGCCGGGCCATGGGCCTGAAGCTCGCGGGCGTTGGATTTCCGGGGCGGTTTCTCGTGAAGTTGACGCTCGCCGACGCGACGCTGGTCATCGACGTCAGCGAGCACGGCGCCACGCTGTCCGCGGACGACCTGAAGGCGCGGCTGGACAAGGTCCTCGGCCGCGACGGCGCCTCGCTACCGCTGCAGGCCTACCTGCAGGCTGCCGATACCCGCGCCATCGTTGCGCGCGTGCTGCGCAACCTGCGTGCTGCGCATACGGAGCGCCAGGAGTGGCTTGCGGTGCTCGAAGTGCAGAACCGGCTCGTGGCGCTGCTGCCGGACGCCGCCGAGGAGCGCCGCCGGCGTGCGGATGTCTACGAACGCCTGGAATGTCCGCGTGCGGCGGCGGCCGACCTGGCGGCCTACCTCGACGCCGATCCGCGCCCGAACGAGGCGCGCCGCGCGCGCGCGCGCCTCACCGCGCTGCAGCGCGCGGCGTCGGCGTTGAACTAGGGCCTGTTTCAGTTCGGGCCCGCCGCGTGGACCGGCGCCGGGCTCGCGGGCTCAGCCGATCTGCTTCAGCAGCGTCTCGGCGTCGCTGACCTCGAACTTCCCGGGCGCCTCGATGTTGAGGAGCTTCACCTTGCCGTCGTCGACGAGCATCGAGAAGCGCTGGCAGCGGATCCCCATGCCGGCGCCGGTCAGATCGAGTTCCAATCCGAGCTTCTTCGTGAAGTCCGCGGAGCCGTCGGCCATCATCCGGACCTTGCCCGCCGCATGCTGGTCGCGCCCCCACGCGCCCATCACGAACGGGTCGTTGACCGACAGGCACCACACTTCGGCCACGCCCTTTGCCTTCAGCGCCTCGTAGTGCTTCACGTAGCCGGGGACGTGCTTCGCCGAGCAGGTCGGCGTGAACGCGCCGGGCAGCCCGAAGATCGCGATCTTGCGGCCCTTCGTCAGCGGGCCGACGTCGAACACGTTGGGGCCGAGCGAGCAGCCCTCGGTCTCGACCTCGATGAACTCGCGCAACTGGCCGTTCGGAAGGGGGTCACCCACCTTGATGGTCATCTCGATCTCCTCGTCGTCGTCGTTAAGGGCCTGGTGCAGTCGCCGCCGCTACTTCGGCTGCATCCGGATCGCGCCGTCCAGCCGGATCGTCTCGCCGTTGAGCATCGCGTTGCCGAGGATCGATTCGACGAGCTGCGCATACTCCGCGGGCTTGCCGAGGCGCGACGGGAAGGGGACCTGGCGCCCGAGCGACTCCTGCACATCGGCCGGCAGGCCCTGCATCATCGGCGTCTCGAACAGTCCGGGCGCGATCGTCACGACGCGGATGCCGCTGCGCGCCAGGTCGCGCGCGATCGGAAGCGTCATGCCGACGACGCCTCCCTTCGACGCGGAGTACGCGGCCTGCCCGATCTGCCCGTCGAAGGCGGCCACCGACGCGGTGTTGACGATGACGCCGCGCTCCGCATCGGCCGTCGCATCGAGCCGGCTCATCGCGTCGGCGGCGATGCGGATCATGTTGAACGTCCCGACCAGATTGATCGAGATGACGCGCGCGAAGGATTCGAGCCGGTGCGGGCCGTCCTTGCCGACCGTCTTCTCGCCGATGCCAACGCCCGCGCAGTTCACGAGCCCGCGCAGCGTTCCCAGCTTTCCCGCGGCGTCGACGACCGCGCGCGCATCGGCTTCCGACGTCACGTCGCAGCGGACGAACTGCGCGGCCGCGCCCAGTTCCGCGGCGAGCCGGGCGCCGCGTTCGGCCTGCACGTCGGCGATCACGACGCGTCCGCCGCGTGCGCAAAGCATCCGGACAGTGGCCTCACCGAGGCCCGAAGCGCCTCCGGTGACGACGAAGACCTGGTTGGCGATCTGCATCTCGATGACTTT
>DATKPC010000029.1:0-19255 GCA_035524275.1 Burkholderiaceae bacterium
CATGGCGGGACGATCCGAGATGACACCTCACAACGTAGCGGCGGTTGCCTGCGCGGGCGTCGTGCTCGCGGGATGCACCGCCTGGACGCCGAATCCGCCGAGCGGCAAGCCGGAACACGCCTCGCCAGCGAAGTTCAACGACGCGGCGCTGACCTTCTTTCCGGCGTCTGCGGCGCGGGCACAGATCGACGCCTCCGATCCACCGGTGATGCGGACCTCGTCATCGAAGGCCGGCACGACCGCGGGCGCAACGCATGCCGACGATTCGGCGCGCGAAATGCAGGATCTCGATCGGCAAACCGGTCTTGCCGAAGGGTGCGGCGCCGCGCCCCCGACGTCGGGCGCGCTGGGCGCACGGAGCGTGATTCCCGGCGCCTGGATCGGCAGCGAGGTTGGCGACTGGGCCGTCGGTGCGCTGGACGACAACCTCAAGAAAGTCGCGAAGAAATACTCCTTTGCGCAGGACGTGCGCTCGAAACCGTTCGATTTCTACGCGACGCTGGCGCCAGCCGCGACGACGGACGCAGCGGCCGCCTCGTCCTCGGAGCTCAGCCTTTGCTTCCGCCTGTCGCGACGCGAGCCGGACGACGCCGCGAACCCCGATGCCTCGGCGATCCTGGTCACCGATTTCGTCGCGAAAGCGACGTACCGTCCGGACGCGGACGCCCGACGCGAGTTCGTCACGCTGCAGCCGCTGCGCCTCTACGTGCATCGCGTCGACATCCGGAGCCCGAAGGGCGAGATCGCTGTCACGATCCACCTTTCCGCCGACGTCACGTCGATCGAAGCGTCGCGCGCCGAGACGACGCGGCGGGCAATCGATTCGACGCTCGTCGCGGAAAAGCTCACGGTCGACGGGGACGGCCTCGTCGTTGCCCCGTCGGACGACGCGAAGAAGGCCGGCCACGGCGGCAAGGACGACGCGAAGGACGACAGCAGGAACGACAAGGCCGTGACGGTCAAGCCGGGGTTCTTCTACGTCCGCTACGGCGCCCACAGCGAGGGCGTCGACATCCCGCTCCCGCCGTGGGACCTCGATGCGGCCGCCGCCGCGCGCAGCAGGCCGGCGCACAATGCCACGGTCGCGACGGTATCGATCACCGAAGTCGGCCAGATTCCGTGGGTCCTGGAAAACGTCGAGAAGCTGCTCGACAAGAACAAGGACAAGCTGGGCTCGGAACTCGCCGACGCGTTGAAGAAGGTCGCGGCGCCCTAGCGAGAGCGGGCCTTCGAAGCCTGGGCAGCCGATTCGCCTGCGACGCAGGCGACTAGTTGCCGCCTGACGCGAAGTACGCTTCGAAGGCATCCCTTGCGCCGCTGCCGAAAAGAATCTCGCAGGCGTCCATCAGCCCGGCCGATTCGCGCAGCGCGCGCGCCTCGACGACCAGCGCGATCTTGGAGCGGCGGCGCAGGAAATCCTCCAGCGTCGTGATCATCTCGCGGCGCGCCGCGTGCTGCAGTTCGCAGCGGATGTATTCCGTTCCGCGGATCAGGATTTCGCCCTGGCGCGGATCCTCGCGAATCGCCTCCAGCATCCCGAATGCCTCGCCGCCGTAGCGGCGCCACAGCCGCGACGTCAGCGGCTCCGACGAGTCCGGCGACGTGAGGCCGTCGAGATCCATCAGCTTCGACCGATGCAGGAATTCGCGGCGCACGGAGTCATCCGGCTCGCCGTACCATCGATGGTCGGGATGCGGTATGCGGATGCCCATCGCCTCCACCGCAGCGCAGACTTCGTCGCCGACATTGATGCAATCGGTGAGCTTGCCGCCGAAGATGCTGCAGTGGTTCGAGGCGGCGTCGGACTCGATGACGTGCTTGCGCGACAGTTGCATGAAATCCGCGCCGCGGGCTACGTCCTCCGACGCCTTGACGGCGAGCGGTCGCACGCCGCAGCGCGTCGCGATGATGTCGGTGGGCCGCAAGGGCGCGTCGAGCCGAAGGCGTCGATTGATGTTGCCGAGGATGAAGTCGACGTCCTCGTCGGTGACCTCGACGTGCGGCGAGTCGGTCGGCGTGTCCGTGGTGCCGATGCAGGTTCTCGCGCCCATCGGGATCGCGAAAAAGAGGCGCCCGTCATCCGCGAAAAACGCGAGCACGCGCCGATTCGGCGTCAGGCGCGGCACCAGGAGGTGGACACCCTTGGAGAAGGCGTGCCGATGCCGCGTCACCTGGCCGGTGAGCGCGTTGTGCTCGTCGACGAAGGGACCGGCCGCGTTGACCAGGGTTCGCGCCCGGATCGTGAACTCGGTGCCGTCGATCCGATTGCGGGCACGGATCGTCCAGAGGCCGTCGACGCGGCGGCCGCCGAGCGACTCGACGTAGTTCGCCGCGATGCAGCCGCGGTCGAGCGCGGAGCGCACGAAGCCGAAGACGAATCGCGCATCGTTGTCGTGCAGATAGGCGTCGGAATATTCGAATCCGCCGAGCGCCTGGCGCACGTCGATGATCGGCTCCTCGCGCTGCAGTGCGCGCCGCTGCAGGCGCCTCGGCGCGCGGGTGAAGCCGCCGCCGATCAGCCAATAGACCCAGGCGCCGAGCCACAGCGTCGTCGGATGAAAGCGGAAGCCGCGCGCCACGGTCGTCAGGAAGCGGATCTCCTGGACGGTCGACGGGTAGCTGCGGATCAGCCGGTTGCGGCTCATGCACAGCTTGCGCACGAGGGCGAACTCCAGGCCCTCCATGTACTTGATGCCGCCCCACGCCAGGTTCGACGACTGCATGCTCGTGAAGCCGGCGAAATCCCCACGGTCGATCAGCGCGGTGCGGACGCCTTTTCCGGACAGTGCGGCGGCGCTGACGGCCCCATTGATGCCGCCGCCGACGACGAGCGCGTCGAAGACGGTCTGGCCCAGGCGCGTCAGGTGACTATTGCGCAGTTGCATGCCGGGGTCGCGATGCGCGGTCGCCCTTCAGGGCTTCGCGAGCGGACGCAGCGACGTTTCCGCCGCATACCAGACGACGAGGAAAGCCGCCCAGAACAGGATGCCCACGAGCACGGCGAAGCGCAGGCCTTCAAGCGTGAAATCGAACGCCGGCTGCCACGCCGCCCAGGTCGCGCGGGCAAGTTCCATGTCGACATGCCGCAGCAGCCACGCGAACTGCGTGAACAGGTCCGCGTCAAGCGCACGCATCGCGGCGCTCAGCTTCGCCTGCGCGTCGACGAGTTGCTGGATCGCCGCCGCCTCGTGCCGGAAGGTCGCATCGCCGCTCTCGGCGTGATGCCGGATCAGCGCCTCCAGGTTGCCGGCGAAATCGCGCGCGGCGATCGCCTTGAAAGGCGCCAGGTCCTGGATCACCTGGTCCAGCCGGCCACCGAGGCGCTGCCGGTACTGCGCGATGAAGCTCGGGACGCAGCCGCCCCCGAGGATCGCGGCAACGAGCACGACGCGGTCGAGCAATCCGCGCAGGAATCCCCCCATCGACTCGCGCCCCCGCGGTGGCCGCCCTATCGCGGCAGCACGGCCTCGACCGCCGCGGCCGTCGTCGCGACGATGCGATCGATCGTCGCCGCGTCGCTCACCAGCGCAGGCCCAAGATAGATCGTGTCGCCTCGACCGCGCGTCACCATGCCGCGCTGGCGCGCCTGCGCGAGCACCTGCTGCCCGATCCGGCGCCCCGGATCGAATCCGGCCTTCGTGCCACGGTCCTCGACCAGTTCGACCGCGGCGATCAGTCCGAGGCCGCGAATGTCCCCGACATTCGGGTGCCCGCCCAGCAGGGCCACCAGGCCTTCCTTCAGGCGCGCGCCGAGCTCGCGCGCGCGGGCCGCCAGTCGTTCCTTCTCGATGATGTCGATCGCCGCCAGCGCGACGGCGCACGCGACCGGATGCCCGCTGTAGGTGTAGCAATGCATCCACGTTTCCGCGCCGGGGCGATCGAAGACCGCCGCGACCCGATCCGACAGTCCGATGCCGCCCAGGGGCACGTAGCCGCTCGTGATGCCTTTCGCGAACTGGACGAGGTCCGGCGCCACGCCCCAATGCTTGAGGGCGAAGTGTTCGCCGGTCCGCCCGAAGCCCGTGATGACCTCGTCGGCCGCGAAGAGCACGTCGTAGCGGTCGCAGATCTCGCGGATGCGCCGGAAGTAGCCGGCCGGCGGCACGTACGCCCCGCCGCCCATCACCGGCTCGGCGATGAAGAGCGCGACGGTCTCCGGTCCTTCGGCGACGATGGCGCGCTCCAGCTCGTCGGCGGCCGCGGTCAGCGGATCCGCGCCGGCCGGCACGACGTATCGATAGGCATCGTGGTTCGCGATATGGACGAACCCCGGCATCCGCGGCTCGAACGCCGGCCAGTAGGCGGGCATCCCGGTCGCACACATCGCCGCGAGCGTGACGCCGTGATAGCCCCCGAGCAGGCTGATCGTCTTCACCTTCGACGGCCGTCCGCACGCTTTCCAGTAGTAACGCGCCGTCTTGATCGTGCTGTCGGTGGATTCCCCGCCGCCCGACGTGAAGAAGAACCGGTTGATGTTCGGATACGCCCAGCCGGCGAGCCGCTCCCCGAGTTCCATCGCGCGCAGGTTCGTCGACCCGGCGTAGCCCGACGCGTAGGCCAGTTCGCCCATCTGGCGCGTCGCCGCTTCGACCAGTTCGCGCCGACCGTGGCCCAGCGTGACGTTCCACAGCCCCGACATGGCATCGAGGTAGCGCCGTCCGTCGGCATCGACGATCTCGCAGCCTTCGCCACGCACCCAGACGTTTCCCGCGAGGTGCGCCGCTTCGCTGTGCAGCGAATGAACCAGGTGCCGGTGGTCCCGCTTCAGCAGTTCGGCATTTGCACCGTCAGCCATGGCGCGTCTCGCCGGCTGCAGTGCCCGCGGCGCCGTGCCCTGCGACGACGAGCGGATGCTCGACGACGAGGAGGCGCTCGCGGCGCGCGACGTGGGCCATCGAATCCGCGGCGACGGCCCGTCCGTGCTCGGTGGCGTACGCCGCCTCGAAGGCCGCGCGGTCATCGAACCACAGCTCGGAAATGCCGTCGACCGGCTCGCTGCCGTCGCCAGCCACCAGGTTGAAGGTCGCTGCGCGCAGCCCCGGAAGGCGCCGCGCGGCGTCAGCATGCGAACCGAGCCACCATGCCGCGAACTGCTCGCGGCTCATGTCGGTCCGCCGTTGCAGCAGGATCACCGCCTTGAACATGCGTCGCCTCCGGAGGGCTTGTTCAGGACACCGGCCTGACACGGTGCAGCGGACGGCCGCCGATGCCGAGGACCAGCGCGACGAGAATCTCGTCGGGCCGCGGCGCATCCGGCACGACGAGTTCCGCCGCATCCATGTCGTCGAAGTTCCAGATCCTGTTCTTGTTCGTGAGCGGCATGACGATCACGGCGCCCGGTCCACCGACCTTCTTCGTCGATGGAATGATGTCGTCGCCCTTGTGGACCGCACGCCGCACGGGCGCGCCGAACCGCGGATGCAGGAGCGCCGCCGCATGCTCCAGTTCGCCATTGGTGCCGACAATTGCCCCCTTGCCGTAGCTCGTCACCTCGTCCGGCGCCACGCCGAGCGCGGCCACGCCGCGCGCCGCCAGCAGCTCGGCGACCTCGGCGCCCAGGTCGACGAGCTCGGCCAGGTCCTCGACATAGCGGCCGGCGCAGGGATTGGCGATGACCGCCGCGACCGTCGCCTTGCGGGATGGCGGGCGCACGGCGACCCCCATCTCCGCATGCGTTTCCTCGAGCTGGATGACAATCTTTCGCAATTTCATGTCGACGACGGCGCGGCGCGCCCGGGCAGGTCACGGATTCCGATCGTAACGAAAAAGCGGTCGCCGCGGCCACCCGGCACGCGTCAAGGCGCGCGTCGTCGCGCCGGCGCCGGGTGCGCCGCGACGCCGCCCACGAACAGGCCTGCGGGAAATCGGGCCCTGCCGACGATGATCATCAGCATCGCGCCCCAAGGCGGATTCGCGCTGCGGAAGACATCGAGCATCGTCGCCTCGTCGATCCCCGATGGCGCCGGCTCGTCCTCCGGATGCGTATGCCAGTCGCCGACATAGCAGAGGCCACGCGATGCGTGGAACGAGACCTCCGCGCGCTGCTGCAGCGGATCGGGCCGAAAACGGCGACCGCGCCGCGACGAACGCCCGCCGGTTACCGTCGCCACTTCGACCCGTGCGAGCTTGCCGCGAATGCCGGCGAAAAGCTGCCCGCCGGTCTCGAGATGCCACCACGCGCGCTGTCGCGACGCATCGAACACGTCGAGGCAGCCAGGGCCGAGCTCGAACGTCCAGGAATCGAACCGGTAGCGCATCCGTGCCCTCGCGTCCTCCCGTCAGGCGGCTCCGCGCGCCGCGCCCGCCACGCCATCGTCGGTCCCGGCGCGTGCCTCGTTCGCCTCGCCACGGCTCACATTGTCGCCGTCGCTCGCGCGCAGCGTACGGAAGACGAGCGACGAGACGACCGTCACCGCCGCCAGCGTCAAGAACGCATGATGGAGCGCCTGCGTGACCGCTGCACGGTCGGTCTGCGGTCCGTGCCCGAGGTACCACGCGGTGATCAGCGATCCGCAGGCGAGCCCGAAACTCAGGGACAGTTGCTGCAGCGAGCTTGCGATCGTGCTCGCCATGCTCGTGTCCGCCGCTTCGACGTCGGCAAAGGCCATCGAATTCATCGACGAGAACTGCAGCGAATTGAACAGGCCCTGCGCCAGTCCGAGAACGACGATGCCGATGACCGGCGTATCGGCGGTGACGAAGCCGAACGTGCCGATCGTGACGCCGATCATCACCGTGTTCACGAGCAGGATCTGGCGATAACCATGCCGTTTCAGCAGCCGCGTCGCGAGGAATTTCATCCCCATCGCCGCGGCGGCGGCCGGCATCATGAGCAGGCCGGATTGCCACGCCGGCAGGCCCATGCCCAGCTGGTAGAGCAGCGGCAGCAGGAACGGCAAGCCGCCGATGCCCAGTCGCGTGATGAAGCCGCCGACGACGGCGACGCGAAACGTCCGCAGTCGGAACAGCGCCAGGCGCAGCAGCGGATGCGGCGCCTGGCGCGCATGCCAGCCATAGGCCGCCAGCAGGCTCAACGCGAGAAGCAGGAGGATGCCGGCTGACGTGGCGTCGATCTCGTGCTCGCCGAAGATTTCCAGCAGCCACGACAACAGCGCGATGCCCGATCCGAACAGCACCAGGCCGATCACGTCGAGCGGTCGCTCGATGTCGCCACGATAGTCCGGCATGTAGCGGTGGATGATCACCTGCGCGGCGAGGCCGACGGGCACGTTGATGAAGAAGATGTCGCGCCACGTCAGCCAGTGGACGATCAGCCCGCCCACTGTCGGGCCGAGCAGAGGACCGATCAGCGCCGGGATGATGACGAAGTTCATCGCCCGCAGCAGTTCCGACTTCGCGAAGGTGCGCACGATCGCCAGGCGCCCGACCGGCAGCATCATTGCGGCGCCGACACCCTGGACCAGGCGGGCCGCGACGAGCATCGGCACGCTGACCGACAGCCCGCAGACAACCGACGCCAGCGTGAAGACGGCCACGGCGATCGAAAAGACGCGCCGCGAGCCGAACCGGTCCGCCATCCAGCCGCTGACCGGAATGCAGACGGCGAGTCCCAGGATATAGCTGCTGACGACCGCCTTGAGGCTGAGCGGCGTCACGTGCAGGCTGGCCGCCATCGCGGGTACCGCCGTGTTGACGACCGTCGAATCGAGCTGCTCCATGAAAAGCGCGCACGCAACGACCCACGGCAGGTAGATCTTGATCGGCGGCCCGGTCTGCACGGACGGTTCCTCGAGTTCCTGCGGCCTCGGCCACGTCGGATGCCCCAGCATAACGTGATGGCCGCCCGTAACCCGCTAACATCCTCGGCCACGCCAAGGGCTTCGCCCGCGAAGTGGATCGACCATGGACCCGAACGTCCCGAACGACCCGAACGACCCGATGCCCGCGGCATTGCTCGCGCGGTATCCGGCCCTGCGGGACCTTCCGCCACTTCAGCTTCGAAGCCTGACCGACGCCCTGCACTGGCTCCGCCTTCCGGCCGGAACGGTCGTCTTCGACGAACGGCAATCCTGCAGCGGCTTCCCGTTCATCCTCCAGGGTTCGATACGCGTCGCGAAGCTCTCGCCGACCGGCCGCGAACTCGGCCTCTATCGCGTCGCTCCGGGTGACAGTTGCATCATCACCTGCAGCTGCCTGCTGGGGTCGCGAAGCTACGACGCCCGCGGCACGGCCGAGGTGCAGACCGAGCTCGGACTGCTTCCGCCCGCCGACTTCGAGCGCGCGATCGCGCTGCCGGCGTTCCGCCGCTTCGTCTTCGACGTGTTTTCGACGCGGATTGCAGCCCTGATCCAGGTCGTCGAGGAAGTCGCGTTCCGACGCCTCGACCAGCGCCTTGCCGCCTATCTCTGGCCGCGCGCGCCGGTCCTGCGTGCGACGCACCAGCAGCTTGCCGACGAGTTGGGCAGCGTCCGGGAAATCGTCAGCCGGCTATTGAAGCAGTTCGCCGACCGACGCCTGATCGCGCTCGGCCGGGAGCAGATCGACGTCCTCGATGTCGCCGGCCTGCGCGACGTGGCCGACGGCGGCTAGGACGCTGCGCAACGCGCCGCGGTGCGTGACCAACGTCACAGACAAGGCTTCCGCGGTCGGGTGAAATGGGCATCGAATTCCAATGACAACCCCATCGAAGAGGACATCATGAAAACCAATGAAGGAGGACTGGACCGGACGCTGAGAATCGTCGCGGGCATCGCGCTGATCGGGCTGACGCTGGCCGGAACGATCGGCGCCTGGGGATGGATCGGCGTCGTTCCGCTGCTCACCGGTCTCGTCGGCACCTGCCCGCTGTACCGGATCGTCGGCATCAATACGTGCCCAACGAAATAGGCGCGCCTTACGCAATTTTTCCTGCCGGTTTCCGGATCACGGCCGCGCCGCTCCGCGGCCGTTGGCAAGGCCCGACGTTCTCGGCCTCGGTCATTCTTAATCCCTGATTTGTCCGTGATTTGGCGCGCTTTCCTTGGCGCGCCCATGAAGCCGCCGCTGACATACTGCCGGCGTCGTTCGACGTCGGCCGGCGGCGCCATGAAGGCGCGTAGGCCGGCGCATGGGCCCCACCGCGCGGCACCTCTTTCGACCAAGTCGCGGCCAACGATCCGAGCGCCCGCATGTCCGCATCCAGCAGCCCCACTTATTTCTCCGACAACGAAAAGCCCGTCCTTGCCGCGATCACCGCGCTGTTTGCCGGCGCCCTGGCTTACGGCTGGGCCTACGACGGGCTCGGCTTGGCGGCAACGGTCGGTGCCGTGCTGCTGCTCGCCGCGTTCGGCATCGCCGCCGTGTCGCGCGGCACGCTGACGAGCCAGATCCTGCTGCCGGTCCTCGGCATGGCGATGGAAGCGCTGACGATCCAGGTCGCACATGGACGGATCGAAGCACATTTCGGCGTTTTCGCCTTCCTTGCGGTCCTCGTCCGGTACCGGCGCGTCGCGCCGATCGTCGCCGGCGCCGCGGCGATCGCCGTGCACCACCTCCTGTTCAATTACCTGCAGGGCCTTGCCTGGGGTCCGGTCTGCTTCACCGAAACGGGCCTGATGCGCGTGGTCGAGCATGCGATCTACGTCGTCGCCGAGTCGGCGGTTCTCGTCTACGTCGCGCTGCGCGCCGGGTCCGAGTTCCGCACCGCGGTCGAGTTGAATGCGATGGCGACATCGCTCGTGCGGCCGGACGGTACCATCGACCTCCAGGTCGCAAGTCGTCCGTCCGATGCGCCCGCCGCGATGGCCCTGCAGAAGGCGCTGGCGCATGTCGCGCAGGTGATCGAACACGTCAAGCAGGCTTCCGACACGATCCGCAGTGCCTCGGCGGAAATCGCCGCGGGCAACGACTCGCTCAGCCAGCGCACGGAACGCGCCGCGGCCGAACTGCAGCAGACGAACGCCTCGATCGACCACGTCACCGCGGCGGTGAAGTCGGGCATGGCGACCGCTTCGCAGGCCAACGACGTCGCGAGCCGAGCCACGGAAGCGGCGGGACGCGGGGGCGATGCGGTATCGCGTGTCATCGAGACGATGAACGGCATCCGCGAATCGAGCCGGAAAATCACCGACATCATCGGCGTGATCGACGGCATTGCCTTCCAGACCAATATCCTGGCGCTCAACGCCGCGGTCGAAGCGGCGCGCGCCGGGGAGCAGGGACGCGGGTTCGCGGTCGTCGCCGGCGAAGTGCGAAGCCTTGCACAGCGCAGCGCCACCGCGGCCAGGGAGATCAAGCAGCTCATCACGCGCAGCGTCGAGCAGGTCGAAGCCGGCGACGGACTCGTCGGCGCCGCCGGACAGACGATCTCCGACGTCGTCGAGCAGGTCCGTCACGTGACAACGCTGATTCGGGAAATTGCGGACGCCAATGGCGGGCAGGCCAGCAGCATCGACCAGGTCGCCCGGGTCATCACGGAGCTCGACGGAACAACGCAACAGAACGCCGCTCTCGTCGAGCAGATCTCGGCGGCGGCGGGCACGCTCAGGGACCAGGCGGAACAGCTCGTCGGCGTGCTCGGTCGCTTCGAAATCGCGCACGGCAAGCGCGCCCAATTCGCCTGACCGCCGCCGGGGCGCGGACACCCGGATTCGCGGGCGCTAGCCCGGATGGACGAACAAAACCCGCACGAAGGCTAGGCGGCTAGTCCACATCGCTCATTGCAGGTATGTGAAGAGCCCAATACATTGCCTTTAGACGCGCAGAGCGCCGCGATTAGTGACGCGTTCGCGCGAATTTCAAGTCAATGAGGGATCTCCATACCGATGCCAAATCTCCATCGCGCGCGATTCGCCCTGCCTGCCACGCTGATCGCGGCCCTCGTCGCCGGCTGCGGCGGCGGATCCTCGGGCGGAACCGCAAACACGACGTCGACGACGAGCGGCACGACGACCGCCACGACGACATCGACGACCACATCGACAGGTAGCGGATCGACGTCGACCACCGCGACGCCCACCGCGGCAGCCGGCATCGTCACGCTCGCCAACGCCAATTTCGCCGCCACCGCGTCGACCGGTTCCGTGACCGTCACGGCCGTGCGGCAGGGCGGATCGAGCGGCGAGGCCACCGTGAGCTATACCACCGTCAACGGCACGGCCATCGCCGGCACCGACTACACGGCGACGTCAGGCACGCTGACATGGACCGATGGCGACGCGGCGCCGAAGACGTTCACGGTGCCGGTCAGCATCCAGGACCTGGGCACGAAGACGTTTACCGTTCAGCTCGCCCACGCGACGGACGCCTCGCTCGGAACGACGGCGTCGGCCCGGGTCACGATCCTGGGTCGTGCCCTGACGTCCAAGAACACCGGCGGCACGGGCGCCACGACGTCGACGGGAAGCTCGACAACGGGGACCTCGACGACGGGGACCTCGACGACCGGAAGCTCGACGACAAGCGGGACGACGAGCACGGGGACGACGAGCACGGGAACGACATCCGGCACGAGCGGAACGACGAGCACCGGCACGACGTCGACGACGTCCTCCGGCTCCACGACGGCGAGCGGTTCGACGTTCTGGGTCTACTACAACGGCGTCTTCAATTGGCCCGGCGATTACTCGTACGTCGCGTCGATCGACTACAAGGACACGAGCGGCGCCCCGCTCAGCGGCGGTGCCGACATCAAGGTCAGCCTGACCGGCGCCTACGGGGCGTGGCAGCCGTACTCGACGAACTGGTCCTTCGATTCATCGCCCTACACGAAGCTCACGTTCGCGCTGAAGCCCACCAGCGCCAACGACCGCTGGCAGATCCAGTTCATCAAGGTCGGCGACATCCCGGTCGGGATCAGCCTCAACGTGTTGAACTACGGGCCGGCACCGGTCGTCGGCCAATGGGGCGTCTACACGATACCGCTCGCCGATCTCGGCGTGCTCGGCACGTCGATCTACAAGTTCGCGATCCAGGATGAATCGGGCAACGGCGGAAGCGTATTCTACGTCGATAACGTCGGCTTCGTGCCCTGAGGACCCTCGTCGCAGCCGGCGGGCGCCTGCGCGGCGCCCGCGCACCTACTCCGCGCGGGTCGCGGTCGCGGAAATGATCGCCCGAAGCTCGGCGCTCATCGGCAGGTCCATGCTGCCGCCCACCGAGGAACCGAAGGGCAGCCGGCGCATGAACCAGCGCCGGTACTGCCGCTCGATCTCGCCGTCGGCGGCCATCCGCTGGAAGCTGTCGTTGACGACGCGCGCCATCATCGGGTCGTCCTTCCGGTACATCACCGCGTAGGGCTCGTAGGACAGGTAGTCGCCGACGACCTCGACATCGGCCTTCAGTTGCCGCTGCGCCACGAGGCCGTACAGCAGCACGTCGTCGGTGGCGAAGGCGTCGGCCTGCCCGTCCAGCAGCGCGGCAAGCGACGCGTCATGGTCGCGCGAGACGACGAATTGAAGCCCGAGCCCGAAGCGTTGTCCCAGTTCGTGCATCGTCTTCTCGTTCGTCGTGCCCGCCGTCACCGCGATCCGGCGCCCGCGAAGATCGCGAAACGACTTGATGCCGGAACCGCGCTTGACCATCAGCTTGGTGCCGGCGACGAAGAAGGTCGGCGAGAAGCTCACGACCTGGCGCCGCTCCGCGTTGTTCGTCGTCGACCCGCATTCGACGTCGATGCGCCCGGACGTGACCGCCTCGACGCGATCCGCCGACGTGACCGGCACCCATTGCAGGCGCAGTTCGCGACTGACCGCGTCGCCGATGTCGGCGGCTAGCACCTTGCAGAGCTCGATCGAGTAGCCGGCCGGCTCGCCGATGCTGGAGCGGTACGAGAACGGCACGGAAGCCTCGCGGTAGCCGATCCGTATGCTGCCGCGGTCGTGGATCGTCTTGAGCGATCCGCTCAGGACGACGGGCGCTTCGGGTTCGTCCTGTTGCGCCCGCCCGCTCCAGGGCGCCGCCGCGAGAACGGCGAAAAGGACCGTCGACGCGAGCCGGCGCGGGCCGGCGCACGGCGGACTCGGACGGCCCCTCATTCGGGTATCGGATGCGCCTGCAGCGCCGCTTCCGCCTCGACATCGCGCCGATGCTGTTCGGCCTGCCCTTGCGGAAGCAGGCCTCCTTCCCATTTGGCGACGACCGCAGCCGCGATGGAATTGCCGACGGCGTTCGTTGCCGAGCGGCCCATGTCGAGGAACGTGTCGACGCCGAGGATCAGCAGCAGGCCGGCCTCCGGAATGTTGAACTGGTTCAGCGTCGCGGCGATCACGACGAGCGAGGCGCGCGGAACCCCGGCCATGCCCTTCGAGGTCAGCATCAGGATCAGCAGCATCGTCACTTGCGTGCCGAGCGACAACGGGATGTTGTAGGCCTGCGCGATGAACAGCGACGCGAACGTGCAGTACATCATCGAACCGTCGAGGTTGAACGAATAGCCGATCGGCATGACGAAACTGGAGATGCGGCGCTTCACGCCGAAACGATCCAGCGCATCGAGGATCTTCGGGTACGCGGCCTCCGAACTGGCGGTCGCGAACGAGAGCATGAAGGCCTCCTTGATCTCGACCAGCAGGCGGAAGACGCGCGGGCCGAGGAAGACGAAACCGGCAAGCACGAGGAGGCACCACAGCGTGACCAGCCCGATGTAGAAGTCGCCCATGAAGACGGCGAATTTCACGAGAATCTCGAGCCCGTTGACGGCGACCGTGGCCGCCATCGCGGCCATCACCGCGACCGGCGCGAGCTTCATCACGTAGCCGGTGATCTTCAACATCACGTGGGCCAGCGCGTCGATCGCGGCGACCAGCGGCAGCCCGATATCCCCCAGCGCGGCGAGCGCGACGCCGAAGAACATCGAGAACACGACGATCTGCAGGATCTCGTTGTTCGTCATCGCCTCGGCGAACGATCGCGGCACGAGGTGGCTCACGAAATCCTTCAGCGTGAACTTCGAGGTCGCGAGATTCGTCGTGGCGCCGATGTCGGGAAGCGGCAGGCCGAGGTCTTTTCCGGGCTGAAGCACGTTGGCGAGCAGCAGGCCGAGAAGCAGCGAGACGAGCGAGGCGACGACGAACCAGCCAAGCGCCTTGAAGAACACCCGCCCGACGGACGCCGCGTCGCCCATGTGCGCGATGCCCACGACGAGCGTCGAGAACACGAGCGGCGCGATCAGCATCTTGATCAGGCGCAGGAAGACGTCGGAGACGATCGAGACATACCCGGCGACCTGCGCGGCGGCCTTCTTGTCGGGGATGTTCAGGTAGACCATGTCCCCGATCACGATCCCCAGCACCATCGCGCCCAGGATCCAGACGGCCGACGGAATTCCCTTCCTCGCATCAGCCTGCGGCATCGCTCCCTCCCCGTCCGGCGCCTGCGTCGCCTTGCGTCGATTATGGTTTTTCTTGCCGGGTCGTTGGCCCGCTGAGCCGGCCCGGCCCCGACGACGATAACATGGCACGGTCGCGCTCTCGCGCCTGCGGCGGCGCACCGCGCAACCGCAACGCAAGTTGCATGCTCAACACACCGGGTCCCGCTCGACGTCCGCCGGATCTTCCAGGACGGCGCCCGCGCGCCTATTTGGCCGTCGGCATCGCGAACTCGGCGCCCTTGGCAATGCTCGCGGGCCACCGCTGCATGACCGACTTCTGCCGCGTGTAGAAACGAACGCCCTCCTCGCCGTACGCATGCATGTCGCCGAACAGCGATCGCTTCCAGCCTCCGAATCCGTGCCAGGCCATCGGGACCGGGATCGGCACGTTGATGCCGACCATGCCGGCCTGGACGCGCCGCGAGAACTCGCGCGCCACGTTGCCGTCGCTCGTGAAGCACGCCACGCCATTGCCGAATTCGTGCGCATTGACGAGGTCGAGCGCGGCGCGCAGATCCTCGACGCGAACGCATGCGAGCACCGGCCCGAAGATCTCCTCCTTGTAGATGCGCATTTCGGGCTTCACGTGATCGAACAGCGTGCCGCCGATAAAAAAGCCGCCTTCCCTGCCCGCCACCTTCAGGCCGCGGCCGTCGACGACGAGCTTTGCACCGTCGCGAACGCCCGCCTCGATATAGCCCTCGATGCGCTCTAGCGCCTGCCGTGTCACGATCGGCCCCATTTCGGCATCCGGATCGGTGCCGTCGCGGACCTTGAGCGCCCGTGTGCGGTCGGCGAGCAGCGGGATCACGCGTTCGGCCACGTCTCCGACGAGGACGGCGACGCTGATCGCCATGCAACGCTCGCCGGCCGAGCCGTACGCGGCGCCGATCAACGCGTCGACCGCCTGCTCCACGTCGGCGTCCGGCATGACGACCATGTGGTTCTTCGCCCCGCCCAACGCCTGCACGCGCTTGCCGTGGCGCGCCCCGGTCTCGTAGATGTACTGCGCGATCGGCGTCGAACCGACGAAGCTCACCGCGCGGACGTCAGGATTCGCGAGAAGCGCATCGACGGCGACCTTGTCGCCCTGGACGACGCTGAAGACGCCGTCGGGCAGGCCCGCTTCCTTCAGCAGGTGGCCGATGAATATCGAGGGCGACGGATCGCGCTCGCTCGGCTTCAGGACGAACGCGTTGCCGCAGGCGATGGCCAGCGGAAACATCCACATCGGCACCATGCACGGGAAATTGAACGGCGTGATGCCAGCCACGACGCCCAACGGTTGCCGCAGCGTCCAGTTGTCGATTCCGGTTGACACCTGGTCCGTGTAGTCGCCTTTCAGGAGCTGCGGCACGCCGCAGGCGAACTCCACGATGTCGATGCCTCGGGAGACCTCGCCCTGGGCGTCGCTGAACACCTTGCCATGCTCCGCCGTGATCATCGCCGCCAGCGTGTCGCGATGCTGGTTCAACAGCCCGAGGAACGCGTTCATGACGCGCGCGCGACGGATCGGCGGCAACTCGGCCCACGCGGCGCTCGCAGCGCCGGCCGCCGCGACGGCGGCGTCGACTTCCGCGACGGACGCCAGCGCGACGTGGCGTGCCACCTCTCCGGTCGCCGGGTTGTAGACCGCCTGCCGACGGCCGCTCGTGCCCGGCGTGGCCCGCCCCCCGATGAAGTGTCCGACGTCGTCGCGGGCCGTATAGCGCGCGGAGGTATCCATGTGCGTCTCCCGGAATGCTGTGCGATAGCCGAAGTCTAGGAAAGCCGCGCGCCCGTTCCAAGGGGCCCGGCGTTGATTAATTGTTCAGGATACTGAACAATCGATGCGATGAAGGAACGCCGCGTCGACGAGCTCTGGTCGCACGTCCACTGGTTGTGCGTGCTCTCCTCGATGGGCAGTTTCACGGCGGCGGCGAATCGCCTGGGCGTCAGCAAGGCCGCGGTGAGCCAGCGTATCCGCGAGTTGGAGCAGGCGGTCGGCATGACGCTGGTGCGCCGAACGACGCGCAGCACGCGTCTCACGGAAGCCGGGCAGCGCCTCGTCGAGACGACCGAGCCGTCGTTTGTCGAGATCGAGCGCAATGTCGCCGGCGTCAAGGACCTCGCCGGCACGCCCCGCGGCCTGATTCGCGTCACGGTCGGGATGGCGCTGGGGCGCCAGCAGATCGCGCCGCTGGTTCCGGCGTTCCTGCGCGAGAATCCGGAAGCGCGCATCGAGATGGAGTTCTCCGATCGCCTGAGTTCGCTGGCACGCGAGGGATTCGACCTCGCGATCCGGCACGTCTCGTCGGTGCCCGACACGCATGTGGCCTGGACGCTTTGCGAGACGCGGGCCCTGCTCGTCGCCAGCCGCACGTACCTTCGCCGCCGCGGTCCGCCGGGCGCGCCCGCCGACCTGGCCCGGCATGACTGCCTGCACTACCTGCGCGCCGGCGAGTCGCCCACATGGACGTTCGAGCCGGCGCGTGGCAAGGGGGCCCGGACCAGCGTCGCCGTGCGCGGAATTCTTGCCGCCAACAACAGCGAAGCCTTGCGCGAGGCCGCGTTGCGTCACCTCGGGATCGCGCTGCTGCCCGATTTCAGCGCCAGCCGCGACCTGGACGCCGGCAGGCTCGTGCCGGTACTGCCCGATTGGCGATCGGTGGGCAGTTTCGGCGAGCGCATCTACGCCATCCGGCCCTACAGCCAGTATGTCCCGCGCATCGTCCAGGCGTTCGTCCTGTACCTGCGCAGCACGTTGAAGAAGGGATTCGCGCGCGGCACGGGTACGCCGTAGACGGCTCGAGCGCTGCTCGCGGCGTCCTTCGTCCCCCGACGATCAGGCGACGGACAGCAATTCGACATCGAAGATCAGCGTCGCCTTCGGCGGTATGACGCCACCGGCTCCACGATCGCCATAGCCCAGCTTCGCCGGAATGATCAGCCGGCGCTGGCCGCCGACCTTCATGCCGGCCACGCCCTCGTCCCAGCCACGGATCACATGCCCGGCGCCGAGCGGAAAATCGAACGGATCGTTGCGATCCTTGCTCGAGTCGAACTTCGCACCGCGCGAGCCGTCCGCGTTGCGTAGCCAGCCGGTGTAGTGCACGGTGACGTGCTGCCCGGCGGCCGCCTCCGCGCCGCCGCCGACGACGACGTCCTGGTATTCGAGTCCGGATTCCGTGATGACGCCCATCGAGCCACCCTCCCCGTCTGCTTTCGCGCGTTGATCCGGCCGCGCGCTTCGGTGCGCACGGGACGATCGGATTGTAGGGAAAATGCCGCGCCCGGTCGGTCAGGCCGGACGTCCAGGGGCGGGACGCTCGCCGCGCCGGCGAAGCCGCATCGTCAATCCGACAGGCGACATCGCGAAGGCCAGCCGCTCGCGAACCTCTCGTCCGTCGCGGGTCGTCACGCTGTCGATCTCGAAGTTCGCAAGCAACATCGCCGTGACGATCTTGATTTCGGCGATCGCAAGGTAACGCCCGGGGCACATCCGCGGCCCGGCGCCAAACGGCATCGATATCCGCTTCGGCGACGAGGACGATTCAGCCTGGGCGTCCGATCCCGTCCAGCGTTCCGGTCGAAACGCCTCCGGGTCCGGGAAATGCCGAGCGTCGACCGCTGCCGGACGCATCAGGCACACGACGAGCGCACCCTTCGGCACGGCGACGCCGCCGACGACCGTGTCGCAGGCCGCTTCCAGCACGTTGATCGGTGCCACCGGGCGCAACCGCATCGCTTCGTTTGCACAGGCCTCGACGTACTCGAGCCGCGCGAGGTCCGTGTGGGCCTTCAGGTTGCGCGGCGCGCGATCTGGCGCCGCGGCGGCGAGCACTTCCGCTTCAGCTCGTGCCAGCGCGGCAGGATTGCGCTTCAGGAGCCACGTCAGCCATCCCAGGGTATTGGCGGTCGTGTCCTCGCCGGCAAGCAGGAGCGTCAGTATGTTTCCGGATACGTCGTCGTCGTTGAGTCGGCTCCCGTCGCGATCGCGCGCCGCGACAAGCGCCTCGACAAGATTCGTCGGTTCCATTCGCCGTTCCGGGTGCGCCTCCAGGCTGCGCCTCGCACCCTGGATGAAGTTCGAGACGGCCCGATGCAGCGCGACAAGGTGCCGATCGAACGCGCGATCGGTCGGCAGCTTGACGACCCGCCAGTAGGGAAACGGTGCCAGCAGTCGACGGAAGAGTTGCGGAAAAACCTTGTCCAGGTGTTGTTGGATCAACTCCTCGCGCGATTCCAGCGTGTTGATGTCGGCGCCGAACGCGAGCCCGGCCGTGACGTCGACGGTATAGCGCATGAGGTCCGACTGCAGGTCGATCGGCTCGCCACGATCGGACGCCGCCTGCCAGCGGCAAGCAAGTCGATCGGTGACCTTCACGAGCGTCGGGAAGAACGACCGTACGTGGGTCGGATCGAGCCCCGAAAGCACCATCGGGCGCTGGCGGCGCCAGTCGTCGCCGTTGGACGAAAAGAGACCGTTGAAACCGAACTCGCGCGCGGTCTGCTCGAGTCGCGACGTGCGCCGGAAGACGTCGGGGCGGTCGCGCAGGATCGATGCGATGGCGTCGTGGTTCGCGAAGGCGACAAAGCGTCGGTTGGCGAGGCGGAAACGGAAGACGTCGCCGTACTGTTGCGCCCACGCCTCGAGTTGCAGGTGCATCCTGTCGCGCTGGATCTGCAGCAGGTTGCCGAGCAACGGCCAGGGCGCCGGTCCGGGAAGGTCCTGGACTCGTCGCGCGTTCACGCGGGTACTCGAAACGACATGCGTATCCATCGCGCGTTCGTCGATTGCGTGCGCCTTTCGCTACGGGCCTGGCCACGATCACCAGGCCTCGGGAGGCTGGGCCACAGGAGACCGGACCGTGCTGCCGTAGCGTCGTGCCGCGGCGCGCCCACTTCATCCTACCGCATGCCGCGCGACGGCCGTCGGCCGGCCCGCGCGAACCCGGCCCGGCGAAG
>DATKPC010000030.1:0-4860 GCA_035524275.1 Burkholderiaceae bacterium
CCCCCACCCCTCTCCCGCTGGCGCGGGCGAGGGGAGTTTCGGCGTCAGCCTTCGGGGAGACGGTTCGATTCGCGACGATGAGGCTCCCCTCGCCCGCGAAGCGGGAGAGGGGTGGGGGAGAGGGCAGTCGCCGAACGCCATCACGGTCGCGGATCCACCCGCAACTTATCACGCCGGCCCGGCGCTACGCCTTCGCCAGCGATTTCAACGCGATCCGGATGCCCTCGCTGACACTGCTGCCGGCGGGCACCTGCCGCGCCGCGACGCCGGCCTCACGCTCCGAATAGCCGAGCGCGAGCAGCGCACGAAGCACGTCGGCGGTGCCGTCGTCCGCGCTGGCCAAACCGCCGCCCGCGCCGGCCAGCGCGTCGCCCAGGCGCCCCTTCAACTCCAGCAGCAGCCGCTCGGCGGTCTTCTTGCCGATGCCCGGCACGCGGGTCAGGCGCGCGCCGTCCTGCAGCGTCACGGCCTGCGCCAGGTCGTTGACGCTCATGCCGGAGAGCACGGCGAGCGCCGTCCGGGCGCCAATGCCGGAGATCCGCAGCAGTTCACGGAACGCCTGGCGTTCGCCCGCGGTCGCGAAGCCGAAAAGCTGGTGCGCGTCCTCGCGGATCACCGGGTGCGTCAGCAGGACGACGCGCTCGCCGACGGCCGGAAGGTTGTAGAACGTGCTCATCGGCACGTCGATGTCGTAGCCGACGCCGCCGACGTCCACGAGGACGGCCGGCGGCGATTTCTCCAGCAGCGTGCCGCTGATCCTGCCGATCATCCGGCACCCCCTCCCGGCACGCCGCGCGCGCGCCATGACGCGCGCGAACGGCGCGCCCGCCCCGACGCGCCGGCCCACGCCGTTCCGGTCAGGCGCGTCATCCGGTCGACGTGCGCGTCGCAGATCGCGCAGGCGAGCGCGTCGGCGGCATCGGCGGGCGGCGGCGCGGCGAGTCCGAGCAGGCGCTGCACCATCGCCTGGACCTGTTCCTTTCCGGCGCGACCGGTGCCGACGACCGACTTCTTGACCTGCAGCGCCGCATGTTCGCGCAGCGCGAGACCGGCGGCGACGGCGGCGCAGATCGCGGCGCCACGCGCCTGCCCCAGAAGCAGTGTCGTCTTCGGGTTGACGTTGACGAATACCTCCTCGATGCAGGCGCGGTCGGGCTGCGCGTCGCGTATCACGCCGGCGAGGCGCTCGAAAATGAACCCGAGCCGCAGCGGCAGTTCGCCGGCCGGCACCGCGATCACCCCGAAGTCGACACAGCGCAGCCGATCGCCTTCGGCGGCGACGACGCCGTAGCCGGTGCGGTTCAATCCGGGGTCGATGCCGAGGATCTTCACGACCGCCATCGACAGCCTGCGCGGCCGCTCAATGGCGGAAGTGGCGCACACCGGTCAGGACCATCGCGATCCCGTGCTCGTCGGCCGCCGCGATCACCTCGTTGTCGCGAACGCTGCCTCCGGGCTGGATGACGCAGGTCGCTCCGGCGTTGACCAGCACGTCCAGGCCGTCGCGGAACGGGAAGAAGGCGTCCGAGGCGGCCGCCGAGCCGGCAAGCGAGAGACCGGCGTCGTTCGCCTTGATCGCGGCGATCCGCGCGGCATCGACGCGGCTCATCTGCCCGGCACCGATCCCGAGCGTCATCCCGGCGCGCGCAAAGATGATCGTGTTCGATTTCACGTACTGCGCGACGCGCCATGCGAACAGCAGGTCGCCGACTTCGGCCTCGGTCGGGGCACGGCGCGTGACGACCTTGAGGTCGGCGGCGCCGACCGCGTCGGCATCCGGAGTCTGCACCAGCAGGCCGCCGCCGATGCGCTTGAAGTCGAGGTCGTTGCGCCCGTTTCCCGGCACGATCTCGACCAGTCGCACGTTCTGCTTCGACGCGAAGACGGCGCGGGCTGCCGCATCGAACGCGGGCGCGATGACGACCTCGACGAACTGCTTCGCGACGGCGCTGGCCGCGGCGCCGTCGACGGCGCGATTGAACGCGATGATGCCGCCGAACGCCGAGGTCGGGTCGGTCCTGAACGCGGCGGCGTAGGCCTCGGCCGGGCTGGCGCCGACCGCGACGCCGCAGGGGTTCGCATGCTTGACGATCACGCAGGCCGACGCGTCGAACGCACGCACGCAATCCCAGGCGGCGTCGGCGTCCGCAATGTTGTTGTACGAAAGTTCCTTCCCCTGGACCTGCGTGAACGACGCCAGCAGGCCCGCCGGCGCGCCGTGGGCGCCGACGTCGCGGTAGAGCGCGGCCCTCTGGTGCGGGTTTTCGCCGTAGCGCAGTTCCTGCATCCGCGTCCACTGGCGCGTCAGCACTTCCGGGAAGTCGCGGCGCGAACCGTTGTCGTCCAGCGCGCTCAGGTAGCCGCTGATCGCGCCGTCGTAGCGCGCCGTATGCGCGAAGACCTTGCGCGCCAGTGCGAAGCGCAGCGCCGACCCGACCCGACCATGCGAGCGCAACTGCTCGACCACCGCGGGGTAGTCCGCCGGATCGACGACAACGGCGACCGATTCGTAGTTCTTGGCCCCGGCGCGCAGCATCGCCGGGCCGCCGACGTCGATGTTCTCGACCGCGTCGTCGAACCGGCAATCCGGCGCAGCGACCGTGCGTTCGAACGGATACAGGTTGACCGCCAGGATGTCGATCGGGTCGATGCCGTGGCGCGCCAGCGCGTTCATGTGCTCCGCATGGTCGCGGCGCGCCAGCAGGCCGGCGTGGACGCGCGGATGCAGTGTCTTGACGCGACCATCGAGGATTTCCGGGAAACCGGTGTGCTCGGCGACCTCGGTGACCTCGACGCCGGCATCGGCCAGCAGCCGTGCGGTCCCGCCGGTCGACAGGATCCGGAAGCCCAGGCCGGCGAGCGCGCGCGCGAATTCGACGACGCCGGTCTTGTCGGAAACGCTGATCAGTGCCGTCTTCATGCGGAGCGTAGCCTCGTGGGTCGTCGGCGGGGCGGCGTACGGTTGCCGATCCTTCAGTTGCCGATCCGGTAGTCGATCAGCTTCTTGCGCAGCGTGTTCCGATTGATGCCCAGCAGTTCGGCCGCGGCCGACTGGTTGCCGGCGCAGCGCTCGAGCGCGAACGCGAGCAGCGGCCGCTCGACCGCGCGCAGCACCATTTCGTGCAGCGCATGCGGTGGCGCGCCGTCGAGGTCCGTGAAATACCGCTCGAGGTTGCGCAGCACGCAAGCTTCGAGCGTGTCGTCGACGCCGGGTTGCGCGATGGTTTCGCCGGGCGGCGCGTGGCGGCGCGCCGGGGACGCGGACGCCGGCTTCAACGGGAACTCCGGTGGGATGCGGCGGCCGCGCCGCGCGCGGCGGTCAATGCAGCACCCGATTCGGCTCCATCGGTTCGAAGGCCACGGCGGACGCCGCGTGGCAGTCGCGCAGGAACGCGTCGAAGGCGCGTGCCTGTTCGTCGCACGATTCGATACGGTTCATTCGATCGCAGAACGTTGTCGCGCGGGCATCGCGGTCGCCGGCAAGCCCGTGCGCGTAGGCGATCAGGTGCTTGCGGGCGCTGCGGACGCCGGCGGCGCCATGGAAACGGTGATGCTCGTCGAGGTGCTGCTGCAGTGCCGGGCCGATGTCGCCGATCGGCGTCGAGGGCGCCGGCGCGCCGTGCGCGAGATAGTGCGCGATGTCGCGCAGGATCCACGGCCGGCGGTGCGCCGCGCGGCCGATCATCACGGCATCGGCGCCGGTCAGGTCGAGGACGCGCCGCGCTTTCGCGCCACTGTCGATGTCGCCGTTCGCCACCACCGGGATCGCGACCGCGCGTTTGACGGCGGCGATCGTCTCGTATTCCGCCTCGCCGCGATAGCCGCAGGCGCGCGAGCGGCCGTGCAGGACCAGCATGCGGATCCCGGCGGCTTCCGCCATCCGTGCGATCGCCACCGCATTGCGGTTCGCGAGGTCCCAGCCGGTCCGAAACTTGAGCGTGACGGGCACGTCGACTGCCGCGACGACGGCATCCAGGATGCGACCGACGAGGCCCTCGTCGCGCAGCAGCGCCGATCCGCACGAGACGTTGCAGACCTTCTTCGCGGGGCACCCCATGTTGATGTCGATGACCTGTGCGCCGCGCGCGACGTTGTAGCGCGCCGCTTCGGCCAGCACCGCGGGGTCCGCGCCGGCAAGTTGCACCGCGATCGGCGCTTCTTCGCCCTCGTGATCGAGTCGCAGCGCGGTCTTGCGGCTGGTCCACAGCCGCGGATCCGACGCCGCCATTTCGCCAACGACGTACGCGGCGCCGAGGCGACGGCACAGGCGTCGGAACGGGCGGTCGGTCACGCCGGCCATGGGTGCCATCAGCACCGGGCTTGACAGGGCGTAGGGTCCAATCTGCATGGGCTGCCGCGGCAAGCGCAGGGCGCGAAGGAAACGGTGCGGAAAAGGCGCGCATTGTAGCCAACCGCGCGCGCGTCGGCGCCGCTTGAAACCGCGCTTGACGCGACCGCCGGTCGAAACGTCCGAACGGCGGATCAGCGAATGCGGGATGGCGGAGCGATCGCCGCGGTCGTCAGCGGACGCCGAACATCAGCACGTGGCCGAGCGCGCGCCGCAACGGCGCGGCGACGCCGAACAGCGCGAGGCCGGCGGACCGCACCGCCGCGACGGGCGCGAGGCGCGAGGCAAAAAGATCGGGCATCGCACCGGTGATCGTCGCGATCGTGCGGCGGTCGAGGCGGCGCCGGCGCGTGTACGTGTCCAGCGCGGCCATCGGATCGGCGCAGTCGTCGGCGACGCCCTCGACGAGGCATTCCGCCAGCGTGACGCAATCGCGTACCCCAAGATTGAAGCCCTGGCCGGCCACCGGGTGCAGCGTCTGCGCGGCGTTGCCGACATAGACGATCCGATGG
>DATKPC010000031.1:0-12964 GCA_035524275.1 Burkholderiaceae bacterium
GTGGGGGGGGGGCGGGTTGTGGTGTGGGCGCCGTCCGGTCCTATCACCATCTTGCCCCATTCACCATCCGGCCCTCTCCCCACCCCTCTCCCGCGCCGCGGGAGAGGGGAGTCACGGCGTCAGCTATGCCGACGGCGTCCCCCTTTCGCGACGCCGAGACTCCCCTCGCCCGCGCAAGCGGGAGAGGGGTGGGGGAGAGGGCCGGCGGCTAACCACATTCCTGGAGTGCGTCGATGGACATCACCGATCTTCCCGCGCATGAGATGGCGGCGGCCATCCGCCGGCGGAAGGTCTCGTGTCGCGAGATCATGCTGGCGACGCTGACGCGGATCGACGCGGTCAATCCGACCGTCAACGCGATCGTCAGCCTGCGCGACGGCGACGCGCTGCTGCGCGAAGCGGATGCCTGCGACAGGCAGCTCGCGGGCAAGGGCGCCGAGTCGCGGGCCATCGGCTGGCTGCACGGGATTCCGCAGGCGATCAAGGACATGGCGGCGACCGCCGGCATCCCGACGACGCTCGGCTCGCCGCTGCTGCGCGACTACGTGCCGATGGAAGACGGCCTGATGGTGCAGCGGATGAAGGCGGCCGGCTGCATCGTCATCGGCAAGACGAACACGCCGGAGTTCGGGCTCGGCTCGCACACGTTCAACGACGTGTTCGGGATCACCCGCAACGCCTACGACCCGACGCGGTCCGCCGGTGGCAGCAGCGGCGGCGCCGCGGTCGCGCTGGCAACGCGGATGCTGAGCGTTGCCGACGGCAGCGACTTCATGGGCAGCCTGCGCAATCCGGCGGCATGGAACAACGTCTTCGGCCTGCGGCCGAGCCAAGGCCGCGTGCCGCTGTGGCCGGCGCAGGATGCCTGGGTGTCGCAGCTCGGCACCGAGGGGCCGATGGGCCGCACGGTGCTCGACGTCGCGATGCTGCTCGACGTGCAGGCGGGCTTCGATCCGCGCGTGCCGCTGTCGCTGCCGGACGAAGCTCCGTTCGCGCAGGGGCTGGGTGAGATCGATCCGAAGGCGGTGCGCATCGGTTGGCTGGGTGACCTCGACGGCTACCTGCCGATGGAGCCGGGCATCCTGGACGCCTGCGAGCTGGGGCTGCGGCGGCTCGCCGCGATCGGCTGCCACGTCGAGTCGTGCCGGCCGGCGTTCTCGACCGAAATGGTCTGGCAGGCCTGGCTGACGTGGCGGCGGTGGCTCGTCGCGGCGCGGATCGCGCCGCTGCTCGCGGTGCCGCGCAACCGCGAGCGCATCAAGCCGGAAGCGCTCTGGGAGTTCGACGAAGCCGCCGATCTCACCGGCGCGCAGGCGCTGCAGGCGAGCGCGCAGCGGACCGTGTTCTACCAGCAGATGCTGTCGATGTTCTCGACGCTCGACGTGCTCGTGCTGCCGACGGCGCAGGTGTGGCCGTTCGAAGCGACGCAGCGCTGGCCGCGGCGGATCGCGGGCCGCGAGATGGACACGTACCACCGCTGGATGGAGGTGGTGATCTACGCGACGTTCGCCGGGCTGCCGTGCATCAGCGTGCCGGTCGGGTTCGGGCCGTCGGGGTTGCCGATGGGGATGCAACTGATCGGCAAACCGCGCGGGGAGCGCGCGCTGCTCGGCTTGGCCCGGGCGTACGAACTGGTGATCGGCGACTGGCTGGGGACGAGGCCGCGCGAGGCGTCTTGATCTGACGGCAGCGGGTCGCGCCGCGGGGCGATCAGTAGGTTTCGATGGACAGGTGTTCGGCCCGTCGCTGCTCCAGGACATCCCGGCAGTCGGCCACCATCGCCGCGGAACCGCAGACGTAGAAGTCCGTCGATGTAGGTTCGAACGGGAGGCTCGCGAGCGCGGCGGTCACGCGCCCGCTGAAGCCGCCGGCCGGCGGATCGTCCTGGCTCGTGCAGCGCACGACGATCGGCGGCAGCGGTTGGAATTCCGACGTGAAATCCGCCGCGCGGGTCCGGCAGCCGAAGTAGAGCTCCGCGCGCTCGAGTCCACCTTCGCGTTCGAGCTGCCGGAACATCGGCAGGAACGGCGCGATCCCGGTCCCGGTGGCGACGAAGATCTTTCGGTGCGCGTTGCGCGCCAGCGTGTACTGGCCGAGCGGCAGCTCGACCTGCGTCGCGGTGCCGGGCTCGACGCCGGCGACGAATCGCGACCCGCATCCGCCGGTTGCGGTGCTGACGAGCAGATGCACGCGATCGCCGTCGAGCGCCGCGATCGAGTAGTCGCGCCATTCGAACTCGGCGACACGCAGCCGGGCGAATTGCCCCGGCGCGAAACCGTCGATCGGCGCGTCGAGCGCCAGTTCGATGCGCCAGATCGACGGCGTGACCGGTTTCTTGGCCGCGATCACCGCGCGCCGCTTTTCCGTCGACACGATGTCGCGTTCGACAAGGCGCTGTCCCTTCGCGGCCGCGGCGCGAATCCGCGGGAAACCGCGCGCCCCCAGGACCTGGCACGCGGCGCCGACGCCGCCCATCATCGCGCCGACGATGCCCAGGCCGCCGGCATCCTGGCCGGCCAGGACCAGGCCGGGTATCGGCGTTGCCGGACCGAGCCCCTGCGAGCGATAGCGCTCGGGCGTCGCCGGCAGGCCGTAGAACCGGCCACCGGGGTGCGACGTGTAGTGCTCGACCGTCAGGGGCGTCGACAATTCCGAATAGGTCACGAGGGCGGCCAATCCGGGAACGGCGGTATCCGCCAAGGCCAGCAAGCCGTCGGCGATCCGTCGCTTCAGCGCGGCGTAGTCGCGGCCGCGATTCCCCTTGGGTCGGTCGCGCCACGCGTCGAATGCCGCCGAATCCACGAACGAGATGATCTCCGCGGTGTGGAAGCGGTCGTCGCCGGACTTCAGCGACGGGAACGACAGGTAGAGACTCGCCGGTCGCCCGTCGAGGAGGCCCTGGCCGTGGGCCTGCAGCGCCTCGTGATCGAGGTCCCGATTGACCCAGAAATTCTCGCCATGCACGCCGAGCGTGGCGGCACTCGACTTCAGCCGCAGGTACAGCGTCACGGCCGACAGCCCCGTGCCGAGGCGGTCGATCGACGCGCGCACCGCGACGGTCCGTGCACCGACGTCGCCCTCGACCGGGAGCAGCCGCTGATAGGTCGTCGGCGCGCCGACACTGGAAATGATGATCGGCGCCCGGTGCGTGATCGTGATGGGCTCCGGCCCGCGGCGGTCGACGACCTTCACGCCGACCGCGCGGCCGTCCTGCAGCAGGATCGACTCGACGTCCTGGCAGACGCGCACGGCGCCGCCGCGCGCCTCGATGCCCTTCTCGAAGGTCCGCGCGATGCGGCTGGCGCCGCCTTCCGGAAACCACGCGCCCTCGAGGTAGTGCGCGACGATCTGCGCGTGGATCGCGAAGGCACTTCGCGACGGCGGCAAACCGTAGTCGCCCCACTGGCTCGCGAGCAGTGTCCGCAACTGGGGCGAGGCAAACCGCGCCTCCAGGTAGGCCCCCGTCGTCATCAGCCCCTTGCGTCCGGTCAGCCGCTGGATCGCACGCACGAGCGGCGCGATCGGCCGCGGCACCATCGCCTGCACGAAACCCAGCGTGGCCCAGCGCCCGACGGCGCGCACGTCGCGGAAGTAGCGGCGAATCGCGGCGGCTTCCTGCGGAAAGCGCTCGATGAGACGGCGCTGATAGGTGGCCGCGTCCGAAGGGACCGTGAAGTCGAGCCCGGGGTAGATGAAACGCTCGAAGGCGTCGGGCATCCGGTTCCAGCGCAGCTCGCCGCCGGAGAGGTAGTCGAAGAACTGGCGAATTGGCGATCCGGGTTGGACCTGGCCGATGTAGTGCAGCCCGACGTCCCACGCGGCGCCATCGCGGCGGAAAACATGCGTCAGTCCGCCGGGTTCGGAGTGCTTCTCCAGCACGAGGACTTTCTTGCCGGCAACGCCGGCGAGCAGGCCGGCCGCGGTCAGGCCGCCGATTCCGGATCCGATGACGATCGCGTCGTACATGGCAGGGACTCCCTCGCGAGATGGCGGCCGCGGCGACCGCCCGCTCGCCGTCGTTCGTTCGAAAAATTAGACAACGTCAAGTCAACGACTCGCACTTTGCCGCCGCAACTAGACAGTGTCAAGTCCGGGCCGTACACTGTTCATGCGATGAATGCCAGACGACCGGGACGCCCCGCCGCCGACCCCGCGCGCGACCTGCGCGCGACGCTGTTGGCGACGAGCCGGAAACTGCTCGATGAAGCCGGACCGGGTGCGCTCAGCATGCGCGAGGTGGCGCGCCGCGCAGGATGCACGCACCAGGCGCCCTATCACTACTTCGAGGACCGCGAGTCGATTCTCGCGGCGCTCGTGGCCGACGGCTTCGACGAGTTGGCACGACGACTCGTCGCGGCGAACGACCTCGCGCCGACGCAGGGGGTGCGCGCGGCGATGGCCGCGACCGGGCGCGCATACGTCGACTTCGCGCTGTCGCACCCGGGCGTATTCCGGATCATGTTCCGGCCGGATGTCTGCAATCCGCAGCGGTTTCCGTTGCTGCAGGAGGCGGGGGCACGCGCCTATGCCGAGCTGGAGCGGCTGGTGCGCCTCGTCCACGGCGACGAGGCGGCGCCGGCGCTAGCGAGCGTCTACTGGGCCCACGTGCACGGGCTGGCGTGCCTGATGATCGATGGACCGCTGGCGACGAAGCTGGAGTCGGCGCGGGCGCGCAAGGCGCACGTCGAGGAGGTCACGGCGCGGTTCGTTGACATCATGATGAAAGGGGTTGGGGAGGGGCGGGGGTGATGCGGGGAGCGCGGCGGGGGAATCGACGTCATGCGTCGACCCTCTCCCCCACCCCTCTCCCGCGGAGCGGGAGAGGGGAGTTTCGTCGTCGCCCATCGAGACATCGTCGCCATGGCGACGCCGAGACTCCCCTCTCCCGCGAAGTGGGAGAGGGGTGGGGGAGAGGGTGCACGCGACGTCCGCCGCCCGCTCACGCCCGCGGCTCCTCCTCGTTCGCCGCCTCGGCGCGACGCGCGATCGACAACGGGCGCAGGAGGCTGCGCTTCTTGTACTGGTGCTTCTCCATCTTGCGGATGATGTCGGCGAGCACGCGCGTCGCGACATCGATGTGAGGTCCCTTGTTGAGCATCACGCACTCGGCGCGCATCGACATCGCGGCGTCGGTGACCTCGGCGCGCGTCGGCAGTCCGGAGTGCGCGACGGAGTCCAGGACCTGGGTGGCCCAGACGACCGGCAGGTGGCAGGCCTCGCCGAACCAGAGCAGTTCCTCCTGCATCTCGGCGAGGCGCTCGAAGCCGACGTCGATCGCGAGGTCGCCGCGCGCGATCATCAGGCCCACCGGGTCGTAGCGCAGCGCCTCGAACAGGATCGCCGGCAGGTTCGTCATCGCGGCGCGGGTCTCCAGCTTCAGCAGCATCCCGAAGCCGGCCTTGCCGGACGCCGCGATGCGGTCGCCGATCAGCGCGACGTCGGCGGGACCGTTGACGAACGAGACGCCGACCGCGTCGGCGTGACCCAGCGCGAACGCGAGCGCCTGCTCGTCGCCTTCGCCCAGCGTGCCGAGCGCCAGATCGCTGTCCGGAAACGCGACGCCCTTGCCGCTGCGCAGCCGCGTCGTGGCCTTCAGCGTGCGCACGACACGGCAAACGAGCGCGCCGGGGCGCACCTCCTCCGCCATCGCGAGCACCTTGCCGTCGTCGAGCACGACGCGCTCGCCCTCGCGCACCTGCGCCAGGAGTTGCGGTTCCGGAAAGACGAGCGCCGGCAGTTCGCCGGCCGTCGCCGCGTCGTCATCGCCCAGCACGAAACGGTCGCCGGGCGCGAGCGCGACGCGACAGGGTTCGTCCGGGACCTGGCCGACGACCCCTTCCGCGTGCAGCTTGCCGTGGCGGCGCCACGCGAGCGCGAGCCCGGTGGCCACGTACAGCGAATGCCGGCATTCGGCGACCGGGTGCGGTGACACCTCGACGACCCGCAGGTCCTGGACGCGGCCGCTCGGATCGGTCAGCTGCAGTTCGTCGTCGACCTTCAGGTGCGCGACCCACGTCGCGGGAATCGGAACCGTCGGCAGCGGTTCGGGATC
The DNA here is from genome assembly GCA_035524275.1 of Burkholderiaceae bacterium. Taxonomy (GTDB): domain Bacteria; phylum Pseudomonadota; class Gammaproteobacteria; order Burkholderiales; family Burkholderiaceae_F; genus DATKPC01. The sequence goes on from DATKPC010000031.1 coordinate 6,053, forward strand.
GCCGGAGGCCATCGGCGTCGCCGTGGCCGCCAGCAGGACGCGGCTCGGCTGCAACGAGCGGCCGAATCGATCCTTGCGGCGCGGAACATGGATCACGCCCTCGTCGACGGCGTGGATCTCGGTCCGCAGCTTCGGGCCCGGCAGGTCGACGATGATCCGGATGCCGCGGCCGGCGATCGCGGCGCGACCGCGGAAGCGCAGCGCGACGTCCTCCCAGTCGGCCGGCGTGCCGTGGGCGCCGTTGATCCGCAGCAGGTCGGCGCCGGCCGCGAGCAGGCCATCGGCCCAGGCGTCGGTCGCCTCGACGGGGTCCGGCGCCGTCACCATGATGTAGACGTGGCGGTCGGCCGGCCGCGGGCCGAACAGCGCGCGGGTGTTGGCGTGCAGCAGCCGTTCGGCCACGCGCGAGTCGATCGATTCGGCGGAGCGGTGCGGCGGCGTCATGTGCCCCAGCCAACCGCACAGCCGGTCGATCGTGTCGAGCACGTGGCCTTCGCTGCGGCCGAGCGACGACAGGCCGACATCGGCCAGCTCGAGCTGCAGCGAGCGAATGTCCTGCTGTCGCAACGCCAGGTAGTGCGCCAGGTTCAGCGCGCTGCGCCGATGCTTCGGCAGCACGCGGTCGATCGCGGCGCGGTGCGTCGCCTCCGCATCGTCGAGGAGCTGCGCAAGGTCCTGCAGCCGTCGGCGCAGCGACGCGATCTGGCGGGAGTCGGCGTGGTCGGTCATGCGAAGCGGTCCGCGGAACCGGAAACGCTAGATGGCTTCGGTGACCGCTCGATGAATCGACGCGGCCTTGTGGGGCGCCGTCGGCGGCGGCTCGTCATTCGCGGCGCGCCGTGGCATCGTACGGCGTGGAGCCGGGAGCCGGAGGACGACGATGGACGAGAAGGAACGGGGGCGGCACGCGACGCGGAAGGCGGGCGCCGGCGCGGCCGCGATGGCGCTGGTTGCCGTGCTGATGGCCGCGCCGATGGCGGTGACGACCGCGGGCACGCCGCAGCGCGCGATCTGCTACAACTGCCCGCCGGAATGGGCCGACTGGGGCTCGCAACTGAAGGCCATCAAGGCCCGGCTGGGCATCGACGTGCCGCCGGACAACAAGAACTCCGGCCAGGCGATCGCGGCGCTGATCGCGGAGCGGGCCAGCCCGGTCGCGGACGTCACGTATCTTGGCGGCATCGCCGCGGATCCCGCGCGCGACGCCGGCGTGCTCGCGCCGTACAAGCCGGCGCGCTGGGACCGCATTCCCGCCTCGTTGAAGGATCCGGAGGGATACTGGTTCACGATCCATTCCGGGACCCTCGGCTTCTTCGTCAACAAGGCCGCGCTGAACGGCAAGCCGGTGCCGCAATCGTGGAGCGACCTGCTCAAGCCGGACTACAAGGGGCTCGTCGGGTATCTCGACCCGACGTCGGCCGCGGTCGGCCAGCTTGGCGTGATGGCGGTGAACCTCGCGCTCGGCGGCAGCTACGACAACCTGGACGCCGGGATCCGGTATTTCCGCAAGCTCGCGGAAAATGACCCGATCGTCCCGAAGCAGACGTCCTACGCGCGCGTGCTGTCAGGCGAAATTCCGATCCTGATCGATTACGACTTCAACGCCTATCGCGCGCTGTACACCGACAAGGCGCCGGTCGCGTTCGTCATCCCGAAGGAGGGCACGTTGACGTTCCCGTACGTGATGGGGCTCGTGAAGGGCGCCCCGGACGCCGACAACGGCAGGAAGGTCCTCGATTTCGTGCTGTCGGACGAGAGCCAGACGATGTGGGGCAACGCGTACCTGCGTCCGGTGTTCCCGGAACTGCTGTCGGCCGACGCGAAGGCGCGCTTTCTTCCGGAATCGGAATACGCCCGCGCGAAGCCGGTTGAATTGAAGCGGCTTGCGGCGGCGCAGCCGCGGATCATCGAGCGCTACCGCAACGAAGTGCGGTGAGGGTCTCGAGTTCGCGGCGTCGTTCTCGCGCCCTCCCTCTCCCCCACCCCTCTCCCGCGGAGCGGGCGAGGGGAGTCACGGCGTCAGCCATTGACGCGGTGTAGGCCATTGCGACGACGAAACTCCCCTCGCCCGCGCAGGCGGGAGAGGGGTGGGGGAGAGGGGTGGGGGATAGTGTGAGGACCGCGCGCGATGCGTGATCGTGGCTGGACCCGCGCCCTGCTCGTTCCGGGCGCGCTGTTCTTCATCGCGTTCTTCCTGCTGCCGATGGCGCGACTGGCCGTCATCGGCGCGAGCGGCCGCGACGGGCTCGCGGCGTACGCCGCGATCGTGACGGATGCGACCTATCGCAGCGCGCTCGTCGCGACGCTCGCGGTCGCCGCGGCGACGACGGCGATCACGCTCGTCGTCAGCGGCGTCGCCGGCGTGTTCCTGCAGCGAAACCGGTTTCGCGGACGCTCGCTGCTTCTTGCGCTGCTGACGCTGCCGCTGGCGTTTCCGGGCGTCGTCGTCGGCTTCCTCGTCATCATGCTCGCCGGCCGGCAGGGCCTGATCGGCACGATCACGAACCTGGCATTCGGTCATCGCGTCGTCTTCGCCTACTCGCTCACCGGGCTGTTGACGGGCTATGTCTATTTCTCGATTCCGCGGACCATCCTGACCCTCGTCGCCGCCGCGGAGAAGCTGGACCCGCGACTGCCGGAGGCGGCGCGCTCGCTGGGCGCCTCCGGCTGGCGCATCGTCGTCGACGTCCTGATCCCGGGGCTGAAGCCGGCGCTGCTGTCCGCGGGAGCGATCTGCTTCGCGACCGCGGTCGGCGCGTTCGGCACCGCGTTTACGCTCGCGACGCGGATCGACGTGCTGCCCATGGTGATCTACACCGAGTTCACGCTGTCGGCCAACATCGCGGCGGCGGCGGCGCTGTCGTTCGTGCTCGGGGCCGTGGCGTGGGCCGTGCTGGCCGCCGGGCGCAGTTTCGCGGGCTCGACCGTCGCGGCGGCCGGATGAAGGCCCGCCCGTCGCTCGCGTTCGTCGTGCAGCTCGCGTTCACGCTCGCGGTCTGCGTGTTCCTCGTCGTGCCGATCGTCCTGTCGGTCGCCGCCGGACTCACGGTCAATGTCTTCGTCGGACTGGACAGCGGGCTCACGCTGCGCTGGGTCGCCGAGGTCTGGAGCGGCTATCGCGACACGATCTTCCTGTCGCTCGGGATCGCGACCGCATGCCTGGCGATCACGCTCCTCCTCGGCATTCCGCTGGCCTACGCGCTGTCGCGGTCCTCGTCGACCTTCGCGCGATTCGCGGAGGAGCTGCTCGTGCTGCCGGTCGCGGTGCCGGGACTCGCCACGGCGCTCGCGCTGATCGTCACCTACGGGTCGCTGCGCGGGTTCCGGACGTCGTGGACGTTCATCCTCGTCGGCCACGTGCTGTTCACGCTGCCCTTCATGGTGCGCTCGGTGCTCGCGGTGCTCGGCGCGGTCAACGTGGCGACGCTGGAGGAGGGCGCGGCATCGCTCGGCGCCGGCTTCTGGCGACGATTCGTCGATGTCGTGCTGCCGAGCTGCCGCGGCGGCATCCTCGCCGGCGCGCTGATGGTCTACACGTTGTCGGTCGGGGAATTCAACATGACGTGGCTGCTGCACACGCCGCTCACGAAGACGCTGCCGGTGGGCCTCGCGGACGCCTACGCATCGCTGCGGCTCGAGGTCGGCAGCGCGTACACGCTGCTCTTCCTGCTGATGATCGTGCCGCTGCTCGTTGCCATGCAACGATTGGGCGGAGCGAGGGTCCGATGACGCTCGGCGAGCGGGCGGTCGGCATCGAGCTGCGCGGTTGCGCGAAGACCTTCGACGGCGGCAACCGGGCGCTGCAGCCGATCGACCTGTCGATCGGCGCCGGCGAGACGCTGGTGCTGCTCGGGCCATCCGGTTGCGGCAAGACGACGACGCTGCGGCTCATTGCCGGGCTGGAGCGGCCGGACCCCGGAGGCCGGGTGCTGTTCGGCGACAGCGACGTCACGGCGCTGCCGATCGAGCAGCGACACGTAGGGATGGTGTTCCAGTCGTATGCGCTGTTCCCGAACATGACGGTGGCGGGCAATATCGGCTATGGGCTCAAGATCCGCCGGCTGTCCGTTGCGGAAATCGATGCCCGGGTCGGGGAGATGCTGCAGATGATGCGCATCGAGGCGCTGGCGCCGCGCCGTGTCGACCAGCTCTCCGGTGGCCAGCGACAACGCGTCGCGCTCGCGCGCGCGCTGGCGGTGCGGCCTCGCGCGCTGCTGCTCGACGAGCCGCTGACCGCGCTCGATGCCCGGCTGCGCGACACGTTGCGGGCCGAGATCGACGCGCTGCTGCGACGGCTGCACATCACGACGGTCTATGTCACGCACGACCAGGCCGAGGCGATGGCGCTCGGCGACCGCGTCGCCGTCATGGATCACGGGCGGATCGCGCAAATCGGTACCCCGCGCGAGATCTATCGGCGGCCGGCTTCGCGGTTCGTCGCGGAGTTCATCGGGACGATGAACCGACTCGCCGGAAGATGGGATGGCGACAGCTTCCTGTGCGCCGCGGGACGAATCGCCGGCGCAGCCGGTCGGATTCCGCGGACCGCCGCCGGCTCCGAAGCCGTCGAGATCATGTTCCGGCCGGAGCACGTCCACGTCGTCGACGAGGGCGAACCCGCGGACGATGGGCTCGTCGGGACCGTGAGCTCGGTCCTCTTCCACGGCGACCGGACGCGGCTGCTCGTCGATGTCGAAAATCCACGCGCGCTCGTGGTCGATTCGGCGGCGCATCGGGAATACCATCGCGGGGAGCGGTTGCGGCTGCGCGTCGATCCCGGCGGCGTGTTCGCGTGGCCGGGAGAATGAGCATGCTGGTCGCGCAGATCACCGATACCCACATCAAGCGCCCGGGCCACCTCGCCTACCGCGTCGTGGATACCGCGACGATGCTGCGCGATTGCGTCGCGGCCATCGCGGCGCTGGTACCGGCGCCCGACGTCGTCGTCGTGACCGGCGATCTCGTCGACATCGGGCGCCCGGAGGAGTACGAACTGCTGCGCTCGATCCTCGCGCCGCTGAAGCAGCCGCTGTTCGTCGTGCCCGGCAACCACGACGAGCGCGACGCGATGCGCGCGGCATTCGCCGACGGCGGCTACCTGCCGTCTTCCGGCTTCCTGCAGTACGCGATCGACGAGCATCCGCTGCGGCTCATCGGGCTGGATACGAACGTACCGGGCGAGAGCGGCGGCTTGCTGTGCAACACGCGCCTTGCGTGGCTGGAGCGGACGCTGGCGCAACACCCGGTGATGCCGACGCTGATCCTGATGCACCACCCGCCGTTTCCGACCGGCATCGCGCACATGGACCGCATCGGCCTCGTCGGCCGCGAGGGCTTTGCGTCGATCCTGGCGCACAACCCGCAGGTCGAGCTCGTGCTCTGCGGCCACCTGCATCGGACGATCCGCGCCTCGGTCGGTGGCCGCCCGGCATTGACCTGCCCGAGCCCGGCCCACCAGGTGGCGCTGGACCTGCGACGCGAGGCGCCGAGCCGTTTCATGATGGAGCCGCCGGGGTTCATGCTGCACCACTGGATCGACGGCTCGCTCGTCTCGCACGTGGTGCCGGTCGGACGGTTCGACGGGCCGTATCCGTTCTTCGAGGACGACGGCAAGCTGATCGACAGTTGAGGCGCGGCGACGAGGCGCGGCGACAGCGTGGTGCAAGGCGGCCGGCGGCGCGCCCGCAAGCGGGCCGCAGAACTTGCCTTGCTACGCCGCGTCGTCGCAGACCGGAAAATCGAGCTCGAACGAGAAGGTACTGCCGCGCCCGATCGCGCTGCGCACCTGGATGTCGCCGCCCATCAGGCGAATCAACGGCAGGCTGATGGCCAGTCCCAGGCCGGCGCCACCCTGGCGCCGGGCGCTGTCGCCGACCTGCTCGAACGGCTGGAACAGCCGCGAACTCTGTTCCTCGTTCATTCCGACGCCGGTGTCCTCGATCTCGAATCGCAAGCGCGCGACGTGCCGCGCGGCGCCCGGAGCCGGCGTGTCGGCGCCGACCCGCGACACCCGCAGCGAGACCGCGCCGCTGTCGGTGAACTTCACCGAATTGCTGAGCAGGTTGAGCAGGACCTGGCGCAGGCGCTTGCCATCCGCCGCGACGGCGACGGGCAAGCCGGGCGCCAGTGCGAGCCGGAACTGCAGGTGCTTCTCCTCCGCCTTGACGCGACTGATTTCGCTGACGGATTCGAAGAATTCGTCGAGGCGGATCGGCACGGCGCGCAGCTCGAGCTTGCCGGCGTCGATCCGCGCGAGGTCCAGGATGTCCTCGATCAGCGCGAGCAGATGATCGCCGCTGTCGAGCAGGATCTTGACCAGGCGTCGGCGTCGCACCGCTTCGTCGGGCGCGTGGTCGAGCAGCTGGGCGCAGCCGAGTATCGCGTTGAGCGGTGTCCGCAGCTCGTGGCTCATCTGCGCGATGAACTGCGAGCGCTGCCGCGCCACCCGCACGGCCTCGGCGAGCGCGGCTTCGCGGGCGATCTCGGCGGCGCGCGCCCGCAGCGTGACGAGCCCGAACGCGAGATCGCTGGCGAGTTCGCGCAGCAGTTCGATCTCCTCCGGCGGGAACGCGGCTTCGTCGTCCGACAGGATATGGAGCACGCCCAGGTCCTGCTCCGCATGCCGCAGCGCCAGCGCGACGCACGAGGCCGGCGCGGCGGGCTCGCCGCGTGACGCCGGCGGCGCGCCGGCGCGCGGGCGATCGGGCCGCCGCCAGAGGCGCACGTCGCCCGCCGGTTCGACGCCGGGCGCGACATCGCGCAGGATGCCCTCGATGCGCGGATCGCCGTAGGCGGCTTGCCTGCCGTGAGCGATGAACGTCGCGCCGTCCTGCGGCGCCTGCGGTGCCGCAAGGCGGATCGATGCGTACGCGTAGCCGCCGCTTTCCACGACGATCCTGCAACCGGAATCCA
>DATKPC010000032.1:0-9875 GCA_035524275.1 Burkholderiaceae bacterium
GCCACCACATCGGCCGGCGGGGCGACCAGCACGACGCCGTCGAGCGGAGCAACCGCGAGCGCCAGCACGTCCGCGGCGACGACGAGCGCCCGCGGCCACCACCGCCACCACCATCGTCACGGCGCGAACGGCTACGGCGACCTCGGCAGCAAGCTGCAGTCGCTGGCCTCGAGCCTCTCCGCCCGCGCCTCGTCGGCTTCCTCGTCGTCGTCCACGTCCGCGTCGACGTCCGCGTCGACGTCCGCGTTGACGTCCGATAGCGCGCTGTCCACGAGCGCGCTGTCCACGCTGCAACAGGACTTCAGCGCGCTCGTGAGCGCGGCGCAGGGGTCGTCGGGCTCTGCGGCGACGCCGGACGGGACGTCCGCGGGGGCCACGACCGGCGCGTCGAGCGACCTCGTGAAATTCCTCAACACGCTGGCCGGAGACCTTGGCTCGACGTCGCCGACGGCAACACAGCCGGCGGCCGGTTCGCTGATCACGACATCCGCCTGAATCCGCGCATCGGAGCCTGCCCGCGCGGTCAGCGCGGCAGGCTTTGCCAGACCTTCGCCAGCCGCTTCGGGCTGACCGGGACCGCCGTCCTCAGCTCCTGGGCGAACAACGACACCCGCAGTTCCTCCAGGAGCCAGCGGAACTCCTCCAGGCGCGGATCCTCGACGCCCTTGCGGGCGGCAAGCTCGCGGAGGAACGGAACCTGCAGGTGCTGGACCTCGGCGGCCTGGCGCTGGTCGCGAGCCGGATCGGCGCGCAGCTTGTCGAAGCGGATGGCGATCGCCTTCAGGTAGCGCGGGTAGTGACCCAGCGCGCCGGGCGGCGTTTCGACGAGGAAGCGCTTAGGAAACAGACGCGCGAGCTGCTGCTCCGCGTCGGCGACCGCGTGGGGAAATGCCCGCGAACCGGCGAGTTTTCGTGCGGCGGCACCCGCATCCTGGACGATCGTCGTGACCAGGCGCGCGACCTCCTGCGCGATCAGGCTCAATCGGCCGCGGGCCTCGTCTTTCCGCGCGACGAAAGCAGCCCGGTCCGCAGGCCACGGCTCGACGAGACACGTCCGCTCGACGGCCGCGTCGATGACGTCGCGGCGCAAGTCGTCGAAGCCAGGCCAGGCGGCCGCGAGCGCCGCGACCGTCGAGGCCTGCATCTGCACCGTCTGCAGGCTGGCCAGCGGTTTCGCCAGCGACTTGATCTGTTCGCGCAATTGCAGCAGAAAGAGACGGCGCAGCCCGACACGATGCTGCTGCTTCGACTGCTCCGGGTCTTCGAAGACTTCGAGCGTGCAGTGGTCGCCGCGGTCGACGAGGGCCGGGTAGCCGACCAGCGTCACGTCCTGCCCGGCAGCCCGCCGGCGGATCTCCATGATTTCCGGCAGGTTCCCGAAGTCCCAGTCCGTGATCCGGGACGGCGTGATCCGGGAAGCGGAGTTCCGATCGGCCTGCGCGTCCGTTTCGCCGCGGCCTGCCGTCGCTTCGTTCGCCAACGCCTGGAAATTCCGCTGCGCCTCGGCGCCAAGCTCGGCGCGAAGATGCGGCAGGCTGCGGCCCGCGGCAAGCTGGCGCCCATGCTCGTCCACGACCTTGATATTCATCGACAGATGCGCCGGCAGCGTCTCGCGCTTGAAATCCTCGGCACGGCACGCGACGCCGGCGTGCTCGCGCAGGTCGGCGATCAACGCATCGACGAGCGACGCCGGATGCGCCTCGGCGGCCGCCTCGCCGTGGCGGCCGACGAACCCCGCGGCATAGTCGGGCAGCGGCACGCAATGCCGGCGCAGTTTCTGCGGCAGCGATTTCAGCAGGAGCTGGACCTTCTCCTTCAGCATGCCGGGAACGAGCCACTCGCAACGATTCGCATCGACCAGATTGAGCACGACGAGCGGCACCGCGAGCGTCACGCCGTCGCGCGCCGACCCCGGCTCGAAGTGATAGCTCAGCGCGCATTCGACGCCGCCGACCGCCATTCGCGCCGGGAACTGCTCCGACGTGACGCCGGCGGCGCGGTGCTGCATCAGGTCGTCGCGAGACAGGTAGAGCAGCTTCGGCTGCGTGGCCTCGGCCTTCACGCGCCAGCGTTCGAACGACGCGCCGCCGTGGACCTCCGCGCCGACCACGCGGTCGTAGAACGCCTGGATCAGGTCGTCGTCGACCAGCACGTCGAGCCGCCGCGCCTTCTGCTCCAGTTCCCGAATCTCGCGGACGAGGCGCAGGTTGTGCGCGAGGAACGGCGCGCGGGTCTCGAACTCCCCGGCGACCAGGCCGTCGCGGATGAAGATTTCGCGCGCCCGCGCCGGATCGATCGGAGCGAGCGGAATGCGGCGCTGCTGGTAGACGGTCAGTCCGTAGAGCGTGGCCCGTTCGAAGACCATCGCCTGCGCCGGCTTCTTCTCCCAGTGCGGATCGCCGTGCGACTTGCGCAACAGGTGCGCCCCGGTCCGCTCGAGCCAGGTCGGCTCGATCGTCGCGACCGTGCGCGCGAACAGCCTCGAGGTCTCGACGAGCTCCGCAGCCATGACCCAGCGCCCCCCCTTCTTCGCCAGCGGGGAGCCGGGCCAGACGTGGAACTTGATGCCGCGCGCGCCGGCGTACGGCGGCTCCCGCGGGTCGGCATCGACCTGCCGGACGCCGACATTGCCGAGCAATCCGGCCAGCAGCGCGACGTGGAGCTGCTCGAAGGTCGCCGGCAGCGAGCTGACGTGCCACCCCTGCTCGGCGACGAGCGCGTGGAGCTGGCCGTGAATGTCGATCCATTCGCGCACGCGCCGCGGGCTGAGATATTCCTGTTGCAGCTCCGAGGCCAGCTTGCGGTGCGATTTCTTGTGCTCGACGCGCTCGTTGACGTGCGTCCAGAGCTTGAGCAGCGCCGAGAAGTCCGACTTCTCGTCGGCGAAGCGCCGATGCGCGGCGTCGGCCGCCTCCTGCGCCGCCGGTGGCCGGTCGCGCGGATCCTGGACCGACAGGGCGGCGGCGACGATCGCCACCTCGCGCAGGCTGCCGTGCTCGCGCGCGGCGAGCAGCATCCGACCCACGCGCGGGTCGAGCGGAAGGCGTGCGAGCTGCTGGCCGATCGCGGTGAGCTCGTTGCCGGAATCGACCGCATTGAGCTCCGCGAGAAGCTGGTAACCATCGGCGATCGCGCGCGGCGGCGGCGGCTCGACGAACGGAAACGACGCCACGTCGCCCAGGCGCAGCGACTTCATCCGCAGGATCACGCCGGCGAGCGAGGATCGCAGGATCTCCGGGTCGGTGAACCGCGGGCGCCGCGCGTAGTCGTCTTCCGCATAAAGCCGCAGGCAGATGCCGGCGGCGACGCGCCCGCAGCGGCCGGCGCGCTGGTCGGCGGCCGCCTGCGAGATCGGCTCGACCCGCAGCTGCTCGACCTTGTTCCGGTAGGAGTAGCGCTTGACGCGCGCGAGCCCGGTGTCGACGACGTAGCGGATCCCCGGGACGGTCAGCGAGGTCTCGGCGACGTTGGTCGCCAGGACGATCCGTCGTCCGCCGGCCGGGCGAAAAACCCTCTCCTGCTCCTCGGCGGACAGCCGGGAATACAGCGGCAGCACCTCGAGCCCGGCGGCCCGGTGCTTGCGCAGCCCCTCGGCCGCCTCGCGAATCTCGCGCTCGCCCGGAAGGAACACCAGGACGTCCCCGGGCCCGCAGAGCGCGAGTTCGTCGACCGCATCGACGATCGCATCGATCAGCGTCCGGTCGTCGGCGCTGTCGTCGACCTGGACCGGCCGATAGCGGACCTCGACCGGGAACAGGCGCCCGGAAACGTTGATCACCGGGGCCGCGACGCCGTCGCGCCCGAAATGGCGCGCGAAGCGCTCGGCATCGATCGTCGCCGACGTGATGACGAGCTTCAGGTCGGCCCGGCGATCGACGAGCTGGCGCAGGAAGCCGAGCAGGAAATCGATGTTGAGCGATCGTTCGTGCGCCTCGTCGACGATGATCGTGTCGTAGGCGGAGAGTTCAGGATCCCCCTGGCTCTCGGCGAGCAGGATCCCGTCGGTCATCAGCTTGACCGACGCGCCGGGCCGTGTCTGGTCCGTGAAGCGGATCTTGTAGCCGACGACGTCCCCCAGCACGCTGCCCAGCTCCTGCGCGATGCGGCGGGCGATCGAGCTCGCGGCGATGCGTCGCGGCTGCGTATGCCCGATCATGCCGTCGCGCCCGCGACCGATCTCGAGGCAGATCTTCGGCAGTTGTGTCGTCTTCCCGGATCCGGTTTCGCCGCAAACGATGACGACCGGGTGGGCCCGGATCGCGGCAGCGATCGCCTCGCGCTGCGCGCTGACGGGCAGATCCGGCGGAAAGGTGATCGGCGGGATCGGCGTGCGCACCCGCGGCCGGCCGGCACGCGGCGGGCGCGACGCGGTCGGGCCGGGACGGGGAGAGCTGGTGTTCAACGGGAGGCGATGGTCGTCGATATCGCGCCGGCGTGGCGAACGGCGCGGCGCCGGTACGGCGCCTGCGCGGGCCGGCAAATATAATCCGTCGGATGAACGACTCCACCGTCCCGGCGTCCGTCTCGGCGACCCTACCGGCCAGTGCCGCGGCATCGACTCGCGCCGGCCAGGAGCGTTTCGTCGCCTGGCTGCGCGACGTCGCGCCGTACGTGCACGCGCATCGCGGCCGCACGTTCGTCGTGGCCTTCGGCGGCGAGCTGATCGAGGCCGGGCGCCTCAATGCGCTCGTCCACGACCTGTCGCTGCTGCATGCGCTAGGAATCCGGCTCGTCGTCGTCTACGGGTGCCGGCCGCAAGTCCAGGACCTGTTGCGGCTGCGGCACGTCGAGACGCGCCTCGCGCACGGATTGAGGATCACCGATGCGGCAACGCTCGACTGCGTCATCGACGCCGCGGGCGGCATTCGCCTCGACATCGAGGCCGCGTTCTCGCAGGGACTGCCGAGCACGCCGATGGCCAATGCGCGGATCCGCGTCGTCAGCGGCAACTTCGTCACGGCGCAGCCGCTGGGCATCGTCGACGGCGTGGATTTCCAGCTCACCGGGAAAGTCCGGAAGATCGATGCCGAGGCCATATTTCGCACGCTCGAACACCAGGCCATCGTGCTGCTCTCGCCGCTCGGATTCTCGCCGACCGGCGAAGCGTTCAACCTGACCGTCGAAAATGTCGCCTCCAGCGTGGCGATCGCGCTGCATGCGGACAAGCTGCTGTTCCTCGACATCGCCGATGGCGTGCGCGACGCCGACGGGTCGCTGCAGCAGGAGATATCGCTCGTCGAGGCCGAGCGGCTGGTTGCCAGGAACGCCGCCGCGGGCGAGGATGTCGCGACGCTCGACTGCCTCGTCAAGGCCTGCCGCGGCGGCGTCGCGCGCGCCCACCTGATCCCGTTCACCGTCGACGGCGGCGTCCTCGTCGAGTTGTTCACGCACAACGGCGTCGGGACGATGGTCGTGGCGGAAAACCTCGAAGCGCTGCGCGAGGCGACCCCCGATGACGTCGGCGGCATCCTGAAGCTGATCGAACCGCTCGAGGCCGACGGTACGCTCGTGAAGCGGCCGCGCGAACTGATCGAGCGCGAGATCGGGCAGTTCACCGTTCTCGAACACGACGGCATCATCTATGGCTGCGCCGCGCTGTATCCCTTCCCCGGCGACGGCGTCGCGGAGATGGCCTGCCTGACCGTCCACCCGGAGGACCGCGAGGCCGGCGTCGGCGAACGCCTGATGCGTCGCATCGAGGCGCGCGCGCGCGCCGCCGGCATGAGGCGGATCTTCGTCCTCACGACCCGAACGGCGCACTGGTTCCTCAAGCGCGGCTTCACGGCGGCGACGGTCGACGACCTGCCGGGCGAGCGGCAGCGCCTGTACAACTGGCAGCGTCGGTCGCAGATCCTGTTCAAGAACCTTTGACATCGCGGAGGTCCGCATGGCGCGCCTGGTTCACTGCATCAAGCTCGGCCGCGAGGCCGAGGGCCTCGATTTCCCCCCGATCCCGGGCGAAGTCGGAAAACGCATCTTCGAGAACGTCTCCAGGGAAGCCTGGCTGCAGTGGCAGAAGCACCAGACGATGCTGGTGAACGAGAACCGGCTCAACCTGGCCGACGTCCGGGCGCGCAAGTACCTGGCGACGCAGATGGAGCAGTATTTCTTCGGCGATGGCGCCGACAAGCCCGCCGGCTACGTACCGCCCTCGTCGTGATCGATCGCTGCCTGATCTATCGCAACGGGTGAATCGGCCCGATGCCGGACAGGGCGGGCCGAACGTGCGAGACTAGCCTTGTTGTTGCACCGAGAACATCGCCCCATGACCGAGTCGGACCTTCATGCCGCGATCGCGCGACTTCGCCGCGAGCTTCGCGGCGCACGTTTTCGCGACCCGCAATCGCATCAGCAGGTCGAATCGCTGATCCGCGAGATCGAGGCCAACCGCGCGACTTCGGCGCCGGCGCCCTCGACGGACGCCCTACTGCAGCGGATCGGTGAAACGGTCCGCCGGCTGGAGGTCGAGCACCCGGTGCTGACCGGTTGCCTCGGACAGATCGCCGCGGCGCTCAGCGCGATGGGCATCTGAGAACGCGCCGGCCGGCTTCGCCCCGCGGCGAAGCCGGTCCAGCTTGCCCAGCGTGATCTGCCGCACCGCGAGCTTGCTCTGCTCGATGTGCGCCCTGAGCAACCGGGTCGCTTCGTCGGCACGCCGCTGGATCAGCGCGCGCAGGATCTTCGCGTGCTCGACGTAGGTCGCCTCGATGCGGGCCGCCTGCGTGAAGTCAAGCCGCCGAACGATGCGGATACGCTCTGTGAGTTCGTGGTGCACCCGAGCCATTTCGCGGTTTCCGCTCGCGGCGACGAGCGCTTCGTGGAAGCGCTCGTCGAGGTCGCGGACGGCGTCGCCGTCGACGCGGCGCCCCGACGACGGCACGAGCCAGGCGGACGCGAGCTGCTGCAGGGCGTCGCGGCGCGCGTCGGCACCGGCGTCGCCCTTCTCACGGTCGCCCTCGCACAGGCGACGAACGGCATCGCATTCGATCAGGATGCGCAGTTCGTAGAGTTCGTCGAACTTGTCGAAGTCGATCGGCGCGACGCGGCAGCCGCTTTTCGGGACGATGGACACGAAACCCTCGCGCTCCAGGCGCTGCAGCGCCTGTCGCAATGGCGTGCGGCTGATGCGCAACTGCGCCGCCAGGTCCGTCTCCGAGAACCGCTCGCCCGGCATCAGGCGAAAATCGAAGATGGCCTGCTTGACGTCCTGGTAGGCCCGTTTAGCCAGCCCGCTGCGCAATGCCGGACGTGCGCTTTGCGCGACGGAGTCGGCAGCGGGGTCGGCATCGGCTCGGTGCGCCCGCCGGCGCGCCGGTGGACGCGCGGCGTTGGAGTTCATGCGCTCGCGAGCGAGAGCACGCCGCTTGCCGGCCGCTCGACGGCTGCCGCGCCGTGGCCGGCCATGTGCGAGGCGATCTCGCGGCGATCGGCGCCGTCGGCCGCCGACTCGTAGACGAGTCGGCCCTCGCTCATCACGGCGACGCGGTCGGCGAGCGCCAGCAGTTCGTCGAGGTCCTCGCTGATCAGCAGCACCGCACAACCCGCATCGCGCTGCGCCAGCAGTCGCCGATGGATCTCCGCCGATGCGGAGAAATCGAGCCCGAACGTCGGATTGGCGACGACGAGCACCCGCGCATGATCCGAGATCTCCCGCGCCAGCACGGCCCTTTGGATGTTTCCGCCGGACAGCGACCGGATCTCCGCGCCTTCGCCGCGGGTCTTGATGCCGTACTCCGCGATCGCCGCCCGCGCGAGCTGCTTCATTCGGGACGTGGAAATCCATCCACCGCGCGCGATGGGCGGCCGGTCGAACGTCCGCAAGCTGATGTTCTGCGCGACGCTCATCGGTCCGACGCAGGCGCTGCGCAGCGGCTCCTCCGGCAGGCTGCGGACCTTCAGGCGCGTGTTCTGGCTCCTCGTCCCGCGGTAGGGCTCGCCATCGACGAGGACCGTTCCGGCGCTGCGCGCGCGCTGACCGACGATCGCCTCGAGCAGCTCACGTTGCCCGTTGCCGGATACGCCGGCGATCGCGAAGATCTGCCCCGGACGGACATCCAGGTCGAGTCCGCGGACCGCCGGCTCGCCCCGATCGCCGGCGACGACGAGGTCCCGTATCCGCAGCCGTGCGCCCTCTTCCGGGTTCGCCGAGGCCGACGCGCCGCCGGCGGCACCGCGCGAGACGCGGACGAAGTCGGCGGGGCCATCGCCGACCATCTCGGTCGCGAGGCGTGCGGCGTCGACGTCCGAGACGCGATGGCTGGCGACGAGACGGCCGGACCGCAGCACCGAAACGTCGTCCGCGTAGGCGTTCACTTCGCGAAACTTGTGCGTGATCAGGATGACGGTGCAAGCGCCGGAGTGGGCACGCTCGCGCAGCAAGCCGAGCACCTGGTCCGCCTCCTGCGGCGTCAGCACCGAGGTCGGCTCGTCGAGTATCAGCAGGCGGGGTTTCAGCAGCAGCTGTTTCAGGATCTCGAGCTTCTGCTTTTCGCCGGCGGCGAGGTCGACCGGGGTGGCGTCGAGGTCGAGCGCGAACGGCGTCGACGCAATGAAACGGGCCAGTTCTTCCCTGACCCGCGGCCAGTCGACCACGGCCGGCACGTTGCCGCGCGCGAGCAGCAGGTTCTCCGCGACGGTCATTCCGGGCACCAGCGTGAAGTGCTGGTAGACCATCCCGATGCCGCGTGCCCGGGCGTCGATCGGGGATGCGATCTCGGTCTCCCGGCCGTCGATCAGGAGGCTCCCTTCGCTCGGCCGGTGATATCCGACGACGCACTTCACGAGCGTGCTCTTGCCGGCGCCATTTTCGCCGAGCAGGGCGTGGACCGTTCCGGGCCGCACGTCGAGCGAGACGCCGTCGAGCGCCTTGAACGAGCCGAAGCGCTTGCCGAGTTGGTAGGTGCCCAGCGACAGCGCGCCGCTCGCGGCCGATTCCGGCGGCGCAACGATCACCGCGATTCCCCGATGGCCGCCAGGACGGCGCCGGATTCCGCGACGGCGCCGAAGACGCCGCCCTGCATCGTGACCATCTTCAACGCGGCCTGGTGGTTGCCCAAGTCCGTCGCGCCGGTGCAGTCCGCCAGAAGCAGGCATTCGAACCCGCGGTCGTTGGCTTCGCGCATCGTCGTGTGGACGCAGACGTCCGTCGTGATGCCAGCGAGCATCAGGTTGCGAATGCCGCGGGTCCGCAGGACGAGTTCCAGGTCCGTCGCGCAGAACGAACCCTTGCCCGGCTTGTCGATGACGATTTCGCCGGCAAGTGGCGCGAGCTCCGGGATGATCTCCCAGCCGGGCTCGCCGCGGACGAGGATACGTCCGCACGGCCCCGGGTCCCCGATGCCGGCGCCGATCCGGCGCGACCGCCAGCGCTTGTTCTGCGGCAGGTCGCTCAGGTCCGGGCGATGACCCTCTCGCGTGTGGATGATCGGGAAGCCCAGCGGGCGCAGCGTCGCGAGCAGTCGTCGGATCGGTTCGACCGGCGCCCTCGTCAGCGAAAGGTCGTAGCCCATCCTGTCGACGTAGCCGCCCGGCCCGCAGAAGTCGGTCTGCATGTCGATGACGACGAGCGCGGTATTCGCCGGATGCAGGTCGCCGTCGTAGGGCCAGGGATAGGGATCGGCGGCGACGTGGCATGGCGTCATGGAGGCTCTCCGGAGTCCGTTTCGAGCTCAGCGCGCGAGCGACAGCTCGACCGGCGCCCCGCGCAGGCTGCGGCGAGGCGAGCACGTGGCGGTGAGGATCGCCAGCGTCAGCACATAGGGGGCGGCGTTGAAAAGGTAGTAGCCGTGCGAATAGCCGACCGACTGCAGTGCAGGCCCGAGGGCGCCGGCGCCGCCGAAGAGCAGCGCGGCCCACAGGCAACGCATCGGCTGCCA
>DATKPC010000033.1:0-31076 GCA_035524275.1 Burkholderiaceae bacterium
TTTCGCACCAAATGGCTGACGGACACGCTGCGCGACCCATCCCTACCGCTAACTTACCGCGGTTCAGGGTCCGTACGCAGATTCGGCCGAATCAGCAGGCTCTCCCCCACCCCTCTCCCGCTCGCGCGGGCGAGGGGAGTCTCGGCGTCAGGCGATGGGGCACATTTCAATTCTCGACGATGTGACTCCCCTCGCCCGCGTGAGCGGGAGAGGGGCCGGGGGAGAGGGCCGGCGCAGGCCGGCAAGTCACGGCGCCAGTCGCTCGGCGCCCGGAAATCCGTCGGACGGACAGGCTACTCCGCGAGCGCTTTCACGAGCCCCGCGACGGCTTCGTCGTGCGTCCGCTCGAATCGCAGCGGCGTCACGGCGATGCCGCCCGCCAGCACGACGGCGGTTTCGGAGCCCGGTGCGTCGTCGCGCGGACCGCGCCGGAACCGCAGCCAGTAGTACGGAATGGCGCGCGGATCGACGTGCGGCTCGACGTCGACGCCGTGGATCACGCCGACGCCCTGCGTCGTGACCTGCATCGGCCCCGCAGCGGCCGCATCGCAATCCGGAAAATTGACGTTGAGGCATGCCCCTTCAGGCCACGGGGCCGCGAGCAGGCGTCGAAGGATCCCCGGTGCCCGCGTTCGCGCGGTGTCCCAGGGCACCGGACGGCGGTACGAAAAGGCCTGGCTCAGCGCGATGGCGCGCAATCCGAGCAGCAAGCCCGTCATCGCAGCGCCGACCGTGCCGGAAAATACCGTTTCGACCCCCAGGTTCGCGCCCCGATTGACGCCCGACAGCACGAGCTGCGGCGGCGCATCGTGCATCAGGTGCCGCACCGCCGCGATGACACAGTCGCCTGGGGTTCCGGTCACGCCGAAGCGCCGCTCGCCTTTCTGCGCGATCCGCAGCGGCGAGTGCATGCTGATCGAATGCGACGTGCCGCTCTGGTCGTGCTCCGGCGCGACGACCCAGACTTCCTGCGCGAGCGTCGCCGCGATTTCCTGCAGCACCGCGAGGCCCGGCGCGTCGATGCCGTCGTCGTTGGTGATCAGGACGCGCTGCAGCAGGGGTGCTTCGGCGGACGTGGCCATGGGATTCCATCGGGGAGAGGGGGCGCCCGAGTTCGGGATCTTACGGCGTTGTCGTGACATCCATCGGGCTCGCCGGCTGGTCGTCCCCGCGCGACGCCGGGCGACGCGCGGGACGAGTCGCCCCTGTAGACTTCGGCCGGAGTTCCCGTGACCTTGGAGGAGCCTCGAGCTTGATTCGCCTGTCCGCGGCCCTGCTGGCCCTCATGCTGCTCCCGGCCTGCGTCGTCGTGAGCGCCGTCGATACCGCGGCGTCCGTCGCGGTGCACGCCGCGGGGGCAGCGGCCGACCTGACGATCGACGCCGCCTCCGTCGCCGGTCACGCAGCGACGTCCGTCGCCGGGGCGGCGGTCGACGCCGTCAAGGGTTCGAAGGACGTGCCGGCGAAACCCTGAGCGGGCGGGGCGAGCGGCAGGATCGGAACATCGCATGGACTCCAATTCGGGTGCCGAGCGGGTCGTCAAGCGCGAGATCGACACGCGCGGGCTGACGTGCCCGCTGCCCATACTTCGTGCCAAGAAGGCGCTCGCCGATCTCGCCAGCGGCGATATCCTCAAGGTCGTCTCCACCGATCCCGGCTCGATGCGGGACTTCAAGGCCTTCGCCAAGCAGACGGGAAACGAACTCCTCGCGCAGGAGGCGGCCGCCGGCGAATTCATCCACTACCTCAAGCGCCGCTGAGCCTGGCGCGATGTTCCTGCAGGCCCGGTCCGTCATCGGCACGGCGCGCGACGGGCTGCATCCCACGGAGAAAGTTCCCTTGAAGCGCTTCGTCGCCCTCGCGTTGCTGGTCCTCGTCCTCGCTGCCGCGGCCTACGGATTGATCGTCGTCAAATGGTCGTACTCGACCGGCGAGCGCGCCGGCTGGGTGCAGAAATTCAGTCGCAAGGGCTGGGTCTGCAAGACCTGGGAAGGCGAGCTGGCGATGGTCGCGATGCCCGGCGCGACACCCGAGAAGTTCTACTTCACGGTGTGGGACGATGCGGTCGCCGCGCGCATCAACCAGGCGATGGGCGAGCGCGTCTCGCTGCACTACGAGCAGAAGGTTGGCCTGCCCGGATCCTGCTTCGGCGAGACGGACTACTGGGTCAACGACGTCAAGGTCGTCGGCGAACCGCAGGTCCCGGGCATGGCCCCTGCCCCTTCCCCGGCTCCGTCGTCGGCCCCGGCCCCCTCGAACTGACGCGACGGCGCGCGGGCTACGAGCGCGCCGCCGGCAGACGGCCCAGCTGCTCCCGCAGCTTCTCCAGCGCCGCGCTGGATTTCTCCTGGCGCTCGCGCATCTGCGCCACGATCGTCGGCGGTGCCCGCTCGACGAAGCTCGGGTCGGCGAGCTTTGTCCGCGCCTTCTCGATCTCCGTCTCGTGGCGCGCCACCTCCTTGCCGAGCCGCTCGCGCTCGGCCGCCACGTCGACCTCGACGAGCAGCATGAGGCGGAATCGATCGACGACCGCCAGGGGCGCCGCCGTGCCCGACGAGGCGTCCGGCAGCTTCGGGACGTGCCGCACCTCCGAAAGTCGCGCCAGCGCGGCGACGTAGGGAGCGAAGGCGGCGACTTCCTCCTCGGCGCCGCCATCGACGAGCAGCGGCACCCGCAGCCCGGGCGCGAGGCCCATTTCGCTTCGCAGGTTCCGGCAGGCATCGGTCACCCGCTTCAATTGGGCGATCTGCGCGTCGGCGGCCGCATCGATCCGCGACGGATCCGCCTTCGGGTAGGGCTGGACCATCACGGACGTCGCCGCGCCCGCATCCGCCTTGCCGGCAAGCGGCGCGACCTTCTGCCACAACTCCTCGGTGATGAACGGGATCAGCGGGTGCGCCAGCCGCAGCAAGCCCTCGAGCACGCGCACGAGCGTGCGGCGGGTCGCGCGACGCCGCGCCTCGTCGCCGCTGGCGAGCGCGACCTTGGCGAGCTCGACATACCAGTCGCAGTATTCGTCCCACGCGAAGCGGTAGACCGCATGCGCGACGACGTCGAGGCGGTACTCCGCGAAGCCGCGCTCCACCTCGGACTCGGCACGCTGCAGCTCGCCGACGATCCAGCGCTCCGGAGCGCCCGGGTTCGAAGGCAGCGCCGGATCGAGTCCGCAGTCCTGCCCCTCGGTGTTCATCAGCACGAATCGCGTCGCGTTCCAGAGCTTGTTGCAGAAGTTCCGATAGCCCTCGCAGCGCTTGAAGTCGAAGTTGACGTTGCGACCCAGCGTCGCATACGCCGCCATCGTGAACCGCAGCGCGTCGGCACCGTAGGCCGGCATGCCCGACGGGAAGTCGCGCTTCAGCCGCGCCGCGACCTTCGGGGCATCCTCCGGCTTGCGCAGCCCCATCGTGTTCTTCTTGACCAGCGCCTCGATGTCGATGCCGTCGAGCAGGTCGACCGGATCGATCGTGTTGCCCTCCGACTTGGACATCTTCCGTCCTTCGGCGTCGCGGACCATGCCGTGGACGTAGACGTCGCGGAACGGCACGCGACCGGTGAAGTGGGTCGTCATGACGATCATCCGGGCGACCCAGAAGAAGATGATTTCGTAGCCGGTGACGAGAACGGACGACGGCAGGTAGAGGTCGTAGTCGACCCGGCTCGCGCCGTCGTCGAGGGGCCAGCCGAGCGTCGAGAAGGGCACCAGCGCGGACGAATACCAGGTGTCGAGCACGTCCGGGTCCCGGCTCAGCCGGACGCCCGCCCCCGCCCGGGCCTGCGCCTCGGCCTCGCTGCGCGCGACATACACGTTGCCGGCGTCGTCGTACCAGGCCGGGATCTGGTGGCCCCACCAGAGCTGCCGCGAAATGCACCAGTCCTGGACGTTCTCCAGCCACTGCCGATACACCGTGAGCCACTGGTCGGGGAAGATCCGCACGTCGCCGCGCTCGACGACGTCGAGCGCGACCTGCGCCAGCGACTTGCCCGGATGGAACGTCCCGCCGGCCGGCTGCGCCTTCGTCATCGCGAC
This sequence comes from Burkholderiaceae bacterium, assembly GCA_035524275.1. GTDB lineage: Bacteria > Pseudomonadota > Gammaproteobacteria > Burkholderiales > Burkholderiaceae_F > DATKPC01. Next base: position 4,028 of record DATKPC010000033.1, read on the forward strand.
GTACCACTGGTCCGACAGCATCGGCTCGACCACTTCGCCGGTGCGGGCGCAGCGCGGCACCATCATCCGGTGCGGGCGCTCCGAGACGAGGAGCCCGGCGGCCTGCAGGTCGGCGAGCACGGCCTTGCGTGCGACGTAGCGGTCCATCCCGCGATAGCGCGCCGGCGCGTTGTCGTTGACCGTCGCCGTCTTCGTGAATATCGACACGGGCTTCAGGCCGTGGCGCTGCCCGAGGGCGAAATCGTTCGCGTCGTGCGCCGGCGTGATCTTGACGCAGCCGGTGCCGAATTCGCGATCGACGAAGTCGTCGGCGACCACCGGGATCAGGCGGTCCGCCAGCGGCAGCCGCAGCATGCGTCCGACGAGCGCTGCGTGGCGCTCGTCGCTCGGGTTGACCGCGACGGCGACGTCGCCGAGCATCGTCTCCGGCCGGGTCGTGGCGACGACAAGGCCGGGCCCGCCGTCGGCGGCGGGATAGCGGATCTCCCACAGCTTGCCGTTTTCCTCCTCGCTCTCCACTTCGAGATCGGAGACGGCCGTCTGCAGCTTCGGATCCCAGTTGACGAGGCGCTGCCCGCGGTAGATCAGCCCCTGCTCGTACAGGCGCACGAAGGTCTCGATGACGACCTTCGAGAGCTTTGCGTCCATCGTGAAATACGTGCGGTTCCAGTCGCACGAATCGCCCAGCCGACGCATCTGGTCCAGGATCGTCGTGCCGGAATAGCGCGTCCAGGCGTGGACCTGCTCCAGGAACTCCTCGCGCCGCATGTCGCGCCGCTTCTTGCCCTGCTGCTCGAGCTGCCGCTCGACGACGATCTGCGTCGCGATGCCGGCATGGTCGGTGCCCGGAAGCCAGAGCGCGTTGTATCCGCGCATCCGGTGGTAGCGGGTCAGCGCGTCCATGATCGTGTGGTTGAACGCGTGCCCCATGTGCAGGATGCCGGTGACGTTCGGCGGCGGAAGCTGTATCGCGAACGAGGGACGCGACGGGTCGGACCCGGCGTCGAAGTAGCCGCGTTTTTCCCACGTGGAATACCAGCGTCGCTCGACGGCGCCCGGCTCGTAGCTCTTGGCGAGGGACGGGGCGGCGTTCTGTGCTTCGGCGGTCATGGAGCTTCCGGTGCGATGGTTTTCATCCGACGATTTGAATTTTAGGCGAAGTGCACCTACGCTCTGGCTTCGCATCGCGGATCCAGACGGCCATAGCGACACTTCCGATGAGGAAACTCGTGATTGCAGCCGGCGTGCACCGCGTCGCCGAGCGCAGGCAACGCGGTGCCGCGGCATCGTTGATCCTCGTGCTGGCGGCCCTGGCGGGTTGCGCTGCCGCGGTATCGCTGGAGCCGGGCGCGGCGGTGGCGTCCCCGGTGACGACGACGCCTGGCGCGCAGTCTCCGGCGCAGTCTCCGGCACAAGCGCCAGCGCAGTCTCCAGCACAAGCGCCAGCACAAGCGCCGGCAGAAGCGGCGCCCCAACCCGGGGTCGACGCGGAGGCTCGCGGACCGCGGGAGGCGCCGCGCCGCGCGGCATCGCGCGAGGCGCGGGACTTCGACGACGTCGTGGCCGACGCGAAGTCGCAGGACGGCTATTTCACGATCTGGCGCCGGGACGGTCGAGTCTGGCTGGAAGTCCGCGAGGACCAGTTCGACGTGCCGTTCTTCCTGTCGATCGCCTACGACTCCGGGGTCGGCGGAAACGGCCTGTATCCGGGTGTCCTGGCGGCGAACCACGTCGTCGTGCTGCATCGCCTTGCCAACCAGGTGCAACTCGTGAGCCGCAACCTGTCGGCACGTGCGACGCCGGACACGCCGCTCGCGCTCGCGATACGCGACAGCTTCTCCGACAGCCTGGTCGCCTCGGCGCCGCTCGCCTCCGCGATCAATCCGGAACGCGATTCCTACCTGGTCGATGCCGCGGTGCTGTTCGGCGGCGACGTGGCCGACCTGCAGCCGGTGTTCGACGGCGTTTTCCACGTTCCCTACGCCTTCGACGCCCGCAACAGCGGTTTCGAACGCGTGCACACCGACGAGCATGCGACCCGGCTCGTGCTGCGCGCCCACTATGCGGTCGCGCGGCTGCCGCCGTGGGCGGCCGGGCAGCCGGGTTCGCCGCAGCCGCCGCGCGACCTGCCCGACCCGCGCAGCCTGCTCATGGATCTTTCGTTCGTGATGTCGCCGATGCCGGCGACACCGATGCCGGCGCGCTACGCGGATCCGCGCGTCGGCTACTTCACGGTCGATTTCACCGATTTTGCTCGGCCGGGCGGAAGCACCGAAAGGACGCACCTCATCAAGCGCTGGCGCCTGGAAAAGAAGGATCCGGGCGCCGCGCTGTCGGCGCCACGCGAGCCGATCGTCGTCTGGCTCGACCGCAACATCCCCGACAAGTGGCGTGGCGCGGTCCGCGCCGGCGTCGCCGAGTGGAACAAGGCGTTCGAGCGCGCCGGATTCCTCGGCGCACTGGATATTCGCGACGTGGCGGCCGACGCCGATGCCTCGGCGATGGACGGTACGCGGCACATCCTGGTGCGCTGGTTCGCGGTGCACGGCGTCGCCGCGCAGGCGACGACGCGCCTGCTGACCGATCCGCGCAGCGGCGAGATCCTGCAGGCCAGCGCGCTCGTCTCTGACAACTGGACGCGGGTCGACCGGACCGCGATCACCGAGTACCTCCCGGGCCCCGACGCCGGTGATCGGCATGCCGGCGATCCGCAGCCCGCCCCGCCGCGCTCCGCCGGCGACGCCGACGACTGCCGCTACCAGGACGGCGCGGAATCGCTCAACGGCTTCGCGCTCGACCTGCTGGAGGCGCGCGGCGTCATCGCTCCGGACGGCCCGGAAGCGGACCGGTTCATCGCGGCGGGCATCCGCGACGCCGTGATGCACGAGATCGGCCACGCGCTCGGCCTGCGCCACAACTTCCGCGCTTCGGCGACCGTCCCGCTCGATCGCCTGAGGGACCCGGACTTCGTCCGTCGCGAGGGCATCTCCTCGTCGGTGATGGACTACAACCCGCTCAATGTGCCGCTCGAAGGGGAGCCGCCGACCGAATACCACCAGGTGACGCTCGGGGCCTACGATTACTGGGCGATCGAGTACGGCTACCGGCCGTTCGCGCCGCAGGACGAGGCCGCCGGCATCGCGCAGATCGCCGCGCGCTCGGCCGAGGACGCGCGCCTCGCCTACGGCACCGACGAGGACGCCGGGGTCGGGGCTTCCGGGATCGACCCGCTCATCAACCGCTACGACCTCGGCGACGATCCGCTCGCCTACGCGAAGCGGACGTTCGTGCTGGCGCGCGAATTGTGGCGTCGAAGCGAGCAGCGGCTGCCGTGGCCCGGCGAGTCCTACGCCATCAACCGGCGCAACCTGGTCCGCGGGCTCGACGAGATCGGCACGGTGGCGCCGCTGATCGCGAAATACATCGGCGGCATCTACACGTCGCGCGCGCTCGTCGGCTCGGGCGCCGCCGGGCCCGGCGTCCCGCCGCTGCGTCCGGTGCCCGTGGAAAAGCAGCGCGAGGCTCTCGATGTCCTTGCGGGCGACCTGTTCTCGATCGACAGCTTCCGGTTCGATCCGGAGTTCGTGCAGCGCCTCGGGATCGACTACCTCGATCGCGCGGGCCCCGACCCGGCCGCCGGCCGCGTCGACTTCAATCTCCCGGAGGCGCTGCTGGCAATCCAGCGCGGCGTGCTCGACACGCTGATGTCGGACGCGACCGCCGCGCGTCTTGCCGCGCTCGAGCCGATGCTCGCGGACCCGACGGCCCAATTGACGCTCGCCGAATTGCATTCGCGCCTCGCGGCCGCGATCTGGGGCGACCTGAAGGGTGCCAACCACGTCGACAGCACGCGACGCGCCCTGCAGCGCGAGCACCTGCAGCGGATACTCGCGACGCTCGTGCGCGCGCCCTCGGCGGGCACCGCCGATACGCGGGCGGTCGAGCGCCAGGTGGCGGAGCGCCTCGCCGACCAGTTGCATCGGGCATTGGCCAATCCGCGACTGGACGACCTCACGCGGGCGCACTTCGAGGAATGCCAGGAGCGCGTTGTCGAGGCTTTGCGCGCGACGATCTCGAAGCAGGGGCCGTAGAGGGTCGCCCGGCCGATTTTCGACGACAGCGCGCCGCGGCGTCCCGGCCAAGCCGTCAGCGCGGCTTCTTCGACCGCATGCGCTCCAGCTCCGCCTTGACCGCGTGGTCGACGATCTCGCGCAACGAGGCGGCCACCGCGATCCGCGTATCGACGGACAGCCGGTCGATCATCGCCTCGATCGCGCCGCCCATGTGGCGACGGACGATTTCCTCGACCTCCTGCGGCAGGCGCTCGGCGAGATCGTTGAGGATCGCTTCGCGCAGCTCGATCTCGATCCGCCCCCAGGGCGCCGGCCGTGGCGACGCTGCCGGCGGGGATGGCGGGGACGGCGGCGACAGCGGCAGCGCCGATGGCGCGGGCGAGGCGGCCGGCGCGACGGCTGGTGATGGGGGTGGTGGCGGCGGCGCGGGCACGGCGGCGGCTGGCGGCGGCTGCGACGCGGCGGGCACCGGAGCCGGCGCGGCGGCCGGCGGTGCGGGCAGCTCGATATCGAGCGAGAACGCGGGCGCCGACCGCGTCGGGCGCGCCGGCACCGTGACCCGCTCCGTCAGTATCGGGATCGACAGGTCGTCCGGGTCGGCCTTGGGGTTGGCCTTGCCTCGTGCCGGCGACCCCGGCTTGATCGGTGGGCTCATCGCGACCTCGCGGGTGCCGCTATGTCAGGCGCCGTTCGCGGCTTCGTGCGTCGTCGGATGGAATCCGGCGGCCTTGTACGCCTTGTATCGCGCGCGCGCGTACTGGCGGTCATCGTCGTCCTGCGACACGACCTCGATCACCCGCTCGTAGCCGGCAAACCAGCGCTCGAAATCGGGCGCGATCGCATCGTCGAGGAGCACGAGGACATCGCGTGCCGCGGGCAGCGGCTGCAGGCTGAGCCACACCGGCGTGCGCGGCGCGAGGGGCGATTCGGCATGGACGTGCGGGAGGAAGTCGAGCGCGGAAAACGTCCACAGCGCGCTGTCGAAGCGCGCCAGGCGGTCCGCGTCGCGGGCGTAGACGAGGATGCTGCGCCCTGCGGCGCGCGCCTTGCGCACGACACGGCAGGCGTAGAGCAGCCGATGCGGGACGTTGATGTGGAAGTCCAGCCGCGGCGCCGCCGACCCTGGCGCCACCGCAGGCCGTGGGCCTTCGCCCTCGACGACGGCCGCAGTCGTCTCGTCGCTCATCCGGCGCGCTCGGCGAGGAACTCGGTGAGCAGCGGAACGGGGCGTCCCGTCGCCCCCTTGGCGGCGCCGGTGCGCCACGCGGTTCCGGCGATGTCCAGGTGCGCCCAGCGGTAGTCCTTCGCATAGCGCGAGAGGAAACACGCGGCCGTGATGGCCCCCGCGTTGGCGGGCGATCCGATGTTCGCCATGTCGGCGAAATTGGACTTCAGCTGCTCCTGGTAGTCATCGTCGAGCGGCAGCCGCCATGCCGGGTCGCCGTGGCGGCGCCCCGCCGCCGCAAGCTGCTGCGCCAGCTCGTCGTCGTTCGCGAAGAGGCCCGAGTTGACGTTTCCGAGCGCGGTCACGCACGCGCCGGTCAGCGTCGCGATGTCGATCACCGCGGCCGGCTTGAAGCGGCCGACGTAGGTCAGCGCATCGCAAAGGATCAGCCGGCCCTCGGCATCGGTGTTGAGGACTTCGATCGTCTGGCCCGACATCGACGTCACGATGTCGCCCGGCTTGTTGGCGCGGCCCGAGGGCAGGTTCTCGCAGGCCGGAATGACGCCGACGACGTTGACGCGCAGCTTCAGCTCCGCCGCGGCACGCAGCGTCCCGAGCACCGCCGCGGCGCCGCACATGTCGTACTTCATTTCGTCCATCGCGGCCGCCGGCTTGATCGACACGCCGCCGGAATCGAACGTGATGCCCTTGCCGACGAGCGCGATCGGCGCCGCGCCTCGGCGGCCGCCGTCGTACTTGAGGACGATGAGGCGAGCCGGCTCGTCCGAGCCGCGCGCGACCGACAGGAAGGAGCCCATCCTCAGGGCCTCGATCTGGCGTGGCAGCAGGATCTGCGTCGTGATGCCGAACGCGCGCCCCAGCGCGCGCGCCTCGGCGGCGAGAAACGTGGGCGTGCAGACATTGCCCGGCAGGTTACCCAGGCGCCGCGCGAAGTCGGCCCCGTTGGCGATCGCGCGTCCGTGCGCGATGCCGCGCGCGGCTGGCGACTCGTCGGCTCGCGCGCCGACGACGATCGCGACCTGCGCCGGGAGGCGCGGCTCCGGATCGCGGCGGCTCTTCAACTCGTCGGTACGGACCGCGGCCTCGCGCGCCGAGATCACCAGTTGCGCCGCGCGCCAGCGCGCATCGCGACCTTGCGGGGCCCAGTCGTTGCAGTCGATCGCCAGCGTGCGCAGCGCGCCGGTGGCGCGCACCGCGGCGCGCACCGCCTCGCCGAACGCGCGATCCGTGGCCTCGCCGCGCTTGCCCAGCCCGACGAGCAGGACGCGCGCGCTCGCGATGCCCTTGAGCGCCCGCAGCATCACGGTGCTGCCGCGCTGTCCGGTCGCCTCGCCGCTTTTCACGGCGGCGCGCAGCTCGCCGCCGCACGCGACGTCCAGCGCGCGCGCCGCGGCCGTCAATTCGCCCTGAGCGTGGAGGCCGACCGCGATGCAGTCGACCCGCAGCGCCGCGAGCTCACCGCTCTTCGTGCTAAATTCCATGGCTCTCCTTCGTACGTGGCCGGGTAGCGGCGGACGCGCCTCGAACGGCCGAGTATAGACGCGCCTTCCCGATGTCCAACGTTTTCCGGCGCGCGATCCGCGGCGAACTGGCCAACTCGGCAGGCGCGGTCTTCACCGTCCTCTTCTCGATCGTCTTCTCCGTCTCGCTCGTGCGGATCCTGGGCGAGGCCGCCGGCGGCCGCGTCGACGACCAGGCGGTGTTCTCGATCGTCGCGCTCTCCGCGCTGACGAGCCTGCCGACGCTGCTGACGCTGACCGTGTTCGTCGCCATCCTGTTGAGCCTGACGCGCGCCCACCGCGATTCCGAGATGGTCGTGTGGTTCGCGTCCGGGCTGAGCCTCGTCGCGTGGGTGCGTCCGGTGTTGCGGTTCGCCGCGCCGCTGCTCGTCGCGATCGCGTTGCTGTCGCTCTTCGTCGCGCCGTGGGCGAACCACCAGATCGCCGAAAGCCGCGACCGCTTCGCGAAGCGCGACGACGTCACGCGGCTCGCGCCCGGCCGCTTCATCGAGTCCCCGGGCAGCGAGCGCGTGATCTTCGTCGAGACCGTGGACCTGGAATCCGGCCACGTGCGCAACGTCTTCGTGAGCCACAGGACGCAGAATCGCGATGGCGTCACGGTGGCCGCGCAGGGCGTCATCGAGACGCAGCCCGACGGCACGCGCTATCTCGTGCTGCTCAACGGCCGCCGCTACGAGGGCACGCCCGGGCGCCCGGAATACCGCGTGCTGGAGTTCGAGCGCTACGCGTTGCGCCTCGATGCGCAACCGGAAGCGCCGCTGACGGATGCCTCGATGCGGGCGCGCTCGACGCCGGAGCTCGTCGCGCGCTTCAACCGTTTCGACCAGGCCGAAATGCTGGCGCGCGTCGCGGCGCCGATCGTCGCCCTGGTGCTGGCCTTGCTCGCGATCCCGCTGGCGCACGCGAACCCGCGCGGCGTGCGTTCCGCCAACCTCATCTTCGCCGTGATGCTCTTCCTGCTGTACCAGAACGGGCTCGAAATCGTCCAGTCCCTCGTGATGCGCGAGCGCATGCCGTTCGTCACCGCGCTGTGGATCGTGCATGCGGTCGCGGGCGCGCTCGTCGTCGTGCTCTTCATCCGCCGCGTCCATCTGCAGCGCTGGCTGCCGCAATGGCGCGCGCTGCCGGAGAATGCCGGATGATCCGCGGTCGCCGAGACGGGGCGCGTCGGTGAGGACGCTGGGCCGCTACCTGCGGCGCGAGATCGCCTCGCGGACGATCCTCGTGCTCTTCACGCTGGTCGCGCTGTTCGCCTTCTTCGAACTCGTCAACCAGCTCGACGAGATCGGCGGCAACGCGTACTCCCTGGCGCTCGCCTTCGAGTTTGTCGCGCTCACGATGCCGTCGCGGGCCTACGAGCTGATGCCGATCGCCGCCCTCATTGGCACGATCTGGGCGCTTGCGGACCTCGCGGCGCGCTCGGAGTTCACGATCATGCGCGTCTCGGGGATGAGCACGATGCGCCTTGCCGGCACCGTGCTTCAGGTGGCCGGCGTGGTCCTGCTCGCGACCTACGTGCTGGGCGAGGTCGTCGCGCCGCCGGCGGAGCGGATCGCGCAGCGGCTGAAGCTGCAGGCGACCGGCTCGACGCGGGCGCAGCAGTTCCGCTCCGGCGTCTGGGTCCGCGACATCGCGCGCGACGAGGCCGGCCAGCCAGTCGGTTTGCGTTTCATCAATGTCGCGCGGGTGCGCGCCGACTCGCGGCTCGAGGGCTGGCGGATCTTCGAGTTCAATCGCGACTTCCGCCTGCGTTCGATCAGCACCGCGACGTCCGGAACCTACTCGGGGCCCGGAACCTGGACGCTGTCGGACGTCGTGGAGACGCGCATCCCGGCACTGAACCCGGGCGACAGCGCGCCGACGACCGAGCACACGCAGATCGTCCGGGAGCCGCAGCAGCGCTGGAAATCGGACCTGACGCCGGAGATCTTCGGCGTCGCGCTCGTGCAGCCCGAGCGCATGGGGGCGGTGAACCTGATCCAGTACATCCGCCATCTCGCGGACAATCGCGAGCGGACGGAGCGCTACGAGATCGCGTTCTGGAGCAAGCTGTTCTATCCGATGGCGGTCGTGGTGATGATGATGCTTGCGCTGCCGTTCGCGTACCTGCACGTGCGTTCCGGAACGCTGACGCTGAAGATCTTCTCCGGCGTCATGATCGGCATCCTGTTCTACATGATGAACAAGCTGTTCTCGAACCTCGGCAGCCTCAACACCTGGCCGCCGGTGGTCGTCGCCGCGCTGCCGAGCCTCGTGATGCTCGGCATCGCGCTGAGCGCGCTGTATTGGATCGAGCGGCGATAGCCCGGCGGCCGGCGCGCCGGGCCGCCGAACTCAGGCCAGGTCGCCGTCGGTGATCGCGCCGCGCACCGCGCTCGACACCAGCCGCGCGTACTTGGCCAGCACGCCGCGCGTGTAGCGCGGCTTCGGCGGCGACCACGCGGCGCGCCGGCGCGCGAGCTCCGCGTCGTCGAGGTCCAGTTGCAGCAGCAGGCGGTGGGCGTCGATCGTGATCGAATCGCCCTCGCGGACCAGCGCGATGGTGCCGCCGGCATAGGCCTCCGGCGCGACGTGGCCGACGACCATGCCCCAGGTGCCGCCGGAGAAACGGCCATCGGTGATCAGCCCGACGCTCTCGCCGAGCCCCTTGCCGATCAGCGCCGAGGTCGGCGAAAGCATCTCGCGCATCCCGGGTCCACCCTTCGGGCCTTCATAGCGGATCACCAGGACGTCCCCCGGCCGGATGCGATCCGCGAGGATCGCCTCCATCGCGGCGTCCTCCGAATCGAAGACGCGCGCGGGGCCGGTGATGCTCGGGTTCTTGAGCCCGGTGATCTTCGCGACGCAGCCGTCGGGCGCCAGGTTGCCCTTGAGGATCGCGAGGTGGCCCTGCGGATACAGGGGATCGGCGTACGGGCGAATCACGTCCTGGTCGGCGCGCGGTTCGGCCGGAATGGCGGCCAGTTCCTCCGCGAGCGTCCGGCCGGTGATCGTCATGCAGTCGCCGTGCAACAGGCCGTTGGCGAGCAGCGTCTTCATCACCTGCGGCGCGCCGCCGGCCCGGTGCAGGTCGGTCGCGACGTAGCGGCCCGACGGCTTCAGGTCGCAGAGCACCGGCACGCGGCGACGGACCCGCTCGAAGTCGTCGATCGTCCAGTCGATCTGCGCCGCGTGCGCGATGGCGAGGTAGTGCAGCACGGCGTTCGTGCTGCCGCCGATCGCCATCACGAGGCTCACCGCGTTCTCGATCGAGCGGCGGGTGATGATGTCGCGCGGCTTCAGGCCGCGTCGCACCGCCTCGACGACGACGCGCGCCGAGCGCGCGCAGCTGTCGACCTTTTCCGCGTCCGGATTGGCCATCGTCGAGGAGCCGAGCAGCGACATGCCGAGCGCCTCGAACGACGAGCTCATCGTGTTCGCGGTGTACATGCCGCCGCAGGAGCCCGAGCCCGGGATGCAGCGGCGTTCGATCTCCTTGAAGTCCTTCTCGTCGAGGCGACCGGCCGTGAATTCGCCGACGGCCTCGAAGGCCGAGACGATCGTCAGGTCCTTGCCCTTGTAGTGGCCCGGCTTCACGGTGCCGCCGTAGACGAAGATCGCCGGCACGTTGCAGCGCGCGATCGCCATCATCGCGCCGGGCATGTTCTTGTCGCAGCCGCCGACGACGACGACGCCGTCCATCCACTGGCCGTTGACGCAGGTCTCGATCGCGTCGGCGATCACCTCGCGCGACACGAGCGAATACTTCATGCCCTCGGTGCCCATGCCGATGCCGTCGGACACCGTCGGCACGCCGAAGACCTGCGAATTGGCGTCGCTGTCGGCGATCGCGGCGATGGCCGCATCGGCGAGGCGCTGCAGCCCGGAGTTGCACGGCGTGATCGTCGAGTGGCCGTTTGCGACGCCGATCATCGGACGATCGAAGTCGCCGTCGCGATATCCCATGGCGTAGTACATCGCGCGGTTCGCGGAGCGCGCGACGCCCTGCGTGACGTTCTTCGATCGATCGTTGTTGGGCATGGTCGTTTCCGGGCCGGGTCGTGGTCGTGGTCGCGGGCGCCGGCCGTGCGCGGCGGCGCCTTATACAATCGAGGCCCGCCATTCTAGCGATGCGCCTGCGACCACGCCGGCCGTGGATCGCATCCCGCCCGACGAGGCTCGCCCGTGCATCCGCTGGTCCACCCGAACTTCGATCCCGTCGCCATTCATCTCGGCCCGCTCGCCGTGCGCTGGTACGGCCTGATGTACCTGGTGGGATTCCTGATCTTCGCCGGGCTCGGGCGACTTCGCTCGCGCGACGCCTGGCGCGACATGAGTGCGCGAGACGTCGAGGACCTGCTGTTCTGGGGCGTGCTCGGCGTCGTCCTCGGCGGGCGGCTGGGCTACGTGCTGTTCTACAAACCGGCGGAATATCTTGCGCATCCGCTGGAGATCCTGATGGTCTGGCACGGCGGGATGGCGTCGCACGGCGGGATGATCGGCGTCCTCCTGGCGATGTGGCTGTTCGCGCGCAGCCGCGGCAAGTCGTTCCTGTCCGTCGCGGATTTCGTCGTGCCGCTCGTGCCGCCCGGCCTCGCGGCGGGACGGATCGGCAATTTCATCAACGGCGAGCTGTGGGGGCGTCCTGCGGATCCCTCGCGCTGGCCGTGGGCGATGATCTTCCCGCAGGCCCACGACGGCGTGCCGCGCCACCCGTCGCAGCTCTATCAGTTCGCGCTCGAGGGCGTCCTGCTCTTCGTGATCCTCTGGGTGTATTCGCGCCGGCCGCGCCCTCCCGGCGCGGTCGGCGCGCTGTTCCTCATCGGCTACGGGGTGCTGCGCTTCATCGCCGAATTTGCTCGCGAGCCCGACGCCTTCCTGGGCCTGCTGGCCTTCGACCTGTCCATGGGCCAATGGCTGTCGCTGCCGATGATCGTCGTGGGCAGCATCCTGATGGTCGTGTTCCGGCGGCGCGCGTCGCGCGCCGCCGCGGCACCGGCCTGAGGCCGCCGGCGCGACGGCGCCGGCGTGTCAGCCGCGGGGGCGCGCGGCCACGGACCGTTCGCCGAGCGTGCGCTCGATGAAATCCGTCTTGGCCGACATGTAGGCGAACGCGCTCGTCGCGTGGGTGCGCGCTAGGCGGCGCTTCAGCCCCTCGTACTCCGCAGCCAGCAGCGGGTCGGAACGCAGCAGGTCGCGGAACAGCAGCAACTGGTGCCACAGGTCGCCGTAGGCCTCGACCACGTGGACCTGATGGGTCGGCAGTTCGCGCACCATGCGCACGAGGCACCGTAGCGCCGGGGGGGCGCCGACCTGGTCGGGATCCGGCTGGTAGCCGTAGTTGCGGAGACGCTCGATCATCGCCGGGCGATCCGACAACTTCGCGACGCCGACCACCATGTCGACAATGGGTCGCGCCGCAAGGCCGGTGACGGCGGTCGAACCGATGTGCTCGAGACGCGGATTGAGGTCGGCGAGCGCGACGCGCAGCAGGTCGGCCTCGACGTGGAAACGCGCCTGCCACGAGGGTCGATACGGGACGATCACGACCGGCTCGACCGCCTGCGGCTGGATCCGCAGCCAATCCAGGATGCGGGCGCCGATCGGCTTGATCGCACGCTGGATCGTGCTTACCGTGCTCGTCGATTCCTCGGTCAATTGATCCGCCATTTAGCGTTCTCCGGGACCCGCGTTCGATCTGTCGTCCGTCGTCTTTCTACCCCGCACGCGCGTTCTTGCTCCGGTCGGATTCTAGGCTTTACCCGATCAAGTGAGTCTCGATCACACCGGGATGAACGGCTTGCCACGAATAGCTTTTCTTGGCGACCCGTATATCTGGGTCATCCAACTACGCTAATCGTTATCTAACGCGCTGCGCTGCCGACTTCCTTCGCTGCGCCATAAGACCTTCCGCTGCGTCGGAAGATCCGCGCCCGCGTCAGCGTTACCAGCGCTGAGGCGGCCGCCGGTTGATCGTGATCTGGCGGTCGACGACGGTCACGTAACCACCGATCGTCAGGTCCTTGAAGATGCGGCTGATCATGTCTCGCGAGGCGCCGACGCGGTCGGCGATCTCCTGCTGCGTCATCCGCTCCCGCACCAGCAGTTTCCCGTCCTGTTCCGTCGCGAGCGACAGCAGCAGTCGAGCCACGCGCCCGTAGACGTCCATCAGCGCCAGGTTCTTGACGTTGGTCGTCGTCGTCCGCGCACGATCGATCAGCGTCGTGATCAGCGCCAGCGCGAAGTCGGGGTTGGCGACGATCGCGTCGCGCAGTGCCTCGCGCGTGACGACCGAGCAGGTCGTCGGCTCCATCGTGATGACCGAAGCCGACCGGGGGCGGCCGTCGAGCGCCATTTCGCCGACGTAGTCTCCCGGCCCGTGGTCGGCGAGCACCATTTCCCGTCCCTCGTCGTCGGAGACGAAGACCTTGACGCGGCCGGTAATGATGACGAACAGCGAGTCGCCGCGATCGCCCTCGTTGATGATGATCGAACCCTTCGGGAAGCTGCGGACCTGGCCACGCTCCGCCAGCGTGCGCACCAGCGGATCGGCGAGGGCCGCGACGAGTTGATCAGCCATGTTCACAACGGTACCTCATTCGGGTAACGGGCGAAACCGGATTATCCCGGCGCCTCCTCGAAGGGCAAGCCGCATATTCGACAGGGCGTTGGGACGAGCAGGGGGGGTGAGCGGGCCCTGCGCGCACCGGACCGCCGAAGGGTCGTTCTCAGTAAGAGTGAATTGCCGCGCCGGCGAAAGTGCCGAGCACGGCGCCCGGGCCCATCCAGCGCGCCAGGTCGCAGCACACGGCCGCATGCACGCGGTGAGCCCGCAGGCGGGATTCGGACGTGTCGAGGATCGTGACCCGCGAGGTGTCCACCGCCATGTACGCGACGTGCCGCGGCGGGAACCCCTGCGCGTCGAGCGCGATCGCGATGAACGCCACGGATCAGGCCGCGGCGAGGCGCTCGACGATGAAGCGCCACTCCGCGGGAGTGACGGGCGTGATGGAGAGGCGATTTCCGCGGCGCAGGACGACCATCTGCTGCAGTTCGCGATGCAGGCGCAGTTCGCCGATCGGAATCAGCCGGGTCTTGCGCAGCGCGCGGACGTCGACGTGCAGCCAGCGCGGGGCTTCGGGTTTCGCGGCGGCGTCGTAGTACGGGCTCTTGCGGTCGAACTGCGTCGCATCCGGATAGGCCTTGCTCGCCACTTCCGCGATTCCGGCAATGCCCGGCTCCGCGCAGCCGGAGTGATAGAAAAGGACGCCGTCGCCGATGCGCATCCCGTCGCGCATGAAATTGCGCGCCTGGTAGTTGCGCACGCCGGTCCACGGCACGATGGAAGCGCGCGCGGCGAGCGCGTCGTCGATCGAGCACTCGTCCGGCTCCGACTTCATCAGCCAGTAGCCGTGCCGCGGCGGGGTCGTCGATGGGCGGTTCGCGGACATGGGTGTCGGAAATCCGGCGCTCGACGTCTGGCCGCGGGCCGACGGGCAGAGGGCGATGCGCCGGAAAACGGAATTAGGTCCCCGCGCGTGCCGCCCGGCCTGATGTCCTGAACCATCGGTTCAGGGTGGTCGTTGTCCGCGACGCTTAGGTTCAGCAGACGCGTGCCGATCGCACTACGGCGCGAGCCCAACGACCTTGCGCAAAGCGCATAGGTTCAAGGAACGAAAAGGCCTGTGCGCGAACACCGCAGGGAGAACGTATTCTATCGCGGGCATCGCATAATGCACGGGGAAACGCGCCGCGGCAGTCCGTCATTTCGCGCCATTGACGGGCGCGCACCTGAGCCCGCGGGCGCCTGCGCCGTCGGGTCGCAGGGACGACGCCGCGCCGCGGTACCGCCAGGCTAGAACAGCTTCTCCTGCGGAGCGAGCATCTCGTCGGCGAGGTGATTGAGTTCCTGCAGTCGCCGGCGAAGGCTGCCGAGCGCGATGCCGTCGCCGCTACGCGCGGAAAAAAGCTCCTGCGCGATCTGCAACGCCGTCAGCACGGCGATGCGATCGGCACCCAGCACCCTGCCGCTGTCGCGCAGCGCCTCCATCCGCTCGGCGACGTAGCGCGCGCAGGCGAGCAGCGTCTCGCGCTCTTCGGGGGCGCAGCTCACGACATACTCGCGGCCGAGCAGCGTCAGCGTGACCTGTTCGGTCGCCGGCATCAGTTCTCCGCGCCGGGCGCCGGCGGCAGGCGCCCGATCAGCACGTCCAGGCGCGCCGTGGCCGTCTCGACGCGCTGGCGCATCGACTCGACTTCGGAATTGGCGTGGCCCAGCGCCGCGCGCAGTTGCCGGTTTTCCAGGCGCAGCTGGCGCACGCAGCCTGCAAGCTCATTCATCTTCGACGCGAGAGCATCCAGGTCTTCCAGCATGGTGCGGCGATGGTATCACCGGCCGCGGCGGCGGCGGCGCCTCCGCCGCAGGGCGGGCGGCGCGCTTCGACGCCCGGCGCGGACCTCGCCGGGCGCGGTCTTTGGCCGTATAGTCGGCGCGCCTTCGAGCCGGAGCCCAGATGCCCGTCATACTCGTCGCGAATCCCAAGGGAGGCGTCGGCAAGACCACCGTCGCCGCCAACCTGGCGGGCTGGTTCGCCTACCAGGGATGGCGGACGATGCTCGGCGACCTCGATCGTCAGCAGTCGTCGGCGGCCTGGCTGGGGTTGCGCCCGCCGGAGGCCCCGCGCATCGAGACCTGGAGGATCGATCCGGACCGCGTCGCGCGCCCCCCGGCGCAGGTCACGCACGTCGTGCTGGATTCGCCGGCCGGCATCCACGGGCACATGCTGAAGGACGCGCTGCGCGTCAGCGACCGGGTCATCGTCCCGCTGCAGGCATCGCTGTTCGACATCCTGGCCACGCATGCGTTCCTGCTGCGTCTGGGCGAGCGCGGCGTTCTGAAGGAGGGCGGCCGCGTCGGCATCCTCGGCATGCGCGTCGACGCGCGAACGCGCGCCGCCGACGAACTGCATCGCTTCGTCTCCGGCCTCGACCTTCCCGTGCTCGGGTTCCTGCGCGATACGCAGAACTACGTGCAACTCGCGGCCCGCGGCCTGACGCTGTGGGACGTCGCGCCGTCACGCGTCGAAAAGGACCGCGAACAGTGGCGGCCGATCATCGACTGGGTCGAGGCGGCCGACTGACGCTCGAGGCGGTCGCGGGATACGGTGGCCGGACGACGCGGCAGCGAACGGCGCCGCGCGAGGCCGGAGCGCGGCGCGGCACGCGCTCACGGCCGGTCGTGGCCGCCGTCGGCCGCCGCATCGCGCGGCAGCGTCACGAAGCCAAGGCGGACGACACCGGCGTTGCGCGCCGCGCCCATCACGAACGCGACGCGCTCGTAGCGCGTGGCGCGATCGGCGCGCAGGCGCAATTCCGGCGGCGGATCGTCGCGTGCCGCGGCCGCGAGCCGCTCCGCCAGCATGGCTTCGTCGACTCGTTCGCGGTTCCAGTACACGGCGCCGTCCGCGTCGATCGACACGTCGACCGTCACGCCGCGGACGGGCGCCACCGGCGCCTTGACGTCCGGCAGGTCGAGCCGTATCGCGTAGGCGAGCAGGGGCGCGGTGATGATGAAGATCACGAGCAGCACCAGCATCACGTCGACTAGCGGCGTGACGTTGATTTCGGCCATCGGCTGCGGTGCCGGGCTGCCGCGGTCGAAGGATCCGAAGCTCATGAGCCGTCGATCCGCGTGCCGACCGTCAGGAATGCGTGGAGGTCGTGCGCGAAGCCGTCGAGCTGCGCCAGCACCAGCCGGTTCACGCGCGTCAGTGCGTTGTACGCCAGGACGGCCGGGATGGCCACGACGAGGCCGAGCGCGGTCATGATGAGCGCCTCGCCGACCGGGCCGGCGACCTTGTCGATCGCGATCGTTCCGGCGGCGGCGATTCCCAGCAGCGCGCGGTAGATTCCCCACACCGTTCCGAAGAGACCGACGAATGGTGCGGTGCTGCCGACCGAGGCGAGCCACGTCAGCCCGGTCTCCAGGCGGGCCGCCGCGACGTTGATGCGCTGGCGCAACGCGCGGGTGATGAGTTCCGAGCGATCGACCTGCGCGGCGAGCGAGCCGGCCGGCGCCGCGACCGTCGCGGCGCCCGCGGCGGCGGTGGCGAGAGGAACGAAGATCTGTTCGGCGTCGACGGCGGCAAGCGCCGCGACGGCGCTGTCGATCGAGCTTGCCGCCCAGAACCCGTCGATGCGCTGCGCCGCGCGCCGCACCTGGATCCAGACCCACGCGCGCCACGCGATCAGGAACCAGCTCACGATCGACATCGCGACGAGCAGGTACACCGTGGACCGGATGACGGCGTCCGCCTGGTCCCAGAAATCCCGTGCGCCGAGTCCGGCGGAATCCATCAGGCGGAGCCGAGCACGTCGCGCATGTCGTAGAGGCCGGGGGTCCGTCCGGCGACGAAGCGTGCCGCGCGCAGGCTGCCGTGCGCGTAGCTCACGCGGCTCGAACTGCGATGCGTGATTTCGACGCGCTCGCCGTCGGCGGCGAAGAGCACCGTGTGGTCGCCCACGACATCGCCGCCACGCAGCGCCGCGAAGCCGATCGTCCCCTCGCGGCGTGCGCCGGTGACGCCTTCGCGCTGGTAGACGGCGACGTCGGGCAGCTTCACGCCGCGCGCTGCAGCGACCAGCTCGCCCATCCGCAGCGCCGTGCCCGAGGGCGCGTCGACCTTGTGGCGGTGATGCAGCTCGAGGATCTCGACATCGTATTCCGCGCCGAGGATCCGCGCGGCCAGCTCGACGAGGCGCATCGTCGCGTTGACGCCGACGCTCATGTTCGGCGCGAAGACGATCGGGATCTTCGCCGCCGCTTCCTGGATGGCCTGGCGGCCGGCGTCGTCGAATCCCGTCGTTCCGATCACCATCGCGACGCCGGCATCGGTACAGGCGCTCAGGTGCGCCAGCGTCGCCGCAGGGCGCGTGAAATCGATGAGGACGTCGGCGCCGCGCACGGCCGCCGGATCCGCGGCGATGCCGACGCCGCTCGCGCGACCGAGGAACGCGGCGCAATCCTGGCCCAATTCCGGGGCATCGGGACGGTCCAGCGCGGCGACGAGTTGGAGGTCGGGGGACTGCAGCGTCGTTTCGATGAGCATGCGGCCCATCTTGCCGGAGCTGCCGGCGACGGCAATCCGGATCGCCTTCGCGCTCATTTCGAGGTCGGCAACGTAACCTGCGGCTCCGGCTCCTTGGGCGGCGGCGCCGGCAACGGCTTGGGCTTGCGCCCGAGGATCAGGTTGTCGGCCAGCGTCTCCGGCGGCAACTCGCCGGCCTCGAAGTGCTCGAGGCGCGTCTCCTTGAAGAACACGACGACCCGCCGTTCCTGCGTGCTGCCGTCGCGGCGGCGCAGGAAGTAGACGTAGTCCCAGCGGTCCTTGCGGAAGATGCTGGCCAGCAGCGGCGTGCCGAGCAGGAAGCGCACCTGGTCCTGCGACATCCCCGGTCGAAGCTGCTCGACCATCTCCTGGGTCACGATGTTGCCCTGGGGCACGTCAGGGCGGTACGGCTTCATGAAACCCGGTGCCCATCCGGTGACGGTCGTCGCGACGCTGCCGCAACCCGCACAGGCGATCGCGACAGCGACCGCGAATGCCCGGGTCGCGTGCCGCGCCAGCGGCCTGCGCGCGCGCGCCGCATCGTGGACGCCGTCGGCGGCATCCGGTGCGCCTTCGCGCCGTGAGTTGTTGTCCGCGATGTTTTCCATCGGACGCTATGATACCGATGCGCTTCGTGGCACCGCCGCAATCCGACGCGATCCTCGCGCGAGACCTGCAGCCGGTGCCGATCCCCGTCAAGCAAGGGCCCCACGATGCCCCACCGCACTGCACCGACTTCCGACAACCTGAAAAGCAGCGGGCTGAAGGCGACGCTGCCGCGGCTTAAGATCCTCGAAATCTTCGAACGCACGAGCGCGCAGCGCGGCGTGCGCCACATGAGCGCGGAGGATGTCTACAAGGCGCTGATGGCCGAACAGATCGATGTCGGCCTCGCCACGGTCTATCGCGTGCTGACGCAGTTCGAGCAGGCCGGGCTGCTGGCCCGGCACCACTTCGAGGCCGGTCGCGCGGTGTTCGAACTCAACGAGGGCGCGCACCACGACCACCTGGTCTGCCTGACGTGCGGCCGCGTCGAGGAGTTCTTCGATCCGGAGATCGAGGCGCGCCAGCAGCAGGTCGCGCAGGAGCGCGGGTTCCGGCTCCAGGAACACGCGCTCGCGCTGTACGGCACCTGCGCGAAGCCGAACTGCCCGAATCGTCCGCGCGAAGAGGCTTGAGCGGCGCCGAGCCGCCCCGCCGCGGTCAGGCCTCGCCGTGACTGAGTAGCGCGGCAGCCTTCGCGACCGGCGAGATGTCGCGCGCGTAGGCAAGCCCGCAGACGGCGCGGGCGCTCGCGAGGACTTCGTCGGCCGACCGCTGCGCCGCACCCGCCTGGGCCAGGTACGTCTCGACGACGAAATCGCGCAGCCAGCTTTCGGGCCACGTTCTCGCGATGCAGGAGGCCGCCTGCCTGGCGCCGTCGCGGGCCGCGACGGCCGACCCGTAGGCCGCCTGGACCTGCGCCGTCAAGGCGATGTTGCGCAACCGTGCAGCAAACGCGCGGGAAGCCTCCAGGGCGTCCCACGCGGGAATCACGTCACTTCTTTCGTGGGTCATCGGTCGAATCGTCCGATGGTGCAATGCAACATCGTACCACGGAAGCGCGACGCGTGGCGACGGCCGCGTCCCGCCGGCCCGCGGCTAGCCGACGAGCATCTCGCGCGCGTGTTTCCGCGTCGTATCCGTCAATTCCAGGCCGCCGAGCATCCGCGCGATCTCCTCGACACGCTCCTTGCGCTCCAGCCGGGTGATTCGCGAGACGGGACGGCCGTCGGCCGCGGTGGCCTTGCTGACCGCGAGGTGGTGGTCACCGCGCGCCGCGACCTGCGGCAGGTGCGTGACGCAAAGAACCTGGCGCATCTGGCCCAATTGCCTCAGCAGCCGTCCTACCGTTTCGGCGACGGCGCCGCCGATGCCGGCGTCGACCTCGTCGAAGATCAGCGTTGCCACGGGCGTGGCGGTGGCCGCGATCACGGCGATCGCAAGGCTGATGCGGGCCAGTTCACCGCCGGAGGCGATTCGCGCCAGCGCCCGGGGCGCGACGCCGGCGTGGCCGGCGACGCGAAACTCGACCTTTTCGACGCCGGTGGCCGACGGCTCCGCGGCCGTCAGCTCGACCTGGAAGCGTCCGCCGGCCATCGACAGGTCCTGCATCGCGCGCGTGACCTCGCGCTCGAGCGCGCCGGCGGCCCCGATGCGCGCCTGCGAAAGGAGCGCCGCGGACGCGTCGAAACGGCTCGTCGCTTCCGCGACCGCGGCTTCGAGCCGCTCGATGTCGGCCGAGGCGGCGAGGTCCTGCAGCTTGCGACGCGATGCCTCCAGCAGTTGCGGCAGCGCATCGGGCGCGCACCGCAGCTTGCGCCCGGCCGCGTGCAGCGCCCCGACGCGCGCGTCGACGGCGGCGAGCCGCGCGTCGTCCAGGTCGGCCCGGTCCAGGTACTGCGACAACGCGCGCGCCGCGTCGTCGGCGTGGATCCTCGCCGCCTCCAGCGTTTCGCGTATCGCCGCCAGGCTGGGATCGTAGCTCGCCAGCTGTCCGATGCGGGCGATCACGCCGTCGAGC
This sequence comes from Burkholderiaceae bacterium, assembly GCA_035524275.1. GTDB lineage: Bacteria > Pseudomonadota > Gammaproteobacteria > Burkholderiales > Burkholderiaceae_F > DATKPC01. The sequence goes on from DATKPC010000033.1 coordinate 24,457, forward strand.
TGCGAAATCGCCGCGCCGTCGTTTTCGGCGAGCGCGTCGACGGCCCCGCGCGCGCCTTCGAGCAGGTGGGCCGCGTGCGACAGGCGCTTGTGCTCGGACTGCACGCGCTCCCATTCGCCCGGTTCCGGCGCGAGGTCGGTGAGCTCGTCGACGACCCACCGCAAGCGATCCTGTTCGGCCAGCGCGCTCTCGGCCATGGCGCGCGCGTCGTCACGCGCGCGTTGTGCCCGACGCAGCGCCTGCCAGGCGGCGGCGACGTCGCGCGCCAGCGCGCCGGCCCCGGCGTGCTCGTCGAGCATCTGCAGTTGCGCGCCCGCGCGCAGCAGCGACTGGTGCGCATGCTGGCCGTGGACGTCGACGAGGAGTTCACCGAGTTCGCGCAACTGCGCGAGCGGCACCGGACGCCCGTTGATGTAGCCCTTGCCGCGCCCGGCCGCATCGACGACGCGGCGCAGGTACAGCGCCTCGTCGCCGGTCGGCTCCGGCTCGCCGAGGTCGTGCGCGGCGAGCCAAGCGGCGGCTTCGGCACCGGCGCGAAAGGTCGCCGTGACGTCGGCCCGCGCGGCGCCCTCGCGCACGACGTCGGCGTCGCCGCGCTCGCCGAGCGCCAGCAGCAGCGCGTCGATCAGGATCGACTTGCCGGCGCCGGTCTCGCCGCTGAGGACCGTGAATCCGGGCCCGAACTCGAGCTCGAGTTCGTCGACGATGACGAAATCGCGGATCGAAAGGCTGAGCAGCATGGAATCGTTGCGCGGCGGGCGCGGCGTCGGCCGGCCTTGCCGCGGGCAGTCGGGAACGGCGCCATGCTACCGGGGTCGCGCGACGCCGTTGCCGGCAGCGCCCGGGCCGGGAAGCGCGGCGCCGCGGTCAGACCCGCCCGGGCGGGTCGATCGGCATGACGTTCCAATGCAGTTTCTCGCGCAGCGTCGCGAAATAGCTGTAGCCCACCGGGTGCAGCAGCGTCACGACATCGCGGCAGCGGCTCACGCGCACGACGTCGCCGGCCCCGAGCTGCGAGAACGACTGCATGTCGAAATGCGTGCTGGCGTCGCGCGCGTCGGTGAGCTCGATCTCGACGACGAGGCCGTCGGGCAGCGCGATCGGCCGGTGCGACAGCGTCTGCGGGGCGACCGGAACCAGCAGGAGGCCCGGCAGCCGGGGATGCAGGATCGGCCCGTTGGCCGACAGCGCGTAGGCCGTCGAACCCGTCGGCGTCGCGAGGATCAGGCCGTCGGCGCGCTGCGTCGCGATCGTCGCGCCGTCGACGCGGATGAGGTACTCCACCATGCCGCCGGCAACGCCGCGCGAGATGACGACGTCGTTCAGCGCCCGCGCGTCGAAGACGCAGCGCTGGTCGCGTACGACCTCGCCCTGAAGCAGGGTGCGCCGGTCGGTCTCGTAATCGCCGTCGAGCATGGCCGGAAGCACGTGCGCGACCTGGTTCAGGGCCACGTCGGCCATGAAGCCCAGGCGTCCGTGGTTGATGCCGACCAGCGGAACCCGGTACGAAGAGAGCTCGCGCGCGATGCCGAGCATCGTCCCGTCGCCGCCGACGACGAGCGCGACGTCGGCCTCGGATCCGATCTCCTCGATCGAGTGGCCCTGGAACTCCTGCAGGCCGACGCTGTCGCGCGTGGCCGCGTCGAACATCACGCGCCGCCGGCCCGCCTGTGCGATGACGGCGACGTCCCGCAGCGCCTGCCGCATTCCCTCGGCGCGCGGCTTGCCGAAGATCGCGACGGTCCTGAAGGCGGCGGCCATGGCCTGATTATGCAAGAAAGGCCTTGCTGCGCCGCGTCCAGGCCGGCGCGATCGGTGGCGTCCGTCCGGCGGCACCTGACAAGCCTTCGCCGTATTCGTAGAATTTCAAGATGCTGGACAAACGATCTCGCCTGCTGCTCAAGACGCTCGTCGAGCGCTACATCGCCGACGGGCAGCCGGTCGGGTCGCGCGCGCTGTCGAAGATTACCGGCGTCGAGCTGTCGCCGGCGACAATACGCAACGTGATGTCCGACCTCGAGGACCTCGGGTTCGTCGCCAGCCCGCACACCTCCGCAGGACGCGTCCCGACGCCGCGCGGCTATCGGTTCTTCGTCGACGCGCTGCTGACGGTGCAGCCGCTGGATGCCGGCGAGACCGGGCTGATCCAGGGCCGGATGCAAGTGGCCGAGCCGCAGCGCGCCATCCAGACCGCGGCCCAGCTGCTCTCGAACCTGTCGCATTTCGCCGGCGTCGTGACGACGCAGCGGCGCGCCCCGACGTTCCGCCAGCTGGAATTCATGCGCCTGTCGGATCGCCGCGTGCTGCTGATCATCGTGACGCCGGAGGGTGGCGTGCAGAACCGGATCCTGCTGACCGCGCGCCCCTACACGCAGGGCGAGCTCATCGAGGCGACGAACATCCTCAACTCGCACTTCGCCGGGCTGAGCTTCGAGGAGGCGCGCGCGCGACTGCATCGCGAACTGTCCGCCTTGCGCGGCGAGATCGCGGCGCTGATGGACGCGGCGGTCGAGGCCGGTGCCCAGGCGCTCGAGGAGACCGAGCCGGTCGTCATCTCCGGCGAGCGCAACCTCCTGGGCGTCAACGATTTCGCCGGCAGTGCGGAGAAGCTGCGCGCGATGTTCGACCTGTTCGAGCACAAGACCCGCCTCATGGAACTGCTGGACGTGTCCGGCCGCTCGGAAGGCGTGCAGATCTTCATCGGCGGCGAATCCGAGCTCGTGCCGCTCGACGAGGTCTCGCTCGTCGTGGCGCCCTACCAGGTCGACGGCCAGGTCGTCGGCACGCTCGGCGTGATCGGCCCGACGCGGATGGCCTACGAGCGGATGATCCCGATCGTCGACATCACCGCGCGCATGCTGTCGATCGCGCTGTCGCGCGAATAGCGCGCCTTCGGCCTTCAGTCGTCGACGGCCTGGCCCAGCACGACGCGCGTCGCGACGAGCACGCCATTGCTGAGCGTGCCGGTCACGGACACATAGACGCCGTTGGCAGGCGCCACGGCAGTGCCGGACTCGACGAGCTGCGCGGCGCTGGCGTCGACGGGCTGGTTCGCAACGACAAAGCTCGATAGCGAGTCGAAGCTCGTGATGTAGCCGTCCACGCGCGTGCCGCCGTCCGATACGCCGTCCGTGCCCAGGATGCTGACGACCGTGGCGACGATCGATCCGCCGCTCGTTTGGGCCTGGACCACGACCGGGCTGCCCTCGACCAGCGCGTTCGCCCCCGCGGCGGTCTCGCCGATGAAATATTGCGTCTGCGCATCGAGGCCGATCGTCTGGCCATCGAGCGTGAACGACGTGCTCGTGACGCCCGAGGCGGTTCCCTCGAGTCGCAGGCCCGGCGGATTGGCCGGATTGTCGAGGAACTGGATCGTGCTCGCCGCAAGCGGCCCGCCGGCCGCGGCGAGGCTTCCGGACGCGACGACCCGGCGGCCGTCGGCGAGATTCGTCGCCGCGCCGTCGAGGTAGCTCGTCGCCGCGCCGACCTGCACGAGGACCGACTCCTCCCCCAGACGGAACGTCCCGGTCGCGGCGTCGAACTGCGAGATGTCGCCGGCGACGACGGGGACGAAGTCGCTGCTCGACGAGCCGACGACTTGGACCGAGGTCGCGGAGACGGCGCCCGAGGAGATGACGCCGTCGACCGCCACGGCAACGCCGTTGGCGAGGTTCGCCGTCGTCGCGGGCGCGATGGTCGGCGCCGCACCCCATTGGACCGGCGCGCCGCGGACGCGGAATCCGTAGCCCGGTGCGACGAAGTTCGTGATCGGCCCGGTTAGCCGAACCGGCGCGTCGGCGGCCGTTCGCAGCACCTGGACCGCGTCGGCGAGCAGCGTGCCGCCGGCGAACGCGCCGTGCACGCGCACGACCGCGCCGTCGACGATGTCCTGCGCGCCCCCGCCGGACACGACCGCGGCCGAGGCATCGACGGCGTAGATCCCGACGTGCAGGTTCGCGATCGACGCGAACGCATTGACGAAGCCGTCGACGCGGGCGTCGGCGACGTCGGCGGGACGCGCGCCGTCGATCCGCAGCGCGGTCGCCGCGACGACCCCGCCGCCCGGAGGCGTCGTCGAGTACGCGACGACGCGGACGCCCGCGACCAGCGGGCCGCCCTGCGCCAGCCGTTGCGCATTGCCGTAGGAGACCGTTTCGCCCCCGATCGTGAGCTGCTGCCGCGACGGATCGACCGTGCCGACGGGGCCCGCGAGGCGTACGAAACCGGTCGCCCGGCTGCGCAGCGCGACGCGCGTCGCGTCGATCGTTCCGTCGCTTGCGCGCTGCCCGTGGACCTCGACGATGCTTCCGGGCGCGAGCGACGCCAGCGTCGCGACCCCGTCAAGCACGGTCGCGCCGGCCGGGGCGGCGTCGATCCGGACCGCCTGGCCCAGGACCTGCAAGCTGCCGGCCGCCGCATCGACCGCATCGACGGGCCCGATCACTTCCGCGCCGACCGTCGCCTGCTGCACGCTGCCGCCGGATTGCGACAGCGCGACCTGCATACCCAGCGCGATGTCCCCGGCGACGGCCGCGCGCGGCGCGCGCGGATCCTCGTCGACGGCATAGCGCGCCTGCGTCGTCGCGAACTCGACGCCGCCGACGATGAGGCTGCCGAACCCGTTGACCGTGCCGCCGGCGAAGCCGGTCCCGCCTTCGCCCACGCCGCCCGCACTCGCCCCGCCGCCGCACGCGTGCAGCAGGGCCAGCGCGACGATGGCCGCGGCGGCGCCGGCGAGCCTGCAGATGCTGCCGATCCGGGACCTGGTCATTCTCGCTGCTCTCCCGATGCGCTGCCGCCGCTTCCGGTATCCGCGGCCGGCGCCGTCGTGGCTTCCGGGGCCGCCTCGGCAAAGAAGAAGGTGCCGGCCCGCAGGCGTTGCGCCGCGGCCGGCTCGACGCCGCGGTCGCGCTCGACACAGGCCCGCGCGGCCTCGTAGATCTGCCGCAGCGATTGGTTCCAGAGCGTGCGGGCCAATTGCTGCAGCTCCGCGACCGACTCGGCCGACAGGCCGTCGGCGAACAGCGCATGCTCCAGGAACGGCGGCGCCTTGCCGTCATGCACGGCCTGAAGGTTGGCCGCGCCGGCGGCCAGGTGGTCGCGGACGTTGGCCCCGAAGTAGAACGCCAGCTCGGCGAAGCCGGACGCCGGCGTGAACTGGTCGGCGCACGGACGGACCTCGTCGCCGTCGACCTCGACGAGGCGAAGGCGCACCAGTTCGTCGAGGACCGACCGCGCGTGGAAATCCTTCGAGACGGACTGCGCGAGCGATTCGAACGACGGGGGGGTGCCGTCGCCGGCGGCGCGAACCGGCAGCGCGAGGGGGCGCCCATCCGGCCCGCCGAACGCCGGGTCGCGTATCCAGCGCGCGAAGACCTGGGCCGCCATCGACAGGCTGCGCCTTCGCGTCGGCGACAGTCCGCCGGCCCACGCTTCGGACCCGGCCGCGTACGCGCGCACGTCCTTGCGATGGACGCCGGACAGCAGGCTGAGCGCCGAATCCGTCATCCGGCGCTGGTCGCGCTCGAGTTCGACACGTGCGGCCTGCAGGAACACCGCCTTCAGCGCTTGCGCGAAGACGGGATAGGTCACGCCGTGCGTGATCAGCATCCTCGCCAGCGGGGCGACGATCGTCAGCGCCTCGCGCAACAGCACGTCGGCGCGCGAATCCGCAGCAGGGGCGTCGGTCGGCACGATATCGTTCGAAGGGTGGCCGGTCGCCGCGCCGCGGGCGACCGCCGCCCGCGCGCCACCGTGCGCCCCGCCACCGGGATTATTTCCCGGATCCGCATCGCCCGCAGGAATCCGTACGGATGACCAGGAAGGCGATCGCGGCTCGGGCGATAACATGCGTGCCTTTCCCGCCTACACGCCGCGCCGCCCGCGGCCCGGATGCATGAAATACCTGCCGGAACCCGGTCCCGCCTCCGACGCCGCGCCCACGGAGAGGGCGGCCGTCGTCCTCTTCAATCTCGGGACGCCGCAGGCGCCCACCGCGGCCGCGGTCCGGCGCTACCTCGCCGAGTTCCTGTCGGATCCGCGGGTCGTGGAGATCCCGCGCCTGGTCTGGTGGCCGATCCTCCATGGCGTCGTGCTGCGCACGCGCCCCCGGCTTTCGGCGGCCAAGTACGCATCGATCTGGACGCCCGCCGGATCGCCCCTGAAGGTCTATACCGAGCAGCAGGCGCTGCTGCTGCGCGGGTATCTCGGCGATCGCGGCATCGATGTCGATGTCTTTGCCGCGATGCGGTACGGGGAGCCGTCGATTCCCTCCGCCTTCTCGGCGATGCGGGAGCGGCGCGTCGGGCGCGTCCTGCTGATACCGCTGTACCCGCAGTACTCCGCGACGACGACCGGTTCGACGATCGATGCCGTCGGCGCCGTACTGTCGCGAACGCGCAACGTTCCGGAAGTTCGCTGGGTCAAGCAGTTCCACGACGATCCGGGCTACGTCGCGGCGCTGGCGCAGTCGATCCGGAAGTCCTGGAGCGGACGCACGCCGGGCGACCGGCTGTTGATGAGTTTCCACGGCGTGCCGCGCCGCATGGTCGAACTGGGCGATCCGTACTACGACCAGTGCATCCGGACGGCGGAGCGCCTCGCGGCGGCACTGGCATTGC
>DATKPC010000034.1:0-62291 GCA_035524275.1 Burkholderiaceae bacterium
GGCGGCACCAGCATCCACTACCTGGAACAGAGGCTCGCGGCGCAGCAGGCGACGCCCGCCTGAACGCCGGCGAGCACTGGACCCGGCCAGGAACCGGCCGCGACGAGGCGCCCCGGTCGACAAAGCGCGCCGCAGCGAGAAGCCCGCGATGCTCACGCAGTTCACTGTCACGACCGACGCCTCGACGGCCGAAGCGCTATCGGACGCGCTCCTGCGTTGCGGGGCGCTGGCCGTCGCCGTGGACGATGCGGACGCCGAAACGCCGCATGAGGAGCCGCTCTTCGGCGAACCGGGCGCGACGCCGCCCTCCGCGGCCTGGCGCCGCAACCGCCTTGAAGTCCTGTGCGGGGACGGCGCCGATCCTGGCCACCTGCTGGCGCGGGCCAGCGAACTCGCCGGCACCGCCGTGCCAGCGATCGAATCGCACGCCGAGGTCGCCGATGCGGACTGGGTGCGGCAGACGCAGTCGCAATTCCCGCCGACGCGGATCGCCGACCGGCTGTGGATCGTCCCGAGCTGGCACGAACCCCCGGATCCGGCCGCGCTGAACGTCCGCATCGATCCGGGCGCGGCATTCGGCACCGGAACGCATCCGACAACCCGCCTGTGCCTTGCCTGGCTCGAGGCCGAGATGCCGCGCAACGCCAGCCTCCTCGACTACGGCTGCGGCTCCGGCATCCTGTCGATCTCGGCAGCCCTCCTGGGCGCGCGCGAGGCCGTCGGAACGGATATCGATCCGGGCGCGCTCGAGGTCGCGCGCGACAACGCGAAACGCAACGGGGCGGGTTCCGCCCGCTACACTTCGCCCGATGCGCTGACGCGGTCTTCGCCGCCGGACGGGTTCGACGTCGTGGTCGCCAATATCCTTTCCGCACCGCTGGTCGTGCTCGCCCCGGCTCTTGTCGGACGCGTGCGGCCCGGCGGCGCACTCGTCCTGTCGGGAATTCTCGCCTCGCAGGCCGAGGCGGTCGGTGACGCCTATCGTCGCGTCGCTCCCCGCGGCATCGAACTTGCACCCTGGCGCGAGGACGAAGGATGGGTATGCCTCGTCGGCCATCGTGCCGAAAGCGGAACCCGCGCAGCTTGAGTCGATTCCGGCCCCTTCGCAGTCGATTCCCGGCGCGCGGCACCGGCCACCCGGCACGTCGTGCCGGCGCCTGTCCGACGCCACTGCCCATGCCGCCATGGCGCTAGCGACCCGCTGTCCGAACTGCTCGACGACGTTCCGCGTCGTCGCTGACCAACTCAAGCTTCGCGGCGGACTCGTACGTTGCGGCAACTGCCGTCACGTCTTCGATGCGATCACCAGCATCACCTACGTCGAGGACGCCGCGACGCGGGACGAGGTGAACGCCGCCACGCGGGCCGCGGCGGGCGAGCGGGTCGGTCCGACGCGCCGCCCGTCCCGGCTGTCGTCGCCGGCGCCTGAAGCTGCGGATCGACCCGCAGCGGCGCGACGCGAGCAGGACGCGCCCAGGCCGCTCGAGCGCCCGGATGCTGCCGGGTTGCCGGCTGCGAAGGCTCCGATTCTTCCGGTCGCCGTGGCGACGCCACCGCCCGCGGCGCCGCCGCCGCCATCGCCGCCATCGCCGCCACCGGGTCCGCCGGTCGCGCCGCCGCCCGCGGCGGCGCCTGCCGCCTCGCCCGCCCCAGCGTCCGCCGCGCCGAGCCGCGATGATGACCGGGCGTCGCCTGCATCACGGACAGAGAACGCCGGAAGCGCGCCGCTTCCGCCGGCCGTTTCGAAGACGCTCGTCGAAGCGAGGACGGCCGGAACCGACGCCGCGAACATCGCGCAGGGACCCACGCCTTCGATCGAGTCGCGTCGCGTCGACAGCCGGGAGCCGGTGTTCGACTTCGGCGACCGGGACGTCGGCGGGCCGACCTCCGACGCGATGGGCGCCGCGGGGCAAGCCGCACCGCTGACGCTGAATACGACGATCGACAGGCCGCTGGACGACGAGGACGGCGGACTCGCTGCCGAGGAGAGCCCGGAATTCCTGCGCGAGCCGACGTTGCGCGAGAAGGGATTCTCGGTGTTCTTCGGCGGAGGCGCAGCGCTGCTCGCGATCGTCTTCGTCTCGCAACTCGCGGTCATCCTGCGATCGGAACTCGTTGCGCGCTGGCCCGCGGTGCGCCCCGCGCTCGCGGGCCTGTGCCACGCGTACGGGTGTTCGGTCGGCTGGCCCACGCGCGCCGACATGCTGGCGGTCGTCGGCACCGACCTGCAATCTGTGCCCGGCACGGACGTCCTGGAGCTCACGGCGGTGGTGCGCAATCGGGCGGATTTCCGCATCGCGCTGCCGTCGATCGAGTTGACGTTGACCGACGTCAGCGGGCGCGCGGTAGCGCGCAAGGTGTTCGCGCCGGCCGACTACCTCGCAAGCGGCGGCGGCTCGGCCGCGAGGATCGACGAGGGACTCGAGGCAGGCGCCGACATCTCGATCCGCATCACGTTCGAGGCGCGCGGCGTCACCGCCGTCGGCTTCGTCGTTTATCCGTTCTTCATTTGACCCGGGGCGCCGGCGACCGGCGCCCTCCCTGCAGGAGCCTTCCGGTGTCCATCTTGATCTGCGGATCGATCGCGTACGACTCGATCATGGTTTTCGGCGGCCGCTTCAAGGACCACATCCTTCCCGACCAGGTGCACATGCTGAACGTCGCGTTCCTCGTGCCGGAGCTGCGGCGGGAGTTCGGCGGCTGCGCCGGGAACATCGCCTACAGCCTCAAGCAGCTCGGCGGCGAACCCCTGCCGATGGCGACCGTCGGCGACGACGCCGGCCCGTACCTGGACCGGCTCGACGCCCTCGGCATCAATCGCGCGCATGTGCGCAGCGTCCCGGGCAGCTACACGGCGCAGGCGTTCATCACGACGGATCTCGACGACAACCAGATCACCGCCTTCCATCCGGGCGCGATGTCGCAGTCGCACCTCAATTCGATTCCGGCAGACCCGGCGATCCGCCTCGGAATCGTCGCGCCCGACGGGCGCGACGGGATGGTCCAGCATGCGCGCGAGTTCGCCGAGCGGGGCATCCCCTTCGTCTTCGATCCGGGCCAGGGACTCCCGATGTTCAACGGCGAGGAGTTGTCCTGGTTCATCGAGCGGGCCGACTACGTCGCCGTCAACGACTACGAATCGCGGCTGCTCGTCGAACGCACCGGCCAGAGCGTCGAATCGATCGCGACGAAAGTGCGGGCGATGATCGTCACGCGCGGCGGCCAAGGCTCGCGCATCCATGAGCGCGGACAGGTGCACGAGATTCCGGCCGCGGCGGCGAGGGCCACCGTGGATCCGACCGGATGCGGCGACGCGTACCGCGGCGGATTGCTCTACGGGCTGTCGAACGGCATGGACCTGCCGACTGCCGGGCGCCTGGCGGCCGTCCTCGGCGCCCTCAAGATCGAGCACGCCGGCCCGCAGAACCACAACGCGGACCGGCGCATCGTCGAGGCGCGCTTCCGCGAGGCGTTCGGCTACAGCCCGTGGTAGCCGGCAAGCCCGGCTTCCGCGGGGCGGAGGCCCGGCATCGCAGCGACGCCGTCGCGACGGTTCAGGCGCCGGCGCGATCCAGCACGTAGAGCAGGACCTGGACGACGACGATCACCGCGAGTGGCGACAGGTCGAAGCCCGCGACCGCCGGCATGACCCGGCGGAAAGGCGCGAGCAGCGGACGCGTCAGCAGGTCGAGCGTCGGCGCCAGGGGCGCCTCCGGATTCACGACGCTGATGAGGGCGTAGACGAAGACCAGCGTCAGGACGATGTAGAGCGCCCAGCGGACCAGAAGCGCGATCGACAGCGGAGCGAGCCACGGCCAGCCGAGTACGCCGTGGCCGCCGCCCAGCGCGTCGACGATCGAGGAGTAGGCGAGCGCGATCAGGAAGGCTGCCAGCAGCGAGGCCCAGTCCCAGCGCGGGCTGCGCGGGACGAGCGCGCGCAGCGGCCGCGCCGCCCAGTCGGTCAGCGCCACGACGAACTGCGCGATCGGATTGTGGTAGCCGACCCGCAGCCATTGCATGTACGCGCGCAGCAGGAGCATGCCGCCGAACAGGGCCGCGACCATGTGCAGCAGCATCAGGAACACCTCGACCAGCAGCATCACGTTCTCCGCAGCGGGACCCGGGGGATTGTAGCGGCGGCGGGTCTGGAGGCTGCCCTCTCCCCCCGCCCCTCTCCCGCTTCGCGGGCGAGGGGAGTTCCGGAGTCATCTGAGCGGACGTCGTGCGCCATCGCGACGACGAGGCTCCCCTCGCCCGCGAAGCGGGAGAGGGGAGTTCCGGAGTCATCTGAGCGGACGTCGTGCGCCATCGCGACGACGAGGCTCCCCTCGCCCGCCAAGCGGGAGAGGGGAATTCCGGAGTCATCTGAGCGGACGTCGTGCGCCATCGCGACGACGAGGCTCCCTTCGCCCGCGAAGCGGGAGAGGGGAGTTCCGGAGTCATCTGAGCGGACGTCGTGCGCCATCGCGACGACGAGGCTCCCCTCGCCCGCGAAGCGGGAGAGGGGCGGGGGGAGAGGGCAGCCGCAAGCGGAGGCCGCCGCAAGCGCGCGAAAAAAAACCGCCGCGACAAGCGCGGCGGCGGGGTCCATCAAGCTGCCGGTTCGTTACGGCCGGCTGCCGGTGGGAAACGGCCAAGCCGCCGAAGGGCTCGTGGCCGTCTTCGCACCCGGTGCGGCCGGCGCCGCGGCGGGCGCCGGTGCCGCAGCGGCGGGAGCCGGCTTCGGCTTCGCCGCCTTCTTCTTCGCAGCCGGCTTCTTGGCAGCCGGCTTCGCAGCGGCAGGCTTCGCAGCCTTCGCAGCCTTCTTAGCTACTTTTTTTTTAGCAGCTTTCTTGGCGGACTTCTTCGCCGCCTTCTTCGCGGTCTTCTTGACCGCCTTCTTCGCCGTCTTCTTCGCCGCCTTCTTGGCAACGACCTTCTTCGCCGCCTTCTTCGCCGGCTTCTTGGCGGCCTTCTTCGCCGCCTTCTTCGCCTTCTTCGCAGTGGCCATGTGGATCTCCTTCAATGCATCGATGAATGGATGGAAAGGAAACCCGGAGCGCGGAGGTCCGGCTCAGGGCTATTCATCGGCGCACGCGGAGGCGCTGTCGCCGCGGCAGGCCCAGAAGTGCGTTTTGAGTGGCGCACATCCGAGCGGAGCGCGGAACGGTCAGGGCACTGACCGCTGACGCTGATGAATTCGGCACGTTGCGCGGGTGCGGCGCCATCGTCGCGAAGGTCGCGGGACGGATCGGCGTCCGGGTGGAGGCACGCGCGCAGAGGAAACGCCGGCAACCGGCCGGCGAACGTAACGGGCAGGATCGAGGCGGGGGCAGGAACCGTGACAGGGACGGAGGCGACCCGGACGCTCGGCGGGAGGACAACCGCGCCACGCGACACCGCTGTCTCGTGGCTGGCTCGTCTCGTGAGCTTGAAGACGAATCGACGACTACTGTGACTGTCCGTGTTCAATTCGAAATGATTTCGTTTGATCACAGAACCAAACGTGGTTCGCTTTTTACTCTGAAACGAAATGGATCGCAAGATTTTTCTGCGAATCGACGCGCGAGTTGTTCGAATTTTTCAACTCGCATCGCGATGATCGAAGCGCATCCACGATCAATCCCAGCTCAACGCGCCGCCGCTTTGATACTCGATGACGCGCGTCTCGAAGAAATTGCGCTCCTTCTTCAAGTCGATCATCTCGCTCATCCAAGGGAACGGGTTCTCCTCGGCGCCGAAGAGCGGCTCGAGGCCGATCTGCTGGCACCGCCGGTTGGCGATGAAGCGCAGGTAGCCCTTGAACATCGGGGCATTCAGCCCGAGGACCCCGCGCGGCATCGTGTCCTCGGCGTACGCGTACTCCAGGTTCACGGCCCGGTCGAAGAGCGCTCGCAGCTCCTCGCGCAGCTCGCGGGTCCAGAGGTGCGGATTCTCCAGCTTGATCTGGTTGATCATGTCGATGCCGAAGTTGCAGTGCATCGACTCGTCGCGCAGGATGTACTGGTACTGCTCGGCGGCGCCGGTCATCTTGTTCTGGCGACCCAGCGCGAGGATCTGCGCAAACCCGACGTAGAAAAACAGCCCTTCCATCAGGCAGGCGAAGACGATCAGCGACGTCAGGAGCTTGCGGTCCGCTTCCGGCGTCCCGGTCCGGAACGCCGGATCGGTCAGCGTCTCGATGAACGGGATCAGGAATTCGTCCTTGGCGCGGATCGACGGGACCTCGTGGTAGGCGTTGAAGATCTCGCCCTCGTCCAGCCCGAGCGACTCGACGATGTACTGGTACGCGTGGGTGTGGATCGCCTCCTCGAACGCCTGGCGAAGCAGGTACTGGCGGCATTCCGGCGCCGTGATGTGGCGGTAGGTGCCCAGGACGATGTTGTTCGCGGCCAACGAATCGGCGGTGACGAAGAACCCCAGGTTGCGGTTCACGATCCGGCGCTCGTCCTCCGTCAGCGCGCTGCGGTCCTTCCACAGTGCGATGTCGCGCGACATGTTGACCTCCTGCGGCATCCAGTGGTTCGCGCAGGCCGCCAGGTACTTCTCCCAGGCCCACTTGTACTTGAACGGCACCAGCTGGTTGACGTCGGTGTGGCCGTTGATGACGCGCTTGTCCTCGACGCGGATGCGGCGGCGGCTGGCGGCGACCGTCGCGGCGCCGGACGCCACCGCCGGGGCAACGCGCGGCGCGAGGTTCGGCAGCGGGCTGCGGCTGTTGTCGTTGTCCCACGCAAGCATGCGATCTGGCTCCTCTGGATTCGGTGTCGTGCCGCGGACGTCGGGCGGCCGGGGGCTTACTGGCAGACCTCGCACTCGGCGAAGCCGGCCTGGCCGGGCTTGAATTCGCAGGCGCGCAGCGGCTGCGCCGCGGCCGCCGGGTCGGCATCGGCGGCGACCGCCCCGGCGCCATCGGAGGCAACGGCGTTCAGATGCCCCGTTCGGGTCGTCGACTTTTCCGCGTGGGTCGCGCCCAGCGTCCTCAGGTAGTACGTCGTCTTCAGGCCACGCAGCCAGGCGAGGCGGTAGAGCTCGTCAAGCCGCTTGCCGGAGACCCCTGCCATATAGATATTGAGGGACTGCGCCTGGTCGATCCATTTCTGGCGCCGGGCGGCGCACTCCACGAGCCAGGTCGGATCGATCTCGAAGGCGGTCGCGTACAGCCGGCGGGTTTCCGCCGGAACCCGGTCGATGCGCGCGAGGCTGCCGTCGAAGTACTTCAGGTCCGCGACCATCACCTCGTCCCACAGGCCGAGGGCCTTCAGGTCGCGCACCAGGTGGTCGTTGACGATCGTGAACTCGCCCGACAGGTTGGACTTGACGTAGAGGTTCTGGAAAGTCGGCTCGATCGACGCCGCGACGCCGACGATGTTCGATATCGTCGCCGTCGGGGCGATCGCCACGCAGTTGGAATTCCGCATCCCGTACTGCCGGATCCGCTCGCGCAGCCGGTCCCAGGGCATCGTCGAGGACATGTCCAGCTCGACGTGGCCGCCGCGGGCCTCCTGCAGCAGTCGGACGGAGTCCTGCGGCAGGATCCCGCGATCCCAGAGCGACCCGGGGAACGACGCGTAGCGGCCCCGTTCGCGGGCCAGCTCCGTCGACGCCCAATACGCGTGGAAGCAGACCGCCTCCTGGCTGCGGTCGGCGAACTCGACCGCCTCGGGCGAGTCGTACGGCACGCGCATCAGGTGCAGGCAGTCCTGGAACCCCATGATCCCGAGTCCCACCGGGCGGTGCCGTAGGTTCGCGTTGCGCGCCTTGGGCACGGCGTAGTAGTTGATGTCGATGACGTTGTCGAGCATCCGCATCGCCGTCGCGATCGTCCGTTCGAGCTTCGCCTGGTCGATCTCGAAGCCGCCGCGCCCATCGGCCCGCATGTGGGCCGGCAGGTTGACCGAGCCCAGATTGCAGACGGCGATCTCGTCGCCGGAGGTGTTCAGCGTGATCTCGGTGCAGAGGTTCGAGCTGTGGATCATTCCGACGTGCTGCTGCGGGGAGCGCAGGTTGCACGCGTCCTTGAACGTGATCCACGGATGGCCGGTCTCGAACAGCATGCTGAGCATCCGGCGCCACAGCGCCTGCGCGGGAATCCGCTTGAACAGCTTCAATTCGCCGCGGTCGGCGCGCGACTCGTAGGCGACATAGGCCTCCTCGAAGGCCTTTCCCGTCTTGTCGTGCAGGTCGGGACAGTCGGACGGCGAGAAGAGCGTCCAATCCTCGCCCGCGATGACGCGCTTCATGAACAGGTCGGGAATCCAGTTCGCCGTGTTCATGTCGTGGGTCCGCCGGCGGTCGTCCCCGGTATTCTTCCGCAGCTCGAGGAACTCCTCGATGTCCAGGTGCCAGGTCTCGAGGTAGCAGCAGACGGCCCCCTTGCGCTTGCCGCCCTGGTTCACGGCGACCGCGGTGTCGTTGACGACCTTCAGGAACGGGACGACGCCCTGGCTCTTGCCGTTGGTCCCCTTGATGTGCGAGCCCAGCGCACGGACGGGCGTCCAGTCGTTGCCGAGGCCGCCGGCGAACTTCGCCAGCAGCGCGTTCTCCTTGATCGCCTCGTAGATGCCGTCGAGGTCGTCGCTGACGGTGGTCAGGTAGCACGAGGACAGCTGCGAATGGCGGGTGCCGGAGTTGAACAGCGTCGGCGTGGAACTCATGAAGTCGAAGCTCGACAGCAGCTCGTAGAACTCGATCGCGCGCGCCTCGCGGTCGATCTCGTTGATCGCGAGGCCCATCGCGACCCGCATGAAGAACGCCTGCGGCAGTTCGATGCGCCGCCCTTCGACGTGCAGGAAGTAGCGGTCGTAGAGCGTCTGGAGGCCCAGGTAGCCGAACTGCTGGTCCCGTTGCGGCTTGAGCGCCGCGCCCAGCCGACCGAGGTCGAAATGCGCGAGCTGCGGATCGAGGAGCTCCGCCTCGATCCCGCGGGCGACGAAAGCCGGGAAGTAGGAGCCGTAGCGCTCGACCATCGTCTCCTGCGCGACGTCCTCGCCGAGCACTTCGCGGCGTACGGTGTGCAGCAGCAGGCGCGCGGCGACCAGCGAATAGGCCGGATCGGTCTCGACCAGCGCGCGCGCCGCCAGGATCGCGGACTTGTAGACCTCCTCGACCGGCACGCCGTCGTACAGGTTCTTCACGGTCTCGGCGAGCACGGCCTCGACGGAAACGAACTCCGACAGGCCGGCACAGGCGGATTCCACGAGCGCGCGCAGCCGCGCCGGATCGAACTCGATCCGGCGGCCGCCATCGGTCACGCTCAGCGCCCTGCGCGCCGGCGCCTGCGCCTCGCGCTCCCGGGCCCGCGCCTGCGCCCGCTGCTCGCGGTACAGCACGTAGCCACGCGCGACATCGTGCGAGCCGTCGCGCATCAGCGACAGCTCGACCTGGTCCTGGACATCCTCGATGTGGAACGTCCCGCCGGTCGGGCGCCGCCGCGTCAGCGCCGCGACGACGGCCGCCGTCAGGCGCTCGACCTGCTCGCGGATCGCGGCCGACGCCGCGCCCTGGCCGCCGCGCACCGCGAGGAACGCCTTCGTCATCGCCACCGAGATCTTCGTCGGATCGAACGGCACGACCGCGCCGTTGCGGCGGATCAGGTGGTAATCCGTCAGGCTGACCCCGCCGATCGCGACGCCGGCGTCAGCGGCACCGAGCGGATTCGCCGCCGGCTCCGGCGGCGTCGGGTTCGTCGAAACCGGCGATGACGACCCGATCGACGATCCGATCGACGACCCGATTGCCGTAAGCGCGACGTCCATGGCTTTTCCCCCTGATCGATTCGGCACGGCCCGGCCGTCCGACCCCCTAGCCCTGGTGGCCGACGCCTGCATCGCGCGCGTTCCGCGTGCCGGGCGCCGCTGCTCGGCGCCATCGGCCAACCCGGACACTAGATATTGTGGTCAGCTCGCGATCCAGCACAAGCTGATGTAGGCATCTTAGGAAAAGTTCGGGCGCTCGGCAACCTGTTTTTTCTCTTTCGCCGGACCGCGGCATGCTGCAGGGGCGTCGAATCCGGCGCCGGTCGGGGTTCGACCGGGGGCCTGCGAAGCCGGGTCGCCGGGCCCGGCCGCGGCGCCATCGCGTTCGCCGCGCGATCGAAGAAGGGCATCACGCCGGTTCGACGAGATTCCGGTCGACGCCTCCGGCACCGCTTCCGAGAATGCGTTGCCGATGCGCGCGTGGCCGCACGACGCGGCACGCGCCCGGAGGGCGACTTCGCGCGCGGCTATGACGACGCGGTCTTCGGTGAATCCTCCTCTTTCGCCGGGATCAACCGCGGCGAGGAGTCGATCGCGCTGGACCTGCGCGATGCGCGCGATGCGGCGCAACTGCACGAGCTGATCGCCGCCGCCGGCGTGGTCTGCCTGGCGTTCGGGACGATCGACTTCGCACGGGAACTGGATCTCTCCGACGATCCGCTCGGCCTCGATGACGCCGCAAGCCGGATTGCGCTGGCGTCGCGGTCTGCGGGCCTGCCATCGCCGGTCGCTGGCGTCACCGCGCGTTTCGACAACGACGAGCGCCGGCGATCGGACTTCGCGTGCACGAGGCGCTTCGACCGACGGTCGAGGAGATCGAGTTCGCCCGGCGCATCGTCGCCGCGGCCGAGGCGTCGCCCGGCGCGGCGCGCCTCGACGGCCGGTTGATCGACATTCCGATCGTGCTTCGCGCCCGGGCGTTGCTGGAGCGCGAGGGGCACTGACGCCCGGCGGCCGGCAGGCGGATCGGCGCCATAGCCGTTGATGAAGACCTGGCCCGCGCGCCCCGCCGCACGCCGCGGCGATGCGGACATAGGGGGACGTGGTGTTCGCGAGCCGTTGCAAGGGCTTAGGCGAAGGTTCCCGGGGCGGGTTGAGTCTTCGGCGGGTGCGTGCTTACGACGACCCGATGACGCCCGCCGGCAACGACCAGTGCGCGGGCATCGCGCGGACGAAGCGGGGCCAGTCGAAGTACGGACCCGGGTCGGTCTTGCGCGCCGGCGCGATGTCGCTGTGGCGCCGGACCGCGCGCAACGACGGATAGGCCGCGTCGAGCGCGGCGGCGATGCGCGCGAGCACGTCGTACTGCACGGCCTCGAACGGCGCGTGGTCCGTCCCTTCCAGCTCGAGGCCGATCGAATAGTCGTTGCAGCGCGGGCGCCCTTCGAACTCCGACGCGCCGGCATGCCAGGCGCGGTCGTTGAAGGAGACGTACTGCGTGGCCGCGCCGTCGCGCGCGATCACCACATGCGCCGCGACGCGCAGCCCGGCGAGCGGGGCGAACGACGCGTCGGCCGCCGGGTCCAGCGTGCCCGTGAAGAGGCGCTCGATCGCATCGCCGCCGAAGCAACCTGGTGGCAGGCTGATCGAATGCAGCACGAGAAGCTCGATTCGGGCGCCGTCGGGACGCGCATCGAAATGCGGGGACGCGATTCGCCGCGCTCCGGCGATCCAGCCGGCGGCGTCGACCGACAGGCGTGGCGCGGCGCCGCGCTCCGGCATCCTCATCGCGCGCGACGGACAGCCCGCTTCATTTCAGGCCGAGGCGCTGCATCCGGTAGCGCATCTGCCGGAACGTGATGCCCAGCAGTTGCGCTGCCGCCGTGCGGTTGTGGCGCGTGCGCTCGAGCGCGGCGCGGATCGCGTCGCGCTCGAGCGCATCCAGGTACGCCTGCAGGTTCGTCGGTACGCCCTGGTCGACGACGAATTCCGCCGGCGCGTCAGGCGAGGCGCCCGGCGCCGAGACCGCCTCGGCCTCGACCGCGTCGCCGCCTTCGCCCACGGCGGCGGCGCCTGCCCCGTCGTCGGCCGGCGCGTCAGCGGCGGGCGCCGGCGGCGGAGCGCCCAGCGGCGGCGCCGCGGGCAGCATCACGTCCGCCGGTTGCAATTCGCCGCCGCCGCTCAGCGCGAGCGCGCGCTCGAGGATGTTCTCCAGTTCGCGGACGTTGCCCGGAAATCCGTGGCGCATCAGCGCGTCCTCGGCCGCTTTCGACAACGTCGGGCCCGGGATGCCGACGCGGGCCGCGACGCGCTGCAGGATCGCGCGGGCGATCAGCGGGATGTCGGAGACCCGTTCGCGAAGGCTCGGCACGCGCAGCTCGATGACGTTCAGCCGGTAGAAAAGATCCTGGCGGAATCGCCCCGCCGCGACCAGCCGCGGCAGGTCGCCGTGCGTCGCCGACAGGATCCGCACGTCGACCGGCGCTTCGGCGGTGTCGCCGACCTTGCGCACGCGCCGCTCCTGGATGGCGCGCAGCAGCTTGACCTGCATCGACAACGGCAGCTCCGCGAGTTCGTCGAGGAAGAGCGTGCCGCCCGTCGCCGCCTGGAAGAAGCCGTCGCGATCACGGTCTGCCCCGGTGAACGCGCCTTTCCGGTAGCCGAAGAATTCCGCTTCCATCAGCGCTTCCGGGATCGCGCCGCAGTTGACCGCGATGAACGGCTGGTCGCGGCGCGCGGAAGCGTCGTGAATCGCCCGTGCAACGAGTTCCTTCCCGCTGCCGGACTCGCCGAAGATCACGACGGGCGCCATGCTGCTCGCCAGCCGGCGGATCATCGCCCGCAGGTCGACCATCGCCGGCGCATCGCCGACGAGCCGCGCCAGGGCGCCGCGTTCGGCCCCGGCGGCGGCGCGGCCGTCGATGGCGGCGACATCGTTCGACGGAGCATCGCGCAACGCGGACCGCACGAGCGTGCGCAGGTGATCCAGGTCGAGCGGCTTCGTGACGTAGTCGAAGGCCCCCGCCTTCAGCGCCGCGACGGCGTTCTCGGCGCTGCCGAAAGCGGTGATGACCGCGATCCTCGGTCCGCCGCTGCGCGCCGCGACCTCGCGAACCAGGTCGAGCCCGCTGCCGTCGGGCAGGCGCATGTCGGTCAGGCACAGCGCATAGTCGCCTGAAGCCAGCCGTGCGCGCGCCTCGGCGAGGTTGGCTGCCGGGTCGACGTCAAGACCCAGGCGCACGAGCGTCAGCGCGAGCAACTCGCGCAGGTCGGCCTCGTCGTCGACGATCAGGACGGCCGGCGCGCGCCGGCGCAGGCGCGCGCCGGAGGCGTCGTCGTCCGCGGAAGCGGGGATGGCACTCATGGCGCCGGAATCGTATCCAGAAAATCGGGCTCGCGATCGGCGCCGACGCTGTCGCGCCCGAATCGCAGCGCGAAGCCGGCGCGTTCGGCTTCGCCGCGGCGCCGGCGCACGTCGTAGGCGAGGTCGGCCCGATTGGCGACGCAGAACTCGCGCGCGAGGAAGAGGCCGAGCCCGGTGCCGCGCGCGTGCGTCGTGAAGAACGGCTCGAAGAGCGCCGCGCGGGCGTCCGGCGCAATGCCCGGGCCGTCATCCAGCACCCACAGCGTCGTCCGGGCGCCGCCGGCATCGTCGTCGTCGACGACGATCCGGACCGCGCCCGCTTCCTGCGACGCATAGCGCAGCGCATTGTCGACCAGGTTGAAGAGGATCTGGCGCAGGTGCGCCTGCTCGAACTTCACCGGCACGGCGCGCCCCGGCGCGACCACGAGGACGCGCCCGGGTGCGACCTGGCGATCGCGCTCGAACTCCGCGACCCAGGCGGAGACGAATTCACGCAGATCGAAGTCGTCACCGACCGGAGGCTCGCGGCGGGCGACGCGCAACACGTCCTCGACGAGCCGATTCAGGCGCCGAGTGTTTTCCTTGACGATCTCGGCGAGGCGCTTCTGGACCGGCTCGGTGGCATCCTCGCCCAGCAGCTGTCCCGCGTGGCTGATCGCGGCGAGCGGATTGCGGATCTCGTGCGCGATCGACGCGGTCAGGCGGCCCATCGCGGCGAGCTTCAGCCGTTGCGCGCGCTCCTCGATCTGCCGCGTGTCCTCGAGGAAGATGACGAACTCCTCCGTCCCGTCAGCCGCCGGCTGGACGAAGCGCGCGCGCAGGTTCAACTCCGGCATCGTCAGGATGTAGTCGGCTGCGATCCCGCGCGCCGGCGGGTCGCGGCCGGGTGTGGCGGCAGCGCTCCCGGAACCGAGCCAGGCGACGAAGGCCTGCGCCAGCGGACGCGCCTGCGCAAGGTCCTGCAGCAGCTGGCCGGTCAGGCGGTACTCCGGATCCAGGCCGAGCATGCGGCGGGCGGAACGATTGTTGGCGCGCACGCGGCACGCCGCGTCGACGACGAGCACGCCCTGCGCCATCTGCGCGATGACGAGGCGGTTGATCTCGAGCTGGTTCTCCAGCACGCGGCCGCGCGCCTGCGCCAGTTCCTCCTGGCCCGCGAGGCGGACGGCCATCACGCGCAGCAGCCCGGATATGCCGAAAAGCGCGGCGCCGAACAGCCCGGCCTGGAACAGCTCCGATCCTTCGCCCGTCAGGCTGCGCAGCGTCGTGTCGAAGAGGATCGCGATGACGACGATCGCGCACAGGAAGAACGTCGCGAGCGTTGGCAGCAGCAGCGAGGATTCGGCAAGCGGCAGCAGGTAGAGGATGACGACGCCGTGGACGACGCCGCCGCTCAACTCCGCCAGCAGCGTGATCATGACCATGTCCGCGCACAGGTGCCCGACGATCTGCAGCAGGAACTGCTGCCGCGCGTAGAGGGACGCCGCCGCCAGCGCGATGGCAAGGACGAGGTAGATTGCGGCGTCGGCCAGCAGGCTCGCGAGCGGAGCGGACGGCGCGCTTGGGCGCACGAGCCCCGGCGGCGCGCCGAGCGCCACGAGCGAAAGCAGCACCGCGACGGCCACCAACACGCGGGCGAAGCCCATCGCCTGCAGCGTGCGCCACTGCGAGTTCGTCGGCGCCAGCCCGGCGACGCCGAAAAGCCCGGCGTAGTCGACCGCCCTGCCCCCGACCTTGGACGCCATCGCGGGACGACTCAGCGCGAGCCGGCGCCCAGGCGGCGATGTTCCTCGCTGCAGAACCAGCGCGCCGGCGCCGATGCGCCGCCGCCGGCGACCTGGATCGCCTCGGAGCGCGGCACGTGAAGGCCGCAGACCGCGCAGGCGACCATCGCTTCGGACGCGTCGCGCCGCCCCGCGCCCGGCGTCGAGCGTCGCGACGCCGCGCCATGGCCCAGCGACCGGTAGGCGATCGAGACCAGGATGCCGATCAATGCCCAGAAGAGGATGCGTCCCATCGCCGGCTCTCCGAAACCGCGCTCACGCATACCGCCGCAGGACGACCTCGAGCACGAACCGGCTGCCGACGTACGCGAGCAGGAGGAAGGCGAAGCCCGAAAGCGTCCAGCGCAGCGCCGTGCGCCCGCGCCACCCGAACACGCGGCGTCCCGCCAGCAACGCGGCGAACACGAGCCAGGACGTGATCGCGAAGTCGGTCTTGTAGTCGTCCTTGTGCCCGAAGCGCGCCGCCTGGCCGAAGAGTTCCTCGGAGAACACCATGCCGGTCACGAGCGTCAGCGTCAGGAACACGAATCCGGCGGCGATCAGGCGGAAGAGCAGCGTCTCCAGCGCCAGCAGCGGCGGGATGCGGGCCATCAGCCTCCCGCCGAGCCCGTCGGCCACGCCACCGGCGTGCAGCATGCGATCGATCGATGCCATCAGCATCGCGTGGAGCGCCGCGATCGTGAGGAGGCTGTAGGCGAGGATCGCCGCCGACAGGTGCAGGCGGAGCGCCAGCGTGTTGCTGCCGCCGACGACGATCTCGGTCCCGCTGAAGACCGCCGGCAGCACGATCGTGACCGCGGCCGCGACCAGCACCAGGACCAGCAGGCCCTCCAGCGGCAGCAGGAACGACTCGAACCAGACCGCCGCCGCGGCAATCCAGAACGTCGCCGACAGCGCGTGCGCGAAACCGAAATGCAGGCCGGGCCCTTCGAACGTGACGTCGGCAAGCAGGATGCCGTGGAGCAGCAGCGCCGGAACGGCGAGCCACATCGCCGCGCCATGCGGCGGCGGCGCCGGTGCCGCAGCGACCGCCGGGCTCAGGCCGCGCCACAGCGAGGTTGCGCTCGCGAGGTACAGCGCGATGGCCACGAGGTACAACAGGAGCGTCACGACGTAGAATCCTGCGGGAGTCGGCACGTTTCCTCCTATATACCATGCGACCGCACCGTCCCGGCGGCGGTCGCCACGGCCGCCGGGCGCGGGAGCGCAAGCGGCCCGGCCGATCCGCCCTTCCGAGACCCCAAGAGACCGAAAAGCCACGATGCTCGACCAGTTGACCGAACGCCTTGCCCGCGTCGTCAAGCAGATGCGCGGCCAGGCCCGCCTGACCGAGGCGAACACGCGCGACATGCTGCGCGAGGTCCGCGTCGCGCTGCTGGAGGCCGACGTCGCCTTGCCTGTCGTCCGCGACTTTGTCGCGCGCGTCGCGGAACAGGCAGTCGGCACGGAGGTGGCCGGCAGCCTGACGCCGGGCCAGGCCCTCGTCGGCGTCGTCCATCGCGAACTCGCCCGCCTGCTCGGCGCCGACCTGCCGGCGGCGCAGCGCGAGCTGAACCTCGCGGCGCAGCCGCCCGCAGTCATCCTGCTGGCGGGCCTGCAGGGCGCGGGCAAGACGACGACGGCGGCGAAGCTGGCGCGATGGCTGGTCGCGGAGCGCGGCAAGAAGGTGGTCGCGGTATCGACCGACGTCTACCGCCCGGCGGCGATCGAGCAGCTGAAGACGGTGGCCGCGCAGGCCGGCGCGGAATTCTTCCCGAGCAGCAGCGGCGAGAAGCCGGTCGACATTGCGCGTCGCGCGCTGGATCACGCGCAGCGGCGCTTCTTCGACGTGCTCATCGTCGACACGGCCGGACGGCTTGCCGTCGACGAGGAGATGATGCGCGAGGTGGCCGAGCTCCACGCGGCATTGAAGCCGGTCGAGACGCTGTTCGTCGTCGACGCGATGCTCGGACAGGACGCGGTGAATACGGCGCGCGCGTTCGGCGATCGACTGCCGCTCACCGGCGTGATCCTGACGAAGCTCGACGGCGACTCGCGCGGCGGCGCCGCACTGTCCGTCGTCCACGTCACCGGCAAGCCGATCAAGTTCGTCGGCGTCGCGGAGCGCATCGCCGGCCTGGAGCGCTTCGATCCGGAACGGATGGCCGGACGCGTCCTCGGAATGGGCGACATCGTCGCGCTGGTCGAGGACGTCAGCCGGTCGATCGACGTCGACAAGGCGAAGAAGCTCGCGCAGCGCGTGCAGTCCGGCGAGCGCTTCGACCTCAACGACTTCCGCGACCAGATCGGGCAGATGCGCCGGATGGGCGGGCTGTCCGGCATGCTCGACAAGCTGCCGGTGCAGCTGTCGGCGGCGGCGGGCCAGGTGGACCCGAAGCAGGCCGAAAAGCAGATGCGGCGCGTCGAAGGCATCGTCGACTCGATGACGCCGCAGGAGCGCTCCAGGCCGGAACTGATCAAGGCGTCGCGCAAGCGGCGGATCGCCAGCGGCGCCGGCGTCACCGTGCAGGAGGTCAACCGCCTGCTGAACCAGTTCGAGCAGATGCAGGCGATGATGAAGCAGATGCGCAAGGGCGGCCTGGGGAAGCTGATGCGCGGGATCGGCGCGCTGCGCGGAATGCCCGGAATACCGCGGAAATAGGCCGCCGCGGGTGCATCCCGCGGCGCCAACCCCCCGCCCGGCGGGCGAGGGGTTGCGGTCGCTTCGCCGCGACGCCGCTCGGCGCGGCCGGCCTCAGAACTTGTAGCCGACGCCCACGCCGATCAGCCACGGATCGACGCGGACCTTGCCCAGCGTCGTGCCGTTGTCGGTGAGGTCGGTGCGGATCTGGATGTACTTCGCATCGAGGTTGACGACCCAGTTCTTGTCGACCGCGAAGTCGATGCCGCCCTGCACCGCCGGCCCGAAACTCGAGCGCTTCAGGTCGGCGCCCGGCACCGCGAGGCTGACGTCGGAGATCAGCGTGTAGTTGATGCCGACGCCGACATACGGGTCGACCGCGGTCGCCGGAAGGAAATGGTATTGCGCCAGCAGCGTCGGCGGCAGGTGCTTGAACGTCCCGATGTCGCCGCTCGGAATCGATACCGTCTGCTTCTGCGGATAGGTCAGGATGAGTTCGGCGGCGATGTTGTTCGTGAAGAAGTACGAGAAGTCGACCTCCGGGATCGTCTTCTTGTTGACGTGGATCGCGTCCGCCGGCAGGCCGAGCGCGCCGATCGCATCCGACTTGTTGGCCGGAATCAGTTCCTCGACGCGGAAGCGCGCCTCCCAGGTGCCTTCCTGGGCCTGAACCGCCGACGTGGCGGCGAGCGCGGCCAAGGACGCGGCGACCAACGCGCCTGTTGCTGTGCATTTCATGTTTCGACTCCTATCTGACCCGAGATAAAGACAATCATCGCAGTGTGGTTGAGGCATGCTGCACCGCGATTGACGTCGATCAACGCACGCGGCGCGCCGCGGCCGGTCGTGGGCGGGAAACAACGAAGCGCCGGAAGATTGACGCGGATCAGACGCGCCCGGGCGCAGCAGGCGCTGGACTTGCGGGCGCGGCGTATTGCCAATGCGCGTTGCGGGCGGCGAGGACGGCATTCGGATATTCCGGGCGCCCGAGCGAGCCGTTATAGCGGCCGAGCGCGCGGAACAGGTCGCCGCTTTCCAGGTCGAGATAGTGGCGCAGGATCACGCAGCCGAAGCGCAGGTTCGTTCGCATCTCGAACAGCGCGCGCTCGTCGCCGTCGCCGATCGACCGGACCCAGAACGGCATCACCTGCATGTAGCCGCGCGCACCGGACGAGGAGATCGCGTACTTGCGGAAATTGCTTTCGACCTCGATCAGGCCAAGGACCAGTTGCCGGTCGAGCGCGGCGCGCGTGCATTCGTAGTCGAGCGTCCGCAGCAGGTCCACCCGAGTGCGGTACTCCGGGCTGCGGTCCTGCAGTCGCGCCGACATTTCGGCGAGCCAGCGGACGAACTCGAGACGATCGCCGACGGTCGCGAACCGCCGCTCCGGCGGCCGGCGGTCGGCAATGCGCGCGGCGAGAACGGTGCGGACCGCGTCGGCGAGCGGCTCCTCGACCTGGGCGCCGGCATGCGCCAGCCCGCTCCACGAGAGCATGGGCCACGCCGGCCACACCGATGCGGTCCGCGCGAGCCTGCGGAAGATCCTGCGGCGCGCCGCGTCGTGCTCAGCCGGCGGGCGGCTGCGTCGCATCCCGGAGTCGCCCGGCGAGAAATTCGACGGCGCCGCCGAGTGGAACCGGCGTCGTCTGCAGCGTGCGGCGCGCGACGTACTCCAGCTCGCCGCTCTTGATGCCGCGCTCGCCGATCGTCAGCCGATGCGGGATGCCGATCAGTTCCATGTCGGCAAACATGGCTCCCGGCCGTTCCCCGCGATCGTCGAGCAGCACGTCGATGCCGCGCGATTCGAGCTCCGCATGGAGGCGGTCGGCGAGTTCGCGGACCGGTGCGGACTGCCGGTAGTTGACCGGGCACAGCGCGACCTGGAACGGCGCCATGGCGTCCGGCCAGATGATGCCGCGCTCATCGTGGTTCTGCTCGATGGCGGCGCCGAGCAGGCGAGTGATCCCGATGCCGTAGCACCCCATCCGCATGATCCGCGGCTGGCCCGATTCGTCGATGAACTGGAGCTTCATGCGCTCCGGGTACGGCAGGCCCGCGAACACGTGGCCGACCTCGATGCCGCGCTGGATCGCGATCACGCCGCGGCCGTCCGGCGACGGGTCGCCCGCGACGACGTTGCGCAGGTCGGCGACGAGCTCCGGCAGCGGGAGATCGCGGCCCCAGTTGACGCCGCTGAAGTGGTAGTCGGTCTCGTTCGCGCCGCAGACGAAATCGCTCATCATCGCCACCGTGCGGTCGGCGACGACGCGTACCGGACGGCGCGTCCCGATGGGCCCGAGATAGCCGGGCGGGCAGCCGAAATGATCCAGGATTTCGGCCGGCGTCGCGAACCGGAAACCCACATCGAGCCCCGGCACCTTCGACGCCTTGATCTCGTTCAGCTCGTGGTCGCCACGCAGCAGCAACAGCCAGACCTCCGCCGGCTTGTCGGGCTGGTCAACCGCCAGGACGATCGATTTCACGGTCTGGACCAGCGGCAGCCGGAGCAGTTCCGCGACGTCCTCGCAGCGCGCCTTGCCCGGCGTCGGCGTCTTTGCGAACGCTGCCGCCGGCGGCAGGCGCCGTTCGATCAGCGGCAGCGCTTCGGCCGTCTCGACGTTGGCCGCATAGTCCGACGTCGGGCACCAGGCGATCGCGTCCTCGCCGGTGTCGGCGATCACCTGGAACTCATGGCTGGCGTTGCCGCCGATGTTGCCGGTGTCCGCGGCGACGGCGCGGAAACTCAGCCCGAGCCGCGTGAAGATCCGCTGGTAGGCGTCGTACATCGCCTGGTAGCTGCGCCGCGCGCCTTCCTCGTCGCGATCGAACGAATACGCGTCCTTCATCGTGAACTCGCGACCGCGCATCACGCCGAAACGCGGCCGCCGCTCGTCGCGGAATTTCGTCTGGATGTGATAGAAATTCGCGGGCAACTGCTTGTAGCTTCGCAGCGACTCGCGGGCCAGGTCGGCGATCACCTCCTCGCTCGTCGGCTGCACGACGAAATCGCGCTCGTGGCGATCCTTCACGCGCAGCAATTCCGGGCCCATCTTCTGCCAGCGGCCGGATTCGATCCACAGCTCGGCGGGCTGGATCACCGGCATCAGCAGCTCGATCGCGCCGGCGCGATCCATCTCCTCGCGGACGATCCGCTCGATCCGGCGTATCGAACGCAGACCAAGCGG
This sequence comes from Burkholderiaceae bacterium, assembly GCA_035524275.1. Taxonomy (GTDB): domain Bacteria; phylum Pseudomonadota; class Gammaproteobacteria; order Burkholderiales; family Burkholderiaceae_F; genus DATKPC01. Next base: position 20,631 of record DATKPC010000034.1, read on the forward strand.
CAGGTAGGTGTAGATGCCGGCCGCGGCGCGCCGAATCATGCTGGCCCGCAGCATCAGCCGGTGGCTGACGACCTCGGCGTCCGCCGGGGCTTCCTTCAGGGTGGAGATGTAGTAGGCGCTGGCACGCATCGGGAGGCACCGACCGGCCATCACGACGCGCGAGACGCGTGTCGAAAAATGACAGTCCGGTCATATAATCGGCTGAGATGATATAGGTTCAGGTGATGACATGCTTGACAAGGACGGCTACCGCCCGAATGTCGGCATCATCCTGCTCAATGAACGGAGCGAGGTCTTCTGGGGCAAGCGTGTCAGGCAACACTCGTGGCAGTTCCCGCAAGGGGGAATAAAGTACGGAGAGTCGCCGCAACAGGCGATGTTCCGTGAGCTGTACGAGGAGATCGGCCTGCGCCAGGAGCATGTCCGGGTCATTGCGCGGACGCGCGAATGGCTCCGCTACGACGTGCCGGAGCAATGGGTGCGTCGCGACCTCCGCGGCAACTACCGGGGCCAGAAGCAGATCTGGTTCCTGCTGCGCCTGACCGGCCGCGACTGCGACGTCTGCCTGCGCCGCTCGGAAAAGCCGGAGTTCGACGCCTGGCGCTGGCACAGCTACTGGATCCCGCTCGACGCCGTCATCGAGTTCAAGCGCGACGTCTACCAGCAGGCGTTGCTGGAGTTGTCGCGCTTCGTGTTCCGGACCGGCCGGCGCGGCGCGCGCGACGGCGACCGACACCCCGGCATCGGCCTGCGCGTGCACCGGCTAGAGCACGACGAGGTTGTCCCGGTGGATCAGTTCGGGCTCGGTGACGAACCCCAGAACCTGCTCGATGGCGCCTGAAGGGCGCCTCGCGATGAGGCGCGTCTCGCGGCTCGCGTAGTTGATCAGGCCGCGGGCGAATTCGCGGCCGTCGGGGTCGACGCAGGACACGACATCGCCGCGGGCGAACTCGCCGCGGACATCGACGACGCCGATCGGCAGCAGGCTCTTGCCCTCGCCGCGCAGCGCGCGAGCCGCGCCGGCATCGACGACCACCTGCCCGCGGGTCTGCAGGTGATCCGCGAGCCACTGCTTGCGGGCCGCCAGCGGCGCCATTTCCGCCGAGAGTTCGGTGCCGATCGCCTCGCCGCGCGCAAGGCGGAGCAGGACGTCCGGCTCGCGCCCTGACGCGATGACGGTCGACGCGCCGCTGCGCGCCGCACGCCGTGCCGCGAGCACCTTCGTGATCATGCCGCCGCGCCCGATCGAGCTGCCCGCCCCGCCGGCGACGCGCTCGAGTTCCGGGTCGCCGGCGGTTGCGCGGCGGATCAGGACGGCGGCCGGATCGCGGCGCGGATCGGCGTTGAACAGCCCGGACTGGTCCGTCAGTATCACCAGCGCATCGGCCTCGACGAGGTTGGCGACCAGCGCGCCGAGGGTGTCGTTGTCGCCGAAGCGGATCTCGTCCGTCACGACGGTGTCGTTTTCGTTGATCACCGGCACGACGCCGAGTTCCAGCAGCGTGAAGAGCGTCGAGCGGGCGTTGAGATAGCGGACGCGGTCGGCGAGGTCCGCGTGCGTCAGCAGCACCTGCGCGGCACCGACGCCATGGGCGCGGAAGCGGGATTCGTAGGCCTGGACCAGCCCCATCTGGCCGACGGCCGCCGCCGCCTGCAACTCGTGCACGACGACCGGCCGCCTGCTCCACCCGAGGCGCTGCATTCCGGCGGCGATCGCGCCACTGGACACCAGGAGAACCTGCCGATCGAGATCGTGCAGCGCGGCGATCTGGCGCGCCCAGTTGGAGATCGCATCGACGTCCAGCGCGATGCCGTCATTCGTGACCAGGCTGCTGCCCACCTTGACGACGATCCGGCGCGCGGCCTGCAGACGCGACGCCGGAGGCGTCGAGGCGGACGCGGCGGCGCCGTCGGCGACGTCCTCAGTCATCGTCCGCCTCCGCGGCCACCGGCGCTTCCGCCGCGTGCGCCGCGAGGAACTCCTGGACGGCATAGACCAGTTCGCGGCAGCCCTCGCCGGAGACGGCCGAAATCGCGAACGAGGGACGCCGCAGGCGAAGCCGGCGCCGCAGGTCCGCGACGAGCTTGGGCCGCTCCTCCGCGGCAACGAGATCGATCTTGTTGAACACGACCCAACGCATCCTGCGATGCAGTTCCGGGTCGTACTTGCGCAGCTCGGCGACGATCGCGCGCGCGTCCCGGACCGGATCGGCGCCGTCGTCGATCGGGGCCACGTCGATGACATGCAGGAGCAGCCGGGTCCGGGCGAGGTGCCTCAGGAATCGATGCCCGAGGCCGGCGCCCTCGGCGGCTCCCTCGATGAGGCCGGGAATGTCGGCCATCACGAACGACCGGTCCTCGCCGACCCGTACGACGCCCAGGTGAGGATGCAGCGTCGTGAACGGGTAGTCGGCGACGCGCGGCCGCGCGTTCGAGACCGCGGCAATCAGCGTCGACTTGCCCGCGTTCGGGAGGCCGAGCAGCCCGACGTCGGCAAGCACCTTCAACTCGAGGCGCAGCCTCCGGTTCTGGCCCGGCTCGCCCAGCGTCCGCTGGCGCGGCGCCCGGTTCGTACTGGACTTGAAATGCAGGTTGCCAAGGCCGCCGCCGCCGCCGCGCGCGAGGCAAGCGCGCTGCCCGTCCTTCGACAGGTCGGCGACGAGCTCGCCGGTTTCTTCGTCAAGAACCGTCGTCCCGACCGGCACCCGCAGCACGAGGTCCTCGCCGGCCGCCCCGTAGCAGTCGGAGCCGCGGCCCGCTTCGCCGCTGCGAGCTTCGTGCCGCGGCGCGTAGCGGTAGTCGATCAGCGTGTTGATGTTGCGGTCGGCGACCGCCCAGACGCTGCCGCCGCGCCCGCCATCGCCGCCGTCGGGCCCGCCTTTCGGGATGAACTTCTCGCGCCGGAACGAAGCGCAACCGTCGCCGCCCTTGCCGGCAATGACATGGATTCGCGCTTCATCGATGAACTTCACGGCATGCTGCCCGCACAAAAGGACGGGGGCAGGCCACGAACCCCGCATCGCGAAATTCGTGGCCTGCCCCCGCCGCTGTCATTCCGCCTGCTTCGCCCCGCGGAGCGGCCGGGTGGCCGATCCGCGCCGCGCGCAGCGCGTCAACGCATCAGGACGCGGCGGCGGGCGTGACTTCGACGACGTGACGATTCAATGCGCCGCGCGTCGTAAAGCGAACGGTGCCGTTGGCCAGCGCGAACAACGTGTGGTCGCGCCCGATGCCGACATTGGTCCCCGGGTGGAAGCGCGTGCCGCGCTGGCGCACGATGATGGCGCCCGCGTGGACCGCCTCGCCGCCGAACACCTTCACGCCCAGGCGCTTTGCCTGCGAATCGCGACCGTTGCGGGATGAACCGCCTGCCTTCTTGTGTGCCATGTTGCCTCGACCTCGTGGTTCGTCTGCTAGGCGATCTGGTCGATCCGCAGCTCGGTGAAGTTCTGCCGGTGCCCGCCATGCTTCTGGTAGTGCTTCCGACGGCGCATCTTGAAGATGCGAACCTTGTCGTGGCGACCGTGCGCCAGGACCGTCGCGGTGACGCTCGCGCCTTCCAGCAGCGGCGTGCCCACGCGCACGCTCGCCGCGGCGCCACCGGAGGCCGCATCGGCTGCCGGGGAGACGACGGCGAGCACGTCGCCGAGCTTGACCTGCTGACCGACCTCGGCCGCGATCGACTCGACCTTGATCCGGTCGCCGGCCGCGACCCGGTACTGCTTGCCGCCGGTCTTGATCACTGCGTACATTTTCGATACCTCGGAAAGTGCGTCCGCCACAGCGCGCCGGAACTGCGGTCGCCGTTCGCTTCACGGCCCGGGCACCACGCGGAACGGCCCGGGCACAGCCCGGAAAGCCTTATATTATGTCGCGAGCCCAGCCAGGACGTCAAACGGGTTGCCCCCGGGGAGTGACGCCCCGGCCACTACCTATAATGGCGGTTCCGGCATCGCCGTGCCGCCCGCATCCGCCATCGACGCCCCGACCCGACGTGCCGAACGACCAGAGCGCCCCCGATTCCGCACCCCAGCTCGCCCGGGTCATGGCGTCGATCGCCCCCGACATGCGGGCGGTGGACGCGCTCGTGCGCGAACGCCTCGGGACCGACGTCGCGCTCATCGGCACCGTGGCGCAATACATCATCGGCGCCGGCGGCAAGCGACTGCGGCCGGCCGTGCTGCTGCTCACCGCGCGCGGCCTGGGCTACGAGGGCAAGGCCCACGCGCTGCTCGCCGCCGTGATCGAATTCATCCATACCGCCACGCTGCTGCACGACGACGTCGTCGACGAATCCGACCTTCGCCGCGGACGCGCCACGGCGAACTCGGCGTTCGGCAATGCCGCGAGCGTCCTCGTCGGGGACTTCCTCTACTCGCGGGCCTTCCAGATGATGGTCGAGGCCGGGAACCTGCGCGCGCTGCGGATCCTGGCCGACGCGACGAACCGGATCGCCGAAGGCGAGGTCCTGCAGCTGCTCAATGTCCGCGATCCGACCGTCGACGAAGCGCGGTACTTCCGGGTCGTCGAACGCAAGACGGCGACGCTGTTCGAGGCCGCCGCGCGAATCGGCGCGGTGCTTGCCGGAGCCTCCGCGGCCGCGGAAGAGGATTGCGCGCGCTACGGCGCCGCGCTGGGCACCGCCTTCCAGGTCATCGACGATGTGCTGGATTTCGACGGCAACCCGCAGGAGATCGGGAAACGCCTGGGCGACGACCTGCGCGAGGGCAAGGCGACGCTCCCGGTGATCCATGCGCTGGAGACCGCGGCGCCGGCGGAACGCGAGGTCGTCGCCGAAGCCATTCGCACCGGGGGCGGAGACTTCGAGGCGGTGGCGACGATCGTGCATGCGAACGGCTCGATCGCCTATGCGCGGCAGCGTGCCGAGCGCGAGGCGCAGACGGCGCTGGAGGCCGCGACGCGGCTTCCGCCGTCCCCGTATCGAAACAGTCTGCTAGACTTGATGTCCTTTGCGACGCACCGCAACCGGTAGTGGGCAACGGATCGTGGGAAGTCGGTGATGCGCGGCGTGCCGTCCTGCTTCGCGTCCGGTCCGCGCGTTCGTTCCCGACGGTTGTTCCGGACGGTAGTTCCCGACGGTAGTTCTCCGCCGCGTGGCCGGTCGCATCGCAATCTCGGGGTGTAGCTCAGCCTGGTAGAGTACTGCGTTCGGGACGCAGGAGTCGGAGGTTCAAATCCTCTCACCCCGACCACTTCCCTCGGCCGATCCGCTCGGCTCCCGCCGGCAGCGACGGGGCGGCGCGGCAACCTGAACTCCCTTGTTCACCGAATCCACCGCGGCACAGCTGACCGCCCTGGTCCTGCTGCTCCTCGTGGCGGCCTTCTTCTCGCTCGCCGAAACCGCGATGATGGCGGCGAGCCGGCTGCGCCTGCGGCATCTCGCGCGGCAGGGAAATCGTGCCGCGCGACGGACGCTGAAGCTCCTGGAGCGCACCGACCGGCTGCTGAGCATGGTGCTGCTCGGCAATACCGTGCTCAACACGGCGGTCACGTGGCTGTCGCTGCTCGCGATCGAGCACCTGTTCCGCGCCCCGTGGCTGATCTACGGCGCGCCACTCATCGTCGCGTTCCTGATCCTGGTCTTCTCGGAAATCACGCCGAAGGTGATCGGCGCGACCTATCCGGAACGCATCGCGCTGCCGGCGAGCGCGCTCCTGAAGCCGCTGCTGTGGTTCACGGCACCCGCCGTCTGGTTCGCGAACCTCTTCGTGCGGGCCATCCTGAAGCTGCTGCGGATCAAGACACGGTCCGGACCGGAAGCGCCGCGCGTCACGGCGGACGAGTTGCGCACGCTGGTGCTCGAGGGATCCAGCTTCATCCCAGGAAAGCACCGGACGATGCTGCTGAACCTCTTCGACATGGAACGCCTGACGGTCGACGACGTCATGGCGCCGCGGGCGCGGATCGAGGCACTCGACCTGTCGCAGACGCCGGATTCGCTCGGCGTCGCGCTCACGACCTGCTACCACAGCAAGCTGCCGGTGCACGAAGGCGACATTTCGCGCGTGATCGGGATCCTGCACCTGCGCAAGCTGTTTTCGGCCGTCGGCAAGGAGGGCTTCGCGGCGCCCGAAGGCTCGTCGGCCTACGGGACCGGCGGGATCGACCCGCAGGCCATCCGGGCCCTGCTGGTGCCGCCGTATTTCATTCCGACCGGAACGCCGCTCATCCAGCAGCTGCAGATGTTCCAGGAGAACCGCCAGCGCCTCGGGCTCGTCGTCGACGAGTACGGCGAGGTCCTCGGCCTCGTGACGGTCGAGGACATCGTCGAGGAGATCGTCGGTGAGTTCACCACCGCCGCCCCGGCGGCCGGCTCGGCGCTGCGCTGGAGTTCCGACGGGCAGGTCGTCGTCGACGGCTCGGTCGCGCTGCGACTCCTGAATCGCCGGCTGGGCCTCGCGTTCCCGCTCGACGGACCGAAGACGCTCAACGGCTTCCTGCTGGAAACCCTGGAGCAGATTCCGGACGGCCCCTGCAGCCTGCAGGCCGGGCACGCCGTCATCGAAGTCATGCAGGTGCAGGAGCAGGCGGTCCGCAGCGTGCGGCTCATTCGGATGGGTTGACGAGCGGGGAGGGGGCACCTGCCCGGCGACCGCGTCGACGACCGCACCGACCGCCCGGCGTACCCGGGCGCGCCGCACGCTCTATAAACTTTACAAATCCGGGGCATATCGGCAGTATCTTGGACTTTAAATGGCTCGCAGCGCGTCTATAACGGTGTGCTCGGAGCCGATGCTGGCTGTCCAAAGCGCCGCTTTCGCTGCGCCCGGGGTTGACGAGGTGCCCGCGGGACCTTCCGGCGGCGCCCGCCGGACCGCCTTCGACAGCACCGGGAGGGCCCGGTCGCAGCCCGCACATGACGCGCATGCGGATCGGCCGGATGGTTGACCGTCGCACCTTCATCTTGCACAGGCTCTAGGCGTATCCATGTCGGCTGTCTCGCAAAACTCCGCCGCGACCGGCGCCTTGACCGGGCTGGCGCGGGCGCTGGTGCAGCAGGGCAAGCTGCGGCCGGACCGCGCGGAGACGCTGGCGCGCAAGGCCTCGCAATCGAATACGCAGTTCATCGACGAGCTGGTGGCGGTCACCGATGCCACCGGCCTCAATTCGGCGACGATCGCCCGTTTCGCCGCGGAAACGTTCGGCCATCCGCTGCTCGACATCTCGGCGATCGATGTCGACGAACTGCCCAAGGACATCATCGACCGCAAGCTCGTCGGGCAGCTGCGCGTGCTCGCGCTGCGCAAGCGCGGCAACCGGCTCGCGGTCGCGGTCTCGGACCCGACCGCCTTCCAGGCGCTGGACCAGGTCAAGTTCCAGACCCAGCTCGCGCTCGACATCGTCGTCGTCGAGCACGACAAGCTCATCAAGATCTCGGATTCGCTGTCGCAGTCGGCGACGCAGGCGCTCGACCGGCTTGTCGAGGACGACGTCAACCTGGACGACCTCGTCGCCGAAACGACCGAGACCGAGAAGCAGGACTCGACGGCCGTCGACATCGACGACGCCCCGGTCGTGCGCTTCCTGCAGAAGCTGCTGCTCGACGCGATCGGCGAAGGCGCCTCGGACCTGCACTTCGAGCCGTACGAGAAGTTCTACCGGGTCCGCTTCCGCGTCGACGGGCAGTTGCGCGAGGTCGCGCAGCCGCCGCTCGCGATCCGCGAGCGGCTGGTGACGCGGATCAAGGTCATTTCGCGGCTCGACATCTCGGAAAAGCGCGTGCCGCAGGACGGGCGGATGAAGCTCGCGCTGTCCGGGCAACGCGCGATCGATTTCCGTGTCAGCACGCTGCCGACGCTGTATGGCGAGAAGGTCGTGATGCGGATCCTGGATCCGGCGCAGGCCAAGCTCGGCATCGATGCGCTCGGCTACGAGCCGGAGCAGCGCGAGGCGCTCGTGAACGCGATCCATCGCCCGTACGGCATGGTGCTCGTCACCGGACCGACCGGCAGCGGCAAGACGGTCTCGCTCTACACCTGTCTCAACCTGTTGAACCAGCCGGGCGTCAACATCTCGACCGCGGAAGACCCGGCCGAAATCCAGCTCGCCGGGATCAATCAGGTCAACGTCAACGAAAAAGCCGGGCTGACGTTCGCGAATTCGATGCGCGCGTTCCTGCGACAGGACCCCGACATCATCATGGTCGGCGAGATCCGCGACACCGAGACGGCCGAGATTGCCGTCAAGGCGGCACAGACCGGCCACATGGTGATGTCCACGCTGCACACGAACGACGCGCCCTCGACGCTCGTGCGCCTCGCGAACATGGGCGTGGCCTCGTTCAACATCGCCTCGTCGGTGATCCTGATCACCGCGCAGCGGCTCGCGCGACGCCTGTGCACCTGCAAGCAGCCGGCCGAGATCCCGCAGGAGGCGCTGGTGTCGGCCGGCTTCGAGCCGGCGGACCTCGACGGGACCTGGGTCCCGTACAAGGCGGTCGGCTGCGATCGCTGCAAGGGGTCCGGCTACAAGGGACGGACGGGGATCTACGAAGTCATGCCGATCTCCGAGGCGATCCAGGCCCTGATCCTGCAGAACGCGAACTCGGTCGAAATCGCGAAGCAGGCGCAGCGCGAAGGCGTCCGCAACCTGCGACAGTCCGGCCTGCTCAAGGTGAAGCAGGGGCAGACCTCGGTCGACGAGGTCCTCGGCTGCACCAACATCTGATGAAACCCGCGGCCGAGGCCGGCCGCGCGATCGATCGATAGACGGAGGAAGACCCGGATGGCCACGACGACCAGCGCACCAGCGGCCCGCCCGCGCGACACGCAGCGCGAGCAGGTCTACGTCTGGGAGGGGCGCGACAAGTCCGGACGCGTCGTGAAGGGCGAGATGCGCGCCGGCGGCGAGTCGGTCGTCGCCGCGTCGCTGCGGCGGCGCGGGATCATGGCGAGCAAGATCCGCAAGCAGAGCTTCGCCCGCGGGCGGTCGATCTCCGAAAAGGACCTCGCGCTGTTCACGCGGCAGCTCGCGACGATGCTGCGCGCCGGCGTGCCGCTGATGCAGTGCTTCGACATCATCGCGCGCGGCGCGACGAACCCGTCGATGGGCCGGATGCTGTCGGAGATCCGCGCCGACGTCGAGACCGGCACGAACCTGAACCAGGCGTTCCGCAAGTTCCCGATGCATTTCGACCCGCTCTTCTGCAATCTCGTCGCAGCGGGCGAACAGGCCGGTATCCTCGAGACGCTGCTCGAGCGCCTGGCGATGTACAAGGAAAAGACGCTGGCGCTGAAGGGCAAGATCAAGAAGGCGCTCTTCTATCCTGCCGCGGTCATCATCGTCGCGATGCTGGTGGTCGCGGTGATCATGATCTTCGTGATTCCGGCCTTCAAGAACGTCTTCTCCAGTTTCGGCGCCGCCCTTCCCGGTCCGACGCTCGCGGTCATCGCGATGTCCGACTTCATGACGCAGTACTGGTACATCCTGCTGCTCGGCATCGGCGGCGGGAGCTATTTCATCTACCAGGCCTGGCGGCGGTCGCCCAAGGTGCAGTTCGCGGTCGATCGCGGGCTCCTCAAGCTGCCGGTGATCGGCGAACTGCTGCAGAAGGCATCCGTCGCGCGCTGGAGCCGGACGCTGGCGACGACGTTCGCGGCCGGCGTTCCGCTCGTCGAGGCGCTCGACTCCGTCGGTCCGGCCGCCGGCAACGGCGTCTATCGCGAAGCGACGAAGCAGGTGCAGACGGACGTCAATGTCGGCATCGGGCTGGGCCAGGCCATGCAGAATTCCGGCGTCTTCCCGACGATGGCCGTGCAGATGACGCAGATCGGCGAAGAGACCGGCGCGCTGGACTCCATGCTGTCGAAGGTCGCCGACTACTTCGAGCGCGAGGTCGACGAGACGGTCGACGCGCTGTCGAGCCTGCTCGAGCCGATGATCATGGTGATCCTCGGCGTCATCGTCGGCGGCATCGTGATCGCGATCTACCTGCCGATCTTCAAGCTCGGGTCCGTCGTCTAGCGTTCGCTGCGCCGTCCCCACGGCGTGACGGACCTGATTCCGTTCCCTCCCGCGGCGGCCGTGGCCGCCGCGGCCGTGCTCGGCCTTGCGATCGGCTCGTTCCTGAACGTCGTCATCCACCGCCTGCCGCGGATGCTCGAGGCCGACTGGCGAACGCAGTGCGCCGAGCTCGCGGGCGAGGCGCCGGCCGCGTCGCCCAAATACAACCTGATGGTCCCGCGCAGCGCCTGCCCGTCGTGCGGCCACGCGCTCCGGGCCCGCGACAACATCCCGATCCTGTCCTACCTGCTGTTGCGCGGGCGCTGCGCCTTCTGCGGCGCGCGGATCTCGCCGCGCTACCCGCTCGTCGAGGCCTTGACGGCCGCGCTGTCCGCCGCGGCGATCGCGCATTTCGGCGCGACGGCCGCGGGCGGCCTGGCGCTGGTACTGACCTGGACGCTGGTCGCGCTGGCGTTCATCGACGCCGACACGACGCTGCTGCCCGACGACCTGACCCTGCCGCTGCTCTGGCTCGGCCTCGCCGCCAACCTGGACTCGACGTTCGTACCGCTGCGCGAGGCGGTGATCGGCGCGATCGTCGGCTATCTCGCGCTGTGGGCGATCTACTGGGCGTTCCGACTGGCGACCGGCAAGGAAGGCATGGGCTACGGCGACTTCAAGCTGCTCGCGGCCCTCGGCGCATGGCTCGGCGTGAAGATGCTGCTGCCGATCGTCCTGCTGAGTTCGGTCGTCGGCGCGGCGGCGGGGCTCGCGCTGATCGCGCTCGCGCGCCGCGGCCGCGAAGTCCCGATGCCGTTCGGACCCTATCTCGCGGCGGCGGGCTACCTCGTGCTGCTGTCCGGTCCGTCGCTGGCGAAGCTCGTCGGGATCGGTTGAGCGCGTGGACGGCGCGAGGCGAATCCTGCGCATCGGCCTCACCGGCGGCATCGGCAGCGGGAAGTCGACGGTCGCCGCGGCGTTCGCCGGCTGCGGTGTCCGCGTCGTCGATGCGGACCGCATCGCGCGCGCGCTGGCCGCGCCGGCCGGCGCGGCGATTCCGGCGCTTCGTGCCGCGTTCGGCGATGCGGCGATCGGCGCGGACGGGGCACTCGACCGTGCCTGGATGCGGCAACGGGCATTTGGCGACGCCGCCGTCAGGACGCGCCTCGAAGGGGTGCTGCATCCGCTGATCCGGGCCGCGATGCGCGATGAAATCGCGCAGGAGGAGGCGAATCCGGAGGCCGCGCGCTACATCGTGCTCGACATCCCTCTGCTCGTCGAAGGACGACGCGCCGGCCGACCGCCGGTCGTGACGATCGACCGCGTGCTGGTCGTCGACTGCCCTCCGGCGCTGCAGCTTGCGCGCGTGATCGCACGCAGCGGCCTGCCGCGCCAGCAGGTGGAGGCCATCATCGCGCAGCAGGCGAGTCGGGGCGAACGGCTCGACGCCGCCGACGACATCCTCGTGAATGCGGACAGCACCGGCGCGCTGGACGCGAGGGTAAGGCGCCTGGATGCCGCGTATCGCGGCATCCCATGATGTCGTCGCGCCCGCCTGTGATATCGTGCCCCGGATGAGCGCGAGCGACGGCGCGACGATCCTCTACGAGTACCCCTTCAACGAGCGGGTGCGCACGATGTTGCGGCTCGAGGACCTGTTCGAGAAGCTCGCCTATTTCTGCCGCCAGACCCATCCGTACTGCCATCACGCGGCGTTGCTGACGCTGTTCGAGATCCTCGAGGTCACCTCGCGGGCCGACCTCAAGAACGACCTGATGCAGGAGCTGGAGCGCTACCGGCAATCGCTGTCGGCGCTGCGCAGCAATCCGCAGGTCGAGCCCGGTGCGCTGTCCGCCGTGCTCGACGAGATCGATGCGGCACTATCGAATCTCGCGGCGAGCACCGGCAAGGCCGGACATCATCTGCGCGAGAACGAGTGGCTCATGAGCATCCGCAGCCGCGCGATCATCCCGGGCGGCACCTGCGAATTCGACCTTCCGTCGTATCACGCGTGGCTCTCGCGTCCGGGCGAGACGCGCGCCGCGGACCTTGACGCGTGGAGCCGGCCGCTGTCGCTGTTCGCGCAGGGCGTCGCGATCGTGCTGAAGCTGCTGCGCGAATCGGCGCATCGGTCGGCGCAGAACGCCGTGATGGGCTCGTTCCAGCAGACGCTCCAGGGGCGCACCTGCGCGCTGCTGCAGGTCCGGCTGCTGCAGGCCAGCGAGGCGATCCCGGAGATCAGCGCCAACAAGTACATGCTCTGGATCCGCTTCACGTTCCAGGGCCGTGACCTGCGGCCGCGGCCCGTCGAGCGCGACGTGCCGTTCGAGTTGGCGCTCTGCGCGTTCTGAGGGACATCGGCGAAGCGCTGCGAGGGGGCGGAGGGGTCCGGGTCGGGGCGGTTGCTGGCCCTCTCCCCCACCCCCTCTCCCGCTGCGCGGGCGAGGGGCGATCCATCGTCAGCCGTTTCAACGTTGCCTCGATTCTCGACGCCGGATCGCCCCTCGCCCGCGCAGCGGGAGAGGGGTGGGGGGAGAGGGCCGACGCAGGCGGCGGGCTACCGTCCCGCGGCGAGCCAGCCCAATGCCGGCTGCGCCGCCGGCAGCAAGGGCTGCGGCGGCGGCGCGCCGGGCGCCAGGAACATCAGGCGCTGCCCTTCACGCGGACGCGGCTCGCCGCGCCAGCGGGTCACGCGCTGGAAGTGCAGGCGCACGTAGGCATGCGGATAGTCGTGCTCGTAGACGACCCACGGCAGGCAATCGGCGGCCTCGACTTCGATGCCCAGTTCCTCGTGCAGTTCGCGCGCCAGCGCGACGGCGGGCGTCTCGCCCTTCTCGATCTTGCCCCCCGGAAACTCCCAGTAGCCGGCGTACGGCTTCCCGGCGGGACGATCGGCGAGCAGCACCGCGCGGTCGGGGCGGATCAGGACGCCGACGGCCACGTCGACGATCGGCCGCGTCGCCTGCTGCGTCATCGCGCCGCGCCCCGTCAAGCCGCCGCGTCGATGCCGCGCCGACCGGCACAGTCGCGCGCGAACTGCAGCGCAACCCGGCCCGAGCGCGATCCGCGCTGCTGCGCGAACTGCAGCGCCTCCTCGCGGACCCGCCCGATCGCGGCCGCATCGAAGCCGTAGTGCGCCAGCCAGTGCGCCACGATGTCGAGGTACGCGGCCTGCGGAAACGGATAGAAGCTCAACCACAGGCCGAAACGCTCCGACAGCGAGATCTTCTCTTCCGAGCGCTCGGCCGGATGGATCTCGCCGTCCTCGTCCATCGTCGCCGCGAGGTTCTCGCGCATCGACTCCGGCATCAGGTGGCGCCGGTTGGACGTCGCATACACGAGCAGGTTGTCGCCGACGCCGGCGATCGAGCCGTCGAGCGCCGCCTTCAGCGCCTTGTACGCGGCCTCGCCCTCCTCGAACGACAGGTCGTCGCAGAACACGACGAAACGCTCCGGGCGATCGGCGACCAGCGCGCCGATCTCCGGCAGGTGCACGAGGTCCGACTTGTCGACCTCGATCAGGCGCAGGCCGCGCTCGTGGAACGTCGCCAGGCAGGCGCGGATCAGCGAGGACTTGCCGGTGCCGCGGGCGCCCGTCAGCAGGACGTTGTTCGCCGGCAGGCCGCGAACGAACTGCTCAGTATTGCGCAGGATGGCGTCCTTCTGCGCATCGACGTGCCGCAGGTCGCCGGCCATCATGCGCGCCGGCCGCCGCACCGGATCGAGGTAGCCGAGTTCCGTGCCGAGAAAGCGATGCGCGCGCCAGCGGAACGCGATCGCGTTCCAGTCGACGGTTCGCGCCGGCGGAAGCAGCGGCTCGAAGCGCGCCAGGAGTTCGAGTAGACGGGTGCTGGGGTCGGTCACGGAGGGATTCGGTCGCGGAGGGATTCGGTCGCGGAGGGATTCGGCCGCGATGCGTTCGACGGGCCGCGCGCGGCGGCGCTTCGCCTTCGGTGGCGCGCCTTCAACTGCGATAGTCGGCGTTGATCGATACGTAGTCGTGCGAAAGGTCGGTGGTCCAGATCGTCGTGGCGGCCTGCCCGCAGCCGAGCCGCACGCGAATGCAGATCTCGGCGGCGCGCATCACGCGCTGGCCGTCCTCCTCGCGATATTCCGGATGCCGGCCGCCGTTTCGCGCGACCCAGACGTCATTCAGGAAAAGCTGCACGCGTGACGGATCGAGCTCGGCGCCGCCGGCCTTGCCGACGGCGGCGAGGATGCGGCCGAGATTCGGATCGGACGCGAAAAACGCCGTCTTCACGAGCGGCGAATGCGCGATCGAATACGCGACGGCGGATGCCTGCGACTCGCTCGCCGCCTCCTCGACGACGACCTCGATGAATTTCGTCGCTCCCTCGCCGTCGCGGACGATCGACTGCGCCAGGCGCCGCGCGACGACGCCGATGGCATCGGCGAGCGCATCGCAGCGCGGATCGTCGATCGAGTCGATCGGCGGGATGTCCGCACGGCCGGTCGCGATGACGATGAAAGAGTCGTTGGTCGAGGTATCGCCGTCGACCGTGATCCGGTTGAACGAGCCGTCGACGACGCGCCGGGCCAGTCGAGCCAGAAGCGCCGGCGCGACCGGCGCATCGGTCGCGACGAACGCGAGCAGCGTGGCCATGTTCGGGCAGATCATCCCGGCGCCCTTCGCGATTCCGGTCACCACGACCGTGCCGCGACCGATCTCGAAACGCTGCGAGTAGGCCTTCGGCAGCGTGTCCGTCGTCATGATCGCCTGCGCCGCCGGCAACCAGTTGTCGGGGGCCAGGCGCGACAGCGCCTGCGGCAGTCCGGCGACGATCCGCTCGACCGGAAGCGGCTCCATGATGACGCCGGTCGAGAACGGCAGGACCTGCGAGGGCTCGCAACCGATCAGCTGCGCGACCGCCTCGCAGGTGCGCCGCGCGTCGGCGAGCCCGCTGTCGCCGGTTCCGGCGTTCGCGCAGCCGGTGTTGACGACGAGCGCGCGGATTCCGCGTCCGGCATCGAGATGGGCGCGGCAGACGTCGACCGGCGCGGCGCAGAAGCGGTTGCGCGTGAAGACACCGGCGACGGCGGCGCCGCGGTCCAGGCGCACGACCAGGAGGTCCTTGCGGTCGGCCTTGCGGATTCCGGCTTCAGCCCACCCGAGCTCGACACCGGCGACCGGCTGCAGTTCGGCGGCGACCGGCGCCACGAGGTTCACGGCCATGGCGGATTCGCTCCGGAGGGGATCAGCGCAGTTTCAGCGCACGCTCGAGGACACGCTCGCCCACGCCGCCGTCACGCCAGGCGCCCGTGGCACTGCTTGTACTTCTTCCCGCTGCCGCAGGGACAGGGGTCGTTGCGGCCGATCTTCTCGCCGAAGCGCTTGAACGGCTGCGCCGCTCCGGACGCCGGATCGGCCTCGAGCCCCGGATCCGGAAGCGTCAGCGCGGCGACGTCCGCCGGTTCCTCGGACACGGCGGCGGCCGGCGCGAATTCCGCGTGCTGGGCCTGCGCCTGCTCGACGCGCCGCTCGGCCTCCTCCTCGATCCGGGCCTCCGAGCGCTCGATCTCCTCCTGCGAGCGGACCTGGACCTGCATCAGGATGCGAACGACGTCGGCGCGAACGCGGTCGATCAGCATCCCGAAGAGCTCGAAAGCCTCGCGCTTGTACTCCTGCTTCGGCTGCTTCTGCGCGTAGCCGCGGAGGTGGATTCCCTGCCGCAGGTGGTCGAGCGCGGCGAGGTGCTCGCGCCAGTGCTGGTCGAGGACCTGCAGCATGATCGAGCGCTCGAAGCCGGAGAACGAGGCGCGATCGACATTCGCGATCTTGTCCTCGTAGGCGCGGTCGGTGGCCTCCAGGACGCGCGCCTCCAGCTTCTCGCCGGACAGGTCGTTCTCCGCCTCGAGCCACGCCTTGATGGGCAGCCGGATCTGCCAGTCGTCGGCAAGGGCCGTCGACAGGCCTTCGACGTTCCACTGCTCCTCGACCGTCTCCGGCGGCACGAAGCTGCGGAACAGGTCGGAGAAATGCCCGCGGCGCAGGTTGGCGACCAGGACGCCGACGTCGTCCGTTTCCAGGATCTCGTTGCGCAACCGGTAGATCTCGCGCCGCTGGTCGTTCGCGACGTCGTCGTACTCGAGCAGCTGCTTGCGGATGTCGAAGTTGCGCGCCTCGACCTTGCGCTGCGCGCTTTCGATCGAGCGCGTGACCATGCCGGCCTCGATCGCCTCGCCTTCGGGCATCTTCAGCCGGTCCATGATCGCGCGCATCCGGTCGCCGGCGAAGATGCGCAGCAGCGGATCCTCCATCGACAGGTAGAAGCGCGACGAGCCCGGGTCCCCCTGGCGCCCGGAACGCCCGCGCAGCTGGTTGTCGATCCGGCGCGACTCGTGGCGCTCGGAACCGACGATCTTCAGGCCACCGGCCCCGACGACGCGGTCGTGCAGCGCCTGCCATTCGGAGCGCAGCGTCGCGATCTTCTGGTCGCGCGCCGCGTCGTCGAGGGTCGCGTCAGCCCGCACGAAGTCGACCTGTTTCTCGACGTTGCCGCCCAGCACGATGTCGGTGCCGCGGCCGGCCATGTTCGTCGCGATCGTGATCATCGACGGCCGCCCCGCCTGCGCGACGATCTCGGCCTCCTTCGCGTGCTGCTTCGCGTTGAGCACCTGGTGCGCCAGCCCCTCCTTCTCGAGCAGGCCGGACAGCACCTCGGAATTCTCGATCGACGTCGTACCGACGAGGACCGGCTGCCCGCGCTGGTGGCAGTCGCGGATGTCGTCGATGATCGCGTGGTACTTCTCGCGCACCGTGCGGTAGATCTTGTCCTGCTGGTCGTCGCGGATCATCGGCCGGTGCGTCGGGATCACGACCGTCTCGAGCCGGTAGATCTCCTGGAACTCGTAGGCCTCGGTGTCCGCGGTGCCGGTCATCCCGGCGAGCTTGGTGTACATCCGGAAGTAGTTCTGGAACGTGATCGACGCCAGCGTCTGGTTCTCCTGCTGGACCTTCACGCCCTCCTTCGCCTCGACCGCCTGGTGCAGGCCCTCGGACCAGCGCCTGCCGGGCATCAGCCGCCCGGTGAACTCGTCGACGATGATGATTTCGCCGTTCTGCACCACGTAGTGCTGGTCGCGGTGGTACAGGTGGTTGGCTCGCAGCGCCGCATTCAGGTGGTGCATCAGCACGATGTTCTGCGGCGCGTACAGGCTCTCGCCCTCGGCGAGCAGCCCCTGCCGGGCGAGGATGCCCTCGACCTTCTCGTGCCCCTGCTCCGAGACGTGGACCTGGTGCGATTTCTCGTCGACCCAGAAGTCGCCGGCGGCGTTCTCGTCGGCCTGCCGCGTCAGCAGGCGCGGCACTTCGTTCATCCGCCGGTACATCTCGGTATGGTCCTCGGCGGGCCCGGAGATGATCAGCGGCGTGCGCGCCTCGTCGATGAGGATCGAGTCGACCTCGTCGACGATCGCGTAGTGCAGCCCGCGCGCGCGCCGATCCTCGACGCGGTATTCCATGTTGTCGCGCAGGTAGTCGAAGCCGAACTCGTTGTTCGTGCCGTAGGTGATGTCGGCCGCATACGCCGCATGCTTGTCGGCCGGTCCCTGCTGGCTCAGGATGGTCCCGACCGACATGCCGAGGAAGCGATAGACGCGCCCCATCCAGTCGGCATCGCGGCTGGCGAGGTAGTCGTTGACCGTCACGACGTGAACGCCCTTGCCCGCCAGCGCGTTGAGGTACACCGCGAGCGTCGCCGTCAGCGTCTTGCCCTCGCCGGTCCGCATCTCCGCGATGCGACCGTCGTGCAGGACCATCCCGCCGATCAGCTGGACGTCGAAGTGGCGCATCCCGAGGGTCCGGCGAGCCGCCTCGCGGACGACCGCGAACGCCTCGGGCAGCAGTTGCTCGAGCGTCTCGCCCGCGGCGACGCGACTGCGGAATTCGACGGTGCGCGCGGCGAGCTGCTCGTCGGTGAGCGCCTTCGTCGCGGCCTCGTGGGCGTTGATGCGCTCGACCGCGCGCTGGTACTGCTTGATCAGTCGCTGGTTGCGGCTGCCGAAGATCTTGGTCAGGAAACCGGATGTCATCGTGGAGGCGAGTCGATAGCGGCGTCAGGCATGGCGGCAGACGGGGGCGCGGACACGCGGCGTCCAGTCGGGGGTGAAGGCGCGCCCAACGCGCGGCACGGCGAACGAAGCGCCGCGCGTGCGAACGCGCGGCGCGAAGCCGTAAATTATCTCACAGCGGATCGCGGGCGCCGGCGGCGCCCGCGGCGGGCCTATTCGGCGGCGGGGGACGCGGCCGGCGCGGACGGCGGCGGCGCGGACGGCTCTGGCGCCGCGGCGGCGGTGGCAGGCGGGGGCGCCGGGGACGGCGGCGGCGCGACGGCCGACGAACTCGCGGTCGGGTTCGCGGCGCCGCCGGCTGCCGTGCCCGCCGTCGTCGACGGCGGCAACGACGAGGCCACGCGCACGTTCGTCGGCGGCTTGGCGGCGGCGCGCGGCGCCGGCGCGGCGATGGCGGGCACCGCGGGCGCTGCGGTGGGCGCGGTGGCCCCGCCGGCTCCGGCACGCGGCGACAACCCGGCGAGCGGCGAGTCCGGCCGCTGGGTGGCCAGGAATCGCGACGGATTCTGCGGCACGCCGTTCACGTGAACCTCGAAATGCACGTGCGGCCCGGTCGAGCGGCCGGTCGTCCCGACCTCCGCGATCTTCTGCCCGCGGCGAACGATGTCGCCCGCCTTCACGACCAGCCGGCTGGCATGCCCGTACAGCGTCGACAGCCCGTTGCCGTGGTCGATCTCGACCATGTTGCCGTACTCCGGATGCACCTCCGAGGCCGACACGACGCCGCCAGCCGCCGCGTAGATCGGCGTGCCGGTCGGCGCCGCGAAGTCGATGCCGGAGTGCATGGCCATCTTCCCGGTGAACGGATCGATCCGCATGCCGAACCCGGAGCCGATGAACCCGGTGGTGACCGGCGTACCCTGCGGCAGCAGGGCCCGCCGGACCTGCGCGTTGAGCAGTTCGGACTCGACGACGTCCATGTAGTCGGAGCGCGATTCGACGGTCTTCGACGTACGCCCCATTTCCGACTGCAGCTGCTCGAGCGACGTCGGCTGCGTCCCGACGCTGGGCGCCGGCCCGCCGCGGGCGGGGACTTCGGCAAAATTGAATTCCTCCGGACGTATCCCGGCAAGCTTGGCGACCCGCTCGCCGAGCGCGTCCAGGCGCAGCAGGCGCGCCTGCATCTCGCCCAGCTTGCGTGCCATCGCATCGATGTTGTCGCGGAAGTGCTGCTCATGGCGATCGACCTCGCCCTGGACGAGCGCCTCGACGAACTGGTGCAGCACCGGGACCCGCTGGTCGAACCCGATCTTGAACGTCACGGCATAGAGGCCGAACGCGATCAGGATGATCGACGACAGCAGCGCGACACCCGTTCCGGCGATGACCTGCGGCGTCACGGTGACCGTGCGCGCTCGCGACAGCTTGCGATGGACGAATATGACTTGCACGCTGATCTCTCCCGTCGGCCGCGGCGCGTCTATCCACGCCGCCCCGGCGCCTCGAATTCGAACCCTGCTGCCTGCGTCGGCCGTTCGCCTGGACCCCGCGATCGACGCAGCAACCGCTGGCGTCGTTCGAGGTCGGCACGCGACCATCGCGCACCGGTCCCCGGATCGCGGATCATTCGCCGGCCGGCTCCCCTCCCGCGGCAAAACACCTTACCCTGCCGCAAGCGGAACCCATCCCACGAGATCCGGTATCCAATGCCGAGCCGAACCCCTCCTCGCGCCCCCGCCAGTCGACTGCTCAAGGCACTCGCGGGGTCATCCTCCGGTGCCGCCCTGATGGAGCGGCTTGAAACGTCTCGCCGAATCGCCCGGTTGCTTGCATTGGACCCGGAACTCTCCGGCTGCGGCGTCGACTTCGAACGCCCTGGGAGCTGCGAACTCCGCGATCGCACGCTGCGGCTCTCTGCCCGCTCCGCCAGCGAACGCGCCAAGCTCCGGCAAATGGCTCCCGCACTGCAACGAGCACTCGCCGCCCATGGTTTTGAAGGTATCGAAATCAAGCTGCAGGTTCAACCCGGTCACATCGACTACCGCAATTCCGCATCGAGCGAAAAAACGCTTGACAGCGGCACTGCGGATCCTGAGCGGCCCGTTCCGCGCCTGCCGGAACTCGCCGCCATGAAGGCGTTTGCGGAGAAGTTAGTACAAACTGCCGCCAACCCCGGGATACGCGCTTCAGCCGAACGGATGTACCGCGCAATAACTCAACGACTAGCTAATATGCGCGACGATAACAGGGCTGAAAATCCAGATCGAGGTGATGGCGGCCGTTCGTAGGCCCGGGGCAACCGCCTGTCCTTCGACGGGAGATTCCCACCCGTCGCTTCCCCGGGAAACTACCGCGGGCCAGCCCCCGACGATCAGGTTGCGAACGCGTGACGCAATGCGGCAGGCGCCGCCTGGTCGTCCTCGAATTTCACTTCCTCGTAGGCGCTGCGATCGGCGAGCAACGCGCGCAGGAGGCGATTGTTGAGCGCGTGCCCGGAGCGGTAGGCGCGATACGAAGCGAGCAGCGGTCGCCCCAGCAGGTAGAGGTCGCCGATCGCATCGAGGATCTTGTGCTTCGCGAACTCGTCGCCGGAACGCAGGCCGTCGGTATTCAGGATCCGGTACTCGTCCATCACGATCGCGTTCTCGAGACTGCCGCCGCGGATCAGCCCGGCGGCGCGCAACGCCTCGACCTCGTTGACGAATCCGAAGGTGCGGGCGCGCGCGACCGTCGTCACGTAGTCGTCGCGCGCGAAGTCAAACTCGACGTCCTGTTCGGTCGCGTCGATGGCCGGATGCCGGAAGTCGATCGCGAAGCGCAGCTTGTAGCCGTCGAAGGGCTCCAGGCGCGCCCACTTGAGCTCAGCCCCCTCGCCCTCGCGGATCTCGACCGGCTTCAGCACCCGGACGTAGCGCCGCGGCGCCTCGAGCTCGGCCAGGCCCGCCGACTGGACCAGGAAGACGAAGCTCCCGGCCGCCCCATCCATGATCGGGATCTCGCCGGCATCGACGTCGATGTAGCAGTTGTCGACGCCGAGACCGGCCAGCGCCGACATCAGGTGCTCGACCGTCGCGACGCGCACGCCGTCGCGCACGATCGTCGAGGCCATCCGCGTATCGCCGACGACTTCGGGCGCGACCGGGATCGTCACCGGCGGATCGACGTCGGTCCGGCGGAAGACGATACCGGTGTCGGCCGCGGCGGGCCGCAGCGTCAAAGCGACCTTCGCCCCGCTGTGCAGGCCGATGCCCACCGTGCGGGCCGACGTCTTCAACGTGCGCTGGCGAATCATCTTCCCATTGTATCGCCGCGTTGCGGCCCCTCCGGGCCCGTCACGGCGCGATGGCAGAATGGCGGATTACCCGGGGCAGGAAGATCGACCATGTGGACGCGGCTGACAACAAGGCGGCTGGCGGCGGTTCGGATGAGGGCATGGGCGATGCTGAGCATCGCGCTGAGGGCGACCGCGATCGTCGCGGTCGTCGCCGGCGGCGCCATCGCGCGGGCCGACGATTCCCAAGGCGCGGACGGCGAGGGACGCCTGACGGCGATCGCCGACATCCTGGCGGGCGTCGCACCGCCGGCCGGCGAACATCGGTTCGACGCGCTGCTGCAGGGCGACGCGTGGCGCCAGCACCGGCAGGCAAGCGAGTCCGGCTGGACGAAGGTGCGAACGCGCATCGAGCGGATGAATGCCTGGCAGGCGGCGAACCTGCCGGCGCCCGCCGCGGGCGCAACGCTCGTGTATCCCTTCAGCGGACCGGATTTCATCAACGCGTATGCGCTGTTCCCCGACTACGACACGTATGTCTTCTTCAGCCTCGAGCCGCCGGGACATACGCCGCGGCTGGAGGGGATGTCGCAGCGCGAGTTCGCTCGCCTTCTTTCCGATCTGCGCTACGCGTTGAACGACGTCGTCCAGCTCAATTTCTTCATCACCCCGAACATGAAGGACCGGATGCAGACGGACAACCTGCAAGGCGTCACGCCGGTCCTTCTCTCGATGATGGGGCTGATGCAGCTGCAGGTGCGGCAGGTCGAGACGATCGATCCCTGGCCACAGCGGACAGCGGCGCTGCAGCAGCCGGGAGCGCGGCAGCCGGCGCAGCCGGCACACGTCATCCGGATCGACTTCGCCAATCCGCGCACCGGCCGCACGCAGCATCTGGTCTACGCCTCGCTCGACGTGAGCGACCGGGCTCTGGCCGCGTACCCCGAGTTCCTGGCCTGGCTGCGCGGGTTCCATAGCCCGACCATATTCCTGAAGTCGGCGTCCTACCTGCTGCACGGGACCAACTTCAAGCAGGTCCGGGACTACATTCGCGACGACGCCGCGCTGCTGGTGCAGGACGACACCGGAATGCCGTACCGGACCCTGCGCGAGGCCGGCTTCCGGCTGACGCTGCACGGCCAGTACGAAAGGCCCGTGAAGCTGTTCGAGAACCGCTACCAGAAGGACCTGGAGGACGCGTTCGCCGCGAGCGGCAACCGGACATCGCTGCCGTTCCCGTTCGGCTACAACTGGCGCAAGGAAGGCCGGTCCGGCCTGATCGTCGCAAGGCGCGAAAGTTGAGCGCGCCGCGCGGCGGCGACGTCGATGGAGCGCGGCGGAACCTCCTGCGCGCCGGCGTCCACGTCGCCGCGGGGACGGCGATGGGAGGCCTTGCCGCGCGCGAGCCGCGTGCGCACGCGGCGGAAACCGTGAGCGCGGCACGGCGTCGCGAGTTCCTGGCGTCCGACGGTGTCCGCCTGAGCTGTCTCGACTCCGTCGCAAACCCGCGCGACGGCGTGCCCACGCTCGTCCTCGTTCCCGGATGGAGCATGCCGGGGTCCATCTGGCGCGCGCAGATCGAAGGACTCGCGCCGTACTTCCGGGTCGTCGCGATGGATCCGCGCGGACAAGGCGAGTCCGAGGTCGCGCGCGACGGCTACACCGCCGAGCGGCGCGCACGCGACATCGCGGAACTCGTGGCGCCCCTGGGGCGCGTCGTGCTCGTCGGCTGGTCGTTGGCCGTCCTGGAATCGCTTCAGCTCGTGAAGCAGTCCGGCGAGGCACAGCTCGCGGCACTCGTGCTCGTGGACAACTCCGTCGGCGAGCCGCCGGCGCCGGCGCCGAGCGACTTCATCCGGAACCTGCGCGCGGACCGCCGTGGAACGCTGGAGCGCTTCTGCCGCTCGATGTTCGCCAAGACGCGGCCGGAAGCGGAGATCCGCGAACTCGTCGATGGCGCGCTGCGGATGCCGCTGCAGGCGAGCGTCGCGCTGCTGTCGTATCCGTATCCGAGGGAATACTGGCGCGACATCGCGCGGTCCTGCCGCGCGCCGCTGGCCTACGTGGTCGGGCGCGCCTTCGAGGCGCAGGCCCGAAGCCTGGCGCAGCATCGCCAGGGAACGCTGGTCGAGGTGTTCGCCGACGCCGGCCATGCGCTGTTTGTCGACCAGCCGGAGCGGTTCAACGCGGTGCTGCGCGGGATCGCCGAGCGCAGCGCCTAGCGCCTAGCCGGCGCGGGCGGGTGGCGGGCGGGTCGGTTGCGGCGGCCCGTACCCATCCCCCACCGCTCCCGCTTCGAAGCGGGAGCGGGGTGGGGTAGAGGGCGAGCGCGCCTCAGTCCGCCTGCTTGCGCAGGAACGCCGGGATCTCCAGCCGGTCGCTCAGCGCGTCGTCGAACGCCTGCGAGCGCGACAGCGTCGAATCGCGCGAACGCCAGACGGCGGGCGTATCGAGGTGGCTGTAGTCCGGCCCGCCGCCGGCGCCCGGCGCCACCGCGGCCGGCGCCGCCGGCACGACCATCGTCGGCGCGTTGTCCGTGCCGTTGCGCAGGACCTGCAGGTTCGGCTTGCGGACGTTGCTGGCGCGGCCCAGCCCGGTCGCGACGACCGTGACGCGGAGGTTGTCGCCCATCTCCTCGTCGGTCACGGTCCCGAAGATCACCGTCGCGTCGTCGGCGGCAAACGCGCGGATCGTGTTCATCACCTCGCGGGTCTCCTTCATCTTGAGCGAATTGCTGCCGGTGATGTTGACCAGCACGCCGCGCGCGCCCGACAGGTCGACGCCCTCGAGCAGCGGGCTCGCGACCGCCTGCTCGGCGGCGATCCGCGCGCGGTCGATTCCGCTCGCGATCGACGTGCCCATCATCGCCTTGCCGTGCTCGCTCATCACCGTCTTCACGTCCTCGAAGTCGACGTTCACGAGGCCCGGGATGTTGATGATCTCCGCGATGCCGGCACAGGCGTTGTGCAGCACGTCGTCGGCCGCGCGGAAGCACTCGGAGAACTCCGCGTCCTCGCCGAGGACCTCCTCGAGCTTGTTGTTGAGGATCACGATCAGCGAATGCACCTTGTCCTCGAGCTCGGCGAGACCGGCCTCGGCGACCTTCATCCGCTTCGGGCCCTCGAACTCGAACGGCTTGGAGACGACGGCGACGGTCAGGATTCCGAGGTCCTTCGCGATCTCGGCGACGACGGGCGCGGCGCCGGTCCCGGTGCCGCCCCCCATCCCGGCCGTGATGAAGACCATGTGCGCGCCGCGCAGCGCGTCGGCGATGCGGTCGCGCGCCTCCTCCGCGGCCTGGCGGCCGGCGTCCGGCCTGCTGCCGGCGCCGAGCCCGGTGCGGCCCAGCTGGATCACGTTCTTCGCGCTCGCACGCTGCAGCGCCTGATGGTCGGTATTGGCGACCATGAACTCGACGCCCTGGACGCCGCGACGGATCATGTGCTCGACCGCGTTGCCGCCGGCGCCGCCGACGCCGATCACCTTGATCACCGTGCCGCGCGTCTCAGTTTCAAGAATCTCGAAAGCCATGGTTCCTCCTGACGGATAGTCGAAACGCGTGACACGTGAAGCCAGCGGATCGTCCGCTGCGCTTCACGTCTCACCTCTCAAAAAAGTCGAACTGCTCGAAGACATCCTCGTTGCATGCATCAGAAATTCCCGACGATCCATTCCTTCATCCGCTTCAGCGTCTGCCGGAACGAGCCGGTCTGCGCCGCGAGCTTGCGTCCCTGGAGGCGCTGCGAGTGCGCCTCGATCAGCAGTCCCGTCACGGTCGCGAAGCGCGGATTGCGGATCACGTCCGACAGCGCGCCGTCGTACGTCGGCCAGCCGACCCGGGCCGGCTTCAGGAACACGTCCTCGGCCAGCTCCGCGACGCCCGGCAGCAGGCTCGAGCCTCCGGTCAGCACGATGCCGCTTGCCAGCCCGTCCTCGAACCCGGATTCCTTGATCACCTCGTGGGCCAACGTGAACAGCTCCTCGACGCGCGGCTCGATCACGGCCGCGAGCGCCTGGCACGAGAGCAGCCGCGGCGCGCGGTCGCCGACGCCCGGGATCTCGATCTTGTCGACCGGGTCGGCGAGCACCTCCTTCGCGCGCCCATGACGGATCTTGATCTGCTCCGCGTCCGGGATCGGCGTGCGCAGCGCCATCGCGATGTCGTTCGTGATCTGGTCGCCGGCGATCGGGATGACCGCGGTATGTCGAATCGCGCCCCCGGTGAAGATCGCGATGTCCGACGTTCCGCCGCCGATGTCGATGAGCGCGACGCCGAGCTCGCGTTCGTCGGGCGTCAGCACCGACAGCGCCGAGGCGAGCGGCTGCAGCATCAGGTCGCGCACCTCGAGGCCGCAGCGCCGGACGCACTTCACGATGTTCTGCGCCGCGCTCACGGAGCCGGTCACGATGTGCACGCGCACCTCGAGGCGCACGCCGCTCATGCCGATCGGCTCGCGAATATCCTCCTGGCCGTCGACGATGTACTCCTGCGTGAGCACGTGCAGGACCTGCTGGTCGTTCGGGATGTTGACGGCGCGCGCCGTCTCCAGCACGCGGGCGACGTCGCTCGCGGCGACCTCGCGGTCGCGTATCGCGACCATCCCGGACGAGTTGATGCTGCGGATATGGCCACCGGCGATTCCGGTCAGGACCTCGCCGACGCGACAGGCCGCCATCAGCTCGGCCTCCTCGAGCGCGCGACGTATCGACGCCACGGTGGCCTCGATGTTCACGACGACGCCGCGCCGCAGGCCCGCGGACGGGGACTGGCCGAGGCCGATCACCTGGTAGCGGCCGTCGTCCAGGACCTCGGCGATGGCGACGACGACCTTCGAGGTGCCGATGTCGAGCCCGACGATCAATTCCTTGGTTTCGGTCTTCATGATGGCGGGGACGCGACGGCAAGCCCGTTCGGATAGCGGGCGTCGATGCGGAGGGGCGGCGCGCCGATCCGCGCGACGAGGGTCGGGTAGACGCTGGCGACGGCGGCAAGACGCTCGCGCAGCGCGCCCGCGGGCTCGTCGCGCCCGAGCACGAGCCGCGGACCGTTGCGCGCCTGGACCGACCAGCCGGCACGATCGGATATCTCGATCGCGGCGACCGCGAGCCCGCAGCGCGCAAGCTCCGGCTCGAATTCGCGCAGGCGCATCGCGGCCTCCGCGGCGATTCGCGCCGGACCGGAGAATTCGACGAGCGCCGGCCGTCCCGACTCGGCGGCGGTCGCCTCCGCCTCGGCGGGGTTGGCCTCGAACAGGATGCCGGCGTCCGACAGGAGGCGCCCGTCGCTCCAGACGCCGATCGGCCGATGCTCCGTCAACGTCACGACGAGCCGGTCCGGCCACACCCGGCGAATCGACGCCCGGGCGACCCAGGGCACGGTCTCGAAAACCCGCTGCGCGTCGGCGAGCCCGATCGTGAAATAGTTGCCGGCCAGCCGCCCCGCGATCGCCTGCCGCAACGCCTGCTCGCTCACGTGCTGCGCGTCGCCGAGAACGACGATACGGCGGATGTCGAATCGCGGCCGCTGCGCCGTCCAGGCGGCCGCACCGACGGCCGCCAGCGCGACGGCAAGCACCGCGACCCAGGCGGCCGCCCGCTGCATGCGCGCCGCGGCGCGCCGGCCCGCGGCGTCGATCACGGCCTCGTCTCCAGCGCCGCGGACGCGACGATCGTCATCACCAGCTCCTCGTAGTCGATGCCGGCCGCTGCCGCCGCCATCGGCACGAGCGAATGCGAGGTCATCCCGGGCGACGTGTTGAGCTCGAGCAGGTACGGCTCGTCGCCGCCCCGCGCGGCGCGCAACATCAGGTCGACGCGCCCCCAGCCCCGCGCACCCAGGGCGCGATAGGCGCGCAGGCAGAGCTCCTGCAGCGACGCGGCGAGCGCCGGCGGCAGCGGCGCGGGGCACAGGTAGCGCGTCGCGTCGGTGAAGTACTTGTTCCGGTAGTCGTAGTTCCCGTCCGGCGCGACGATCTCGACGATCGGCAGCGCGTGCGCCTGCGCGCCGGTGCCCAGGATCGCGCACGTGAGCTCGCGCCCGGCAATCAGCTCCTCGACGAGCACGTCCGGATCGTGGCGGGCGGCGACATCGAACGCGGCGGCGAGTTCGCCGCGATCATGCTGCCGCACCTTCGTGATCCCGATCGTCGAGCCCTCGCGCGCCGGCTTGACGACGAGTTCGTCGCCCAGCTCCGCGACGACGCGCGACCAGTCCGTGGCGCGGTCGACGGCGCGCCACGCCGGCGTCGGCAGGCCGCAGGCTTCCCAGATCCGCTTCGCCATCGCCTTGTCGACCGCGATCGCGGAGGCCTGCACGCCGCTGCCGGTGTAGGGAATCCGCAGGAACTCGAGCACGCCCTGGATCGTTCCGTCCTCGCCGCCGCGGCCGTGCAGCGCGATGAAGACGCGATCGAACCGCGCCGCCGAGAGCTGCGCCAGCGTCGCGGTGCCGGTATCGAACGCCTGCGCATCGACGCCGCGCGCCTGGAGGGCCGCGAGCACGCCGTGACCCGACATCAGCGAGATCTCGCGCTCGGCCGAGCGGCCGCCCAACAGGACGCCGACGCGCCCCAGTGCCGGCGCTCGCGGGTCGCGAATCGGCGTCATGGGCGCGCCTCCGGCGCCGCCGCGCGCTGCGCCAGTCTCGCGGCCACGCCGCCGATCGAGCCGGCGCCCATCGTGATCACGACGTCGCCGGGCCGCGCGGCCGCCATCACGGCCTCGACGAGGCCGTCGGCCTCCTCGACGAATATCGGTTCGACCCGCCCGGCGACGCGCAGCGCCCGCGCCAGCGCGCGCCCGTCGGCGGCGACGATCGGCGTCTCGCCGGCCGCATAGACGTCGGCCAGCACGAGCGCGTCGGCACTGCCGAGGACGCGGACGAAATCCTCGAAGCAGTCGCGCGTCCGCGTATAGCGATGGGGCTGGAATGCCAGCAGGATCCGGCGCCCCGGAAAGGCGCCGCGCGCGGCGGCCAGCGTCGCCTCCATCTCGACCGGATGGTGGCCGTAGTCGTCGACGAGCGCGAACGTCCCGCCGGGGACCGGGATGTCGCCGAGCCGCGCGAAGCGGCGCCCGACGCCGCCGAAGCCGCGCAGCGCGGCCAGCATCCGGTCGTCGTCGATGCCGAGCTCCGAGGCGACGGCGATCGCGGCGAGCGCGTTGCGGACGTTGTGCAGTCCGGGCAGGTTGAGAACGACCGGCAGGTCGTCGGCTGCGTCGCGCCGAAGGGTGAACCGCATCGTCGCGCCCTCGGCGCGCGGATCGAGCGCGCGGAACTGCGCCTCTTCCGCCAGCCCGTACGTCGATACCGGCTTCGAGATGAACGGCAGGATCTCGCGCACGTTGCGGTCGTCGACGCAGACGATGGCGCGCCCGTAGAACGGCAGGTGGCCGAGGAACTCGATGAATGCGTGCTTGAGGCGCGCGAAATCGTGGCCGTAGGTCTCCATGTGGTCGTTGTCGATGTTCGTGACGACGGCCATCACGGGCATCAGGTTCAGGAAGCTCGCATCGGACTCGTCGGCCTCGACGACGATGTAGTCGCCCTGGCCCAGGCGGGCGTTGGCGCCGGCCGAGTTGAGCCGTCCGCCGATCACGAACGTCGGATCCAGGCCGGCGGCGGCAAGCACGCTCGCGACGAGGCTGGTCGTCGTCGTCTTGCCGTGCGTTCCGGCGATCGCGATTCCCTGCTTCAGGCGCATCAGCTCGGCGAGCATCACGGCGCGCGGCACGACGGGGACGCGCCTCGCGCGGGCGGCCTGCACCTCGGGGTTGTCGGGCTTGACCGCGGAAGAGACGACGACGGCGTCCGCGCCGGCGATATGGTCTGCCGCGTGGCCCTGCGCGATGCGCGCGCCGAGCGCGGCCAGGCGCGCGGTCACCGCGTTCGCGGCGGCGTCCGAGCCGCTGACGGTGAAGCCGAGGTTGAGCATGACCTCCGCGATGCCGCTCATGCCGCTGCCGCCGATGCCGACGAAATGGATGTGGCGAACCGCATGCTTCATCGGGGCGTCCTCATGCCGGTCCGGTCGCGGCGGCGCCCGATGGCCGGGCCGCCATCTTCTCGATCGCCGCCGCCGCGATGGCGGTCGCGTCCGTGCGCCCGAGTTCCCGCGCCGCCTGCGCCATCTGCAGGAGGCGCGGACGGTCCAGTCCGCCGAGCAGCGCCGCCAGCCGCTGCGCATCCGCCTCCGGCTGCGGCAGGTGCACCGCCGCGCCGCGCGCCGCGAGGAACTCGGCATTCGACCGTTGATGGTCCGTCGTCGACGCGACGAACGGCACGAGGATCGAGGCGACGCCCGCGGCCGCGAGTTCCGAGGTGGTGATCGCGCCGGCGCGGCAGATCGCGACGTCGGCCCAGGCATAGCGCGCCGCGACATCGTCGATGAACGAGACGACTTCCGCCTCGAGCCCGGCGGCCGCATACGCGCGCCGCGCCTCGTCGAGGTGGGCCGCGCCGCACTGGTGGACGACCTGCGGACGCGCGGCGGCCGGATCGCGCGCGGCAAGGCGCTTCAGCGCCTCCGGCACGACGCGGTTCAGCGCCGTGGCGCCGAGGCTTCCGCCGAGCACGAGCAGCCGCAGCGGCCCGGCACGGCCGGCAAACCGCTCGCCCGGCGGCGCCACGGCGGCGATGGCTTCGCGGACCGGATTGCCGCTCACGAGCGCGCGCGAGCCGGCGCGGCGCGCGGCGGCGCCATCGAACCCGCACAGGACGACGCGGGGCGCGCCGTCGAGCAGGCGCATCGACAGCAAGGGGGCGGCGTCCGCATTGAGCAGTGCGAGCGGAACCCGGGCCAGGCGCGCCGCCCAGCCGGCCGGCACCGCGACGTACCCTCCCGTCGCGAAAACAGCCGTCGGCGCGCGACGGCGCAGCACGCCGCGCGCCTGCCAGACGGCACGCAGAAGACGGAACGGCGAGGATGCCAGCATCGCCCAGCCCCTGCCGCGGAGGCTGCCGAAATCCAGCGGATCGAAGTCGATGCCCGCCCGCTCGACGAGCGCGCGTTCCATGCCGCTGCGCGTGCCGAGCCACGAGACGCTCCAGCCGCGCGCCTGCAGGCGCGCGGCGACCGCAAGTCCCGGCGTCACGTGGCCTCCGGTGCCGGCCGCGACGACGACCAGGTGATTGGCGGCAAAGGGGCGCGCGGTCACCGTCGCCCTCCCCGCATCAGCACGCGGTTCTCGTAGTCGACGCGCAGCAGCAGCGCGCAGGCGGCAAAACTGGACAGCATCGCGGAGCCGCCGTAGCTCATCAGCGGCAGCGTCAGCCCCTTCGTCGGCAGCAGGCCGGTGGCGACGCCCATGTTGATGAACGACTGCACGCCGAGCCAGATGCCGACGCCCTGCGCCACGAGACCGCCGAACGTGCGGTCGAGCGCGACGGCCTGCCGCCCGATCTCGAACGCGCGCTTGACGATCCAGTAGTACAGCACGACGACCGTCAGCACGCCGACCAGCCCCAGTTCCTCGCCGATGACCGCGAAGATGAAATCGGTGTGCGCCTCCGGCAGGTAGTGCAGCTTGCCGACGCTGGCGCCCAGCCCGACGCCGAACCATTCGCCGCGCCCGAAGGCGATCAGCGACTGCGTGAGCTGGTAGCCGCGGCCGAGCGCGTATTGCGGATCGAAGGGATTGAGGTACGCGAAGATCCGCTGGCGTCGCCATGGGCTGAGCCAGATGACCATCATGAAGCCGGCCGCCAGCGCTGCCGAGATGCCGGCGAACAGCCGGCCGTTGACGCCGCCCAGGAAGAGGATCCCCATCGAGATCGCGACGATCACGCCGAACGATCCGAGGTCCGGCTGCAGCAGCAGCAGCACGCCGACCACGGCCATGACGGCGCCCATCGGCAGGAACCCGCGCTTGAAGCTGTGCATCAGGTCCTGCTTGCGGACGGTGAAGTCCGCGGTGTACAGGACGCAGGCGACCTTCATGATTTCCGACGGTTGCAGGTTCAGCGGCCCGAGGACGATCCAGCGGCGGGCGCCCAGCTTCACGTGCCCGACGCCCGGCGCCAGCACGATCACGAGGAGCACCGCCGCCGCCAGGAACGCCAGCGGCGCGAGCCGCTGCCAGCGGTCCATCGGGATCCGCGCGAGCACGCCGGCGATCGCCGCCGAGGCGGCGACGAAGAGCACGTGCCGCAGCAGGAAGGAGTCCGGCGCCACGCGGTAGCGCGGCGAGTCCGCCAGCGCGATCGACGACGAATACACCATCACGGTGCCGAGCATCACGAGGACGACGATCGCGCAGACGAGCCCGATATCGAACCGCGGCAGGCCGGCTCGCAGCGCGGCGATTCCGCCGCGGGTGCCCGCGGCGGAAAGCGCGGACAGCGTGCCGCCGGACGCCGAGGTCCAGGGCCGGTCGCGACGCTCGGCGCCGCGGCGCACGAGCAGGCCGGTCAACGAGACGACGCGTTCCCAGGTCAGCATGGCTGCCCCGCGGACGCCGCGATCTCGCGCACCGCGGCCACGAAGACTTCGGCGCGGTGCCGATAGTCGCGGAACATGTCGAAGCTCGCGCAGGCCGGCGACAGCACGACCGCGTCGCCCGGCTGCGCGATGCCTGCCGCCGCCTGCACGGCGCGTCCCAGGTCCGCCTCGTGCCTCAACGCGACGCCGGACGCGGCGAGCGCGGATTCGATGCCGGGCGCATCGCGCCCGATCAGGATCGCCGCGCGGCCGTAGCGCTGCAGCGGCGCGGCGAGCGGCGCGAAGCCCTGGCCTTTCCCGTCCCCGCCCAGGATGACGACGAGCCGGCCGTCCCGCAGTTCGGCGCCGAGGCCCTCGATCGCGGCGACCGTGGCGCCGACGTTGGTGCCCTTGCTGTCGTCGTAGTAGACGACACCGCCGACCGTCGCGACGGCCTCGGTCCGATGCGGCTCGCCGCGGTAGTCGCGCAGCGCGTGCAGCACGGGCGCGAGCGGACAGCCGATCGCGCGGACGAGCGCCAGCGCGGCCAGCGCATTCGCGGCGTTGTGGCGCCCGCGGATGTGCAGCGCGTCGGCCGGCATCAGCCGCTGCACGAACACCGGCCCCGGGATGCCCGGA
Source organism: Burkholderiaceae bacterium (assembly GCA_035524275.1). Lineage (GTDB taxonomy): Bacteria > Pseudomonadota > Gammaproteobacteria > Burkholderiales > Burkholderiaceae_F > DATKPC01. Next base: position 52,953 of record DATKPC010000034.1, read on the forward strand.
AGTTCGGCGGCGGCGCGCCGGCGACGGCCCGGCTCGCCCGCGTCATCGGCGACCGCGAGCCAGGTCAGCGCCGCGTCGTGGACGAGCCCGAACTGGTCCGGCTGCGTCGGCGCATCGGTGCCGAACGTCAGCACGCGCGCCTTGCGCGCCGCCATGGCCATCACCGCGGGAACGTCGCGATTGAGGACCTGGATCGTCGAGGGCGCGAAGATGCGCGCCTTGGCCGCGGCATAGTCGGCGAGCGTCGGGTGCCAGTCGAGGTGGTCCTCGCTCAGGTTCAGCACCGCGGCGGCGTCGCAGGCCAGCGACGAGGTCGTCGCGAGCTGGAAGCTCGAAAGCTCGAGGACCCAGGCCTGCGGCAGGCGATCGGACGCCATCGCGTCGAGCAGCGCCTCGAGGGCGCTGGGCGAGATGTTGCCGGCGGCTCGCACGCTCATCCCGGCGCGTTCGATCATCCTCGCCGCGATCCGTGTCGTGGTCGTCTTGCCGTTGGTGCCGGTGATCCCGACGATCCGCGGCGCGTAGCCGCGCTGCTCGCGGAGCGCGGCCAGCGCGCGCGCGAAGAGCTCGATTTCGCCGATGACCTCGAGCGCCCGGGCGCGCGCGGCCTCGGCGAAGGAGGCCAGGGGCGGCTTCGAGGGCGACAGCCCGGGACTCGCGACGACGAGCGCGACATCGTCCAGGAGCGCGTCGGCGAGCGGTCCGGCGACGAATTCCGCCCGCGGCACCTCCAGGCGCAGCCGCGCCAGCGACGGAGGCTCGACCCGCGTGTCGGCGACGCGGACGAGCCCGCCGCCGGCGTCGACGAAGCGGGCCACCGCGAGCCCGCTCTCGCCGAGGCCCAGCACCAGGATCCGCCGCCCGTCGAAGCGCATCATCGCGCCGCCGCTCCTGCCGTGTTCGACCACGAATCGATTGCCATCAGCGGATCTTCAGCGTTGCGAGGCCGACCAGCACCAGCATCATGCTGATGATCCAGAACCGCACGACGACCTGGTTCTCCTTCCAGCCGGACAGCTCGAAATGGTGGTGCAGCGGCGCCATCCGGAAGATGCGCCGGCCGCCGGTCCACTTGAAGTAGGCGACCTGGAGGACGACCGAGACCGTCTCGACGACGAACACGCCGCCCATGATGAACAGGGTGATCTCCTGTCGCGTGATCACCGCGATCGTCCCGAGCGCCGCGCCGAGCGCGAGCGCCCCGACGTCGCCCATGAAGACCTGCGCCGGGAAGACGTTGAACCAGAGGAACGCCAGCCCTGCGCCCGCGATGGCGCCGCAGATGATCACGAGTTCGCCGGCGCCCGGCACGTGCGGGAAGAGCAGGTAGCGCGCGAAGTCCGCGCGTCCGACGACGTAGGCGAAGACCCCGAGCGCGGAGCCGACCATCACCGTCGGCATGATCGCCAGCCCGTCGAGCCCGTCGGTCAGGTTGACCGCGTTGCTGGAGCCGACGATGACGAAGAACGACAGCGCGACGAAGCCGAGCACGCCCATCGGATAGGCGACGTGCTTGAAGAACGGCACGATCAGGTCGGCGCGCGGCGGCAGGTCGATCTCGAACCCGCTGCTCGCCCACTGCCAGACCAGGACCCAGATGCGGTCGGTCGACGGAGCCGCGATCGCGAAGGCGAGGTAGAACGCGGCCGCGAGGCCGACGAGCGACTGCCAGAGGAACTTCTCGCGACTCGACATGCCCTTCGGATTGCGGTGGACGACCTTGCGGTAGTCGTCGACCCAGCCGATCCAACCGAACGACAGCGTGACGAGCAGCACGACCCAGACGAAGCGGTTCGACAGGTCGGCCCACAGCAGCGTCGTGGCGGCGATCGCGATCAGGACCAGCACGCCACCCATCGTCGGCGTGCCCGATTTCGAAAGGTGCGTCTGCGGCCCATCGGTGCGCACGGCCTGGCCGATCTTCAGTTCGGTCAGCCGGCGGATCACCCAGGGGCCGGCCGCAAGCCCGATCAGCATCGAGGTCGCGGAGGCGAGCACCGCGCGCAGCGTCAGGTAGTTGAAGACGCCGAAGGCGTGGATGTCGCGCGCCAGCCATTGGAACAGTGCGAGGAGCATCGTCAGCGGCGGCGCCCATGGCAGCACGCGAATTCCTGAACGGGGACCCGGTTCATCCGCCACTCCCCGGCGCGGCGCGGACGGCGGCCAGGACCCGTTCCATCCGCATGAAGCGGGAGCCTTTCACGAGCAGCGTCGTCCCGCGCTCCAGCGCGGCCAGGACCGCGGCCACCAGGTCGTCGAACGCCTCGAAGTGGCGCCCGGCGGGACCGAAGGCCGCGACGGCTTGCGCCATCAGCGGCCCCGTCGCGAACAGGCGCTCGATGCCTCGCAACGCCGCATAGGCACCGATCTCGCGGTGGAAGGCCACTCCGCTGGCGCCCACCTCGCCCATGTCGCCCAGGACGAGCAGGCGTGGCGGTCGCGCCGCCGCGAGGACGTCGATCGCGGCGCGCACCGAGTCCGGATTCGCGTTGTACGTGTCGTCGATCAGCGTCGTGCCGTCGGGACCCGGCTCGCGCACGCCGCGGCCGCCGACCGGCGTGAAGGCCGCGAGCCCGGAGGCGATCGCCGTCGGCGCGATGCCGACGGCCAGTGCGCAGGCACAGGCCGCCAGCGCGTTGCGGACGTTGTGTTCGCCGACGACCTTCATCGTGACGGCGATTTCCCCCGCCGGCGTGGCGATCTCCAGCTGCGTGCCGTCGTTGCGCGGCGCGTGGTTCGCGGTGACGGCGGCCGATTCGTGCAGCCCGAAGTCTAGGACCCGCCGCGTCCCGGCGGCGCGACGCCAGATCGAGGCGCACGGATCGTCGGCCGGAAACACGGCGACGCCGTCCGGCGGCAGCGCGTCCAGCACGGCGGCGTTCTCGCGGGCGGTCGCCTCGACGCCCGGCATGAACTCCTGGTGCTCGCGCTGCGCGTTGTTCACCAGACCCACGGTCGGGCGCGCGAGTTGCGCCAGGTAGGCGATTTCGCCGGGATGATTCATGCCGAGCTCGAACGCCGCGGCGCGATGCCACGACCGCAGTTCGAGCAGCATCAGCGGCACGCCGATGTCGTTGTTGAGGTTCCCGCGCGTCGCGCACCAATGGGCGCGGCCGCCGGAGGCACCATGGGCCTTCGCGAGGATCGCGGCGATCATCTGCGTCACGGTCGTCTTGCCGTTGCTGCCCGTCACCGCGATGACGGGGATGCGAAAGCCGGAGCGCCACCCGGCGCCCAGCATCCCGAGGCTGCGACGGCTGTCCGCCACGACGAGCTGCGGGCACGGAAGATCGAACTCCCTTTCGACGAGGAGCGCGGCGGCACCCCGTTCGACGGCCGTGGCCGTGTAGTCGTGCCCGTCGAAGCGCGGGCCGCGCAGCGCGACGAAAAGGCAGCCGGCGGCGATCGTCCGCGTGTCGGTCGAGACGCCGTTGAAGACCGTGCCCGGCGCGCCGCGCACGCGGCTTCCGGGCACGAAGGCGGCGGCCTGCGCGAGCGTCATCATGGCGCCCCCCGCGGCGTCGGCATCGCCGCGCGCGCGGCCAGCGCCTCGCGGGCGCGGTCCGCATCGTCGAACGGCAGCCGGCGGCCGCCGATTTCCTGGACCGTCTCGTGACCCTTGCCCGCCAGGAGCACGACGTCGGCCGCCGCCGCCTGCAGGATCGCGTGGCGGATCGCTTCCGCCCGATCGGCGATCCGCGCCGGCGGCCGCGCCGCATCGGCGCCGCGAGCGATCTGCTCGATGATCGCGTGCGGGTCCTCGGAGCGCGGGTTGTCGCTCGTCAGCACGACGTGGTCGGCGAGGCGCGTCGCGACCTCGCCCATCGGCGCACGCTTGCCGGCGTCGCGGTCGCCGCCGGCGCCGAAGACGATCCACAAGCGACCGGCGCGGGCGCGTGCCAGCGGCCGCAGCGCGACGATCGCCTTTTCGATCGCGTCCGGGCTGTGCGCGTAGTCGACGATCACGAGGGGCTCGCCGGTCGATTCGTCGTTCGCGGCGTCGCGTCCCGCCACGCGCTGCATGCGACCCGCCGGCGCCTGCAGCGCGGCGCACTGCGCGACGGCCGTCTCGAGGGGCACGCCGCAGCAGAGCGCGGCCCCGATCACCCCCAGCAGGTTCGAGACATTGAACGACCCGATCAGCGGCGTCGTCACCGTCGCGGCCTGCGGCGACGAGCCCGACGCCGCGCCGCTCCAGGCCGCGCCACTCCAGACGAGTGCGAACCGCATCGACGCCGACGCCGCCTGCACGTCCGAGGCCGCGAGCAGCGAGATCCGGCCGGCGCGGCCGGGCGCGGCATCCGCGCCGATGCGCGCCCTCAGGGCGTCGAGGGTCGCCACGCCGTAGCCGACGACCTGCAGCCCGCGCCGCAGCGCCGCGGCGGCAAGTGCCGGGCCCTCGGCGTCGTCGAGATTGAAGACCGCGCTGGACAGCGTCGGCGTCGCGAACAGGCGCGCTTTCGCGTCGCGGTAGGCCGCCATCGAGCCGTGGTAGTCCAGGTGGTCGCGGCTCAGGTTCGTGAACATCGCGACGTCGAAGGCGACGCCGTCGACGCGCCCCTGGTCGATTCCGATCGACGAGACCTCCATCGCGACGGCCGCGGCGCCGGCATCCAGAAGATGCCGCAGCACGCGGTGCAGGCTTGCCGCGTCCGGCGTCGTGAGGCCCGTGCGATCGAGCGGCTCGTCCGGAAAGCCGGCGCCCAGCGTCCCGACGACGGCGCAGCGGCGGCCGATCGCCGACAGCATTCGCGCGATCCAGAACGTGGTCGAGGTCTTGCCGTTCGTCCCGGTGACGCCGACGACGAGCAGCCGTTCGCTCGGGCGGCCGTAGTACCGGTCGGCGACTTCGCCCAGCAGGCGGCCGAGTCCGTCGCACGGCAGGACCGGCAGGGACAGCGGCGTCGGCGAACCGGCCCAGCCGGTCGCCTCGACGATGGCGGCGGCGGCGCCTCGCCCGGCGGCCGTCGCGAGATAGTCGCGGCCGTCGGCGCGCGCGCCGGGGACTGCGACGAACACGTCGCCGCGCTCGACGAAGCGGCTGTCGAGGCGCAATTCGCGCGACTGCGGCGCGACCTGGCGCAGCCAGCTGCAGACCTCGGCCGCCGTCGTCATCGCGGCTCCTCGCCGCTGCGCGCGAGCACCGGCGCGGGCAGCGCGTCGGACGGAACCTGCAGCGTCCGCAGCGCGGCGCCGGCAACCTGGCTGAAGACGGGGCCGGCGACGTCGCCGCCGTAGATTCGGCCCGCCGCCGGCTCGTCGATCATCACCGCGACGACGATCCGCGGGTCCGAGGCCGGCGCGAAGCCGACGAACGAGGCGACGTACGTCCCGGAGTAGCCGCCCGCCCGGGCCTTGCGGGCCGTGCCCGTCTTGCCGGCCGCCCGATAGCCGGGTACGCGCGCCGCGTTGGCGGTTCCCTCGGAACTCACGACGCGTTCCAGTATCGCGCGCATCTCGCGCGCCGTCTCCGACTTCACGACCCGGACCGCCGGCGGCGGCGTATCGACGCGCAGCAGCGTGACGGGCGGCACGTCACCGTCGCGCGCGAACGCGAGATACGCGTGCGCGAGCTGCAGCAGCGAGACCGATACGCCATAGCCGAACGCGACCGACGCCTGCTGCAGCTGGCCCCAGGTCTTGGCCGGCCACAGGCGCCCGGTGGATTCGTGCGGAAAGCCGGCGTGCGCGGCGCGCCCGAAGCCGACGCCGTTGTACATGTCCCACAGCGACTGCGCCGGCATCTTCAGCGCGATCGTCGCCGCCCCGACGTTGCTCGACTTCACAATGACCTGCTCGACCGTGGCGGTGCCCAGCGCGTGCGTGTCGCTGATCGTATGGCCGCTGATCGTCATGTGGCCGTTGCCGGTCGGGATCAACGTCGTCGGCGTGACGACGCCGGCGTCCATCGCCGCGGCGATCGAGATCGGCTTCATCGTCGAGCCGGGCTCGAAGGTGTCGGTGACCGCGCGGTTGCGCATCCGGTCGGCGTCGAGCCGGCCGCGCTGGTTGGGGTCGTAGCTGGGCCAGTTCGCGATGGCCAGGATCTCGCCGGTGTGGACGTCGAGGACGACGATCGAGCCGGCCTGCGCCGCGTTCGCCTGGACCGCGGCCTCGAGCGTCGAGAACGCCGCGTACTGGATCCGGTTGTCGATCGACAGCTGCAGGTCCGTCCCGTCGATCGGTGGCCGCAGCCAGTCCTCGTCGACGATCCGGTGCAGGTTGTCGGAAATCACGCGCCGCTGGCCGGCGGCGCCGTTGAGGCTGTCCTCGAAGGCGAGTTCGACGCCTTCCTGCCCGTGCTCGTCGCCGTTGGTGATCCCCACCAGGTGGGCGGCGACCGGACCTTCGGGATAGACGCGGCGGAACTCCTCGCTGGAGTGGATGCCCGCGATGTGCAGCGCGTCGATCTGGCGCATCGCGTCCGGGTCGACCTGGTGGCGGAGGATGACGAACTTGCGGTCGTCCGACGCGAGTCGCCGGTCCAGTTCGGTCGGCGCCATCTGCAGCAGCGTCGCGAGCCGCCGCATCGCGTCGGGCGGCGCGTCGACGTATTCCGGCATCGCCCAGACCAGGCGCGCCGGAACCGACGTCGCCAGCAGCGCCCCGTTGCGGTCCGTGATCCGTCCGCGCGTCGCCGGGATCGCGATCGTCCGCTCGAACCGCTCGGCGGCCTCGTGCTTCAGGAATCCGGTCGAGATGCCGCCCTGCAGGAAGAAGCTGCGAACCGCGAGCGCCAGGAAGGCGATGAACAACCCGAAGAGCAGCAGCTTCGAGCGCCACGACGGCAGCCGGACCGCGAGCGCGTCGTGGCCGCGACCGGTCCCGCGGCGCCGCTCGCGCGGAGCCGCGCCGCGCGAGCGGGAGAACAGGCGCCGCGGCGCTTCTTCGCTCCAGGTGCCCGCCTCGCGCAGCGCCGCGCGCAGCAGGCCGGGCGTGGCGCGCGCGTCGAGCGGCGGCTTCACGGTGCCCCCTGGGCGCCGGGCACCGCCGGTGCGGCGCCGAGGTAGATCGTGCGCGCCGGCTCGATCGGACGCAGCCCGAGGTTGTGCGCCGCGACCGCGACCGACGCCGGTTGGGTCAGCGTGCCCAGGTCGGCGTTCAGGCGCGTCGCGTCCGCGTCGAGTCGACGCGCCTCCTGCTGCGCCGCCTCCAGGTCGACGAACAGGCTGCGGGCGCGGTACTGGCTGTTGACCAGGCCCAGGCCGCCGGCGAAGAGCGCGAGGCCAAGGACGGCGGCCCAGGCGCGGTACGACATCATGGCGCGTCGGCCTCGCGTTCGGCGACGCGCAGCACGGCGGAGCGGGCGCGCGGGTTGGCCGCGATCTCCGCGGCGTCAGGCAGGACGCGGGCGACGGCGCGCAGCCGCGGCCGCGGCAGTTCGCTTTCGCGCAGCGGCAGGCGCGCCAGTGCCGGGTCGATACGGGAATGACGTTCGACGAACCGCTTGACGAGCCGGTCTTCCAGCGAGTGGAAGCTGATCACCGCCAGGCGCCCGTGCGAAGCGAGCAGGTCGATCGATCGATCGAGGGCTAGCGCCAATTCCTCAAGCTCCTGATTGAGCTGAATCCGTAGAGCCTGAAACGTGCGCGTGGCCGGATGCTGCGCCGCGTCGCGCCGGTCGCGGACGGGGATCGCACCCGCCACGACAGCGGCAAGCTCGGCGGTGGTTGCGGGTGCGCGCCCTGCTGCGCGGCGAGCCACAATCGCCTTTGCAATCTGTGCAGCAAACCGTTCTTCCCCATAGTCCCGGATCACCCGCGTGAGTTCATCGGGCGCGACCCGCGCGAGCCACCCGGCCGCCGTTTCGCCCTGGCTCGTGTCCATGCGCATGTCCAGCGGACCGTCGAAGCGCAGCGAGAAGCCGCGTTCCGGACGATCGATCTGCGGCGACGAGACGCCGAGATCCAGGAGGATTCCCCGCACGCGTCCGATCCCGCGCTCCGCCAGGATGACGCCCATTTGCGAAAATCGCGTGTGGTCGAAGTGAAATCGTGGATCCGTGATCGATGCCGCGGCGCGCGCCGCTTCCGGGTCGCGGTCGAACGCGAAGAGCCGTCCTCCGGCAGCCAGGCGCCGCAGCAGGAGGCGCGAATGGCCGCCGCGCCCGAACGTGCCGTCGACGTAGGTTCCGGACGGATCCGTCACCAGCAGGTCGACGACCGCCTCGGCCAGCACCGGCTGGTGCGGTTTCGGATCGCTGTCGTCGGAGGACATGCGTCATGTTGATCCGATGGCCCCGGCGGCGGTCAGAACTTGAATTCCGCGCCGAAGACCTGGTCGAGGCGCTGGAGATCCCCGGCCAGCGCACGCTTCTCGTACTCCTCGTAGCGATCGCTGTTCCAGAGCTCGAAGTGCGAATCGACGCCCATCAGTCGAACGTCCCGCTCCAGTTCCGCCTGCCGGCGCAGATCCTGAGGCACGAGCAGCCTGCCGGCACCATCCATCTCCGCTTCGACCGCCTTGCCGACGAATATGCGCCGCAGGCCCCGTGCCGACTCCGGCAGCCGGTCCACCTCTTCGCGCTTCGCTTCCCAGCGGGGCCGCGGATAGATAAGCACGCAGCCGTCCGGGTGCAGCGTCAGCATCAGGCGCCCGGCGCAACTCGCCGCCAGCGCATCGCGATGGCGCGTCGGCATCGAAAGCCGGCCCTTGTCGTCGAGCGTCAATAGCGAAGAACCGGAGAACACCGGATGCACCTGGGCAAGTAAGTGCCACGCCGAAAAAGGGAAAAAAGTAAGTGTTTACGTACAAAATCATCCCACTTACACCCACTTTCTTCCACCGCCCGCCACTCTAGTCGATGCCCCTTTGCGGGTCAAGGTACAACGCCGATTTTTCACGCTGGAACAAGGACTTAGGGAACGCCGGCAAATGCGCCTCGATTCCTGGAGAAAACCTTTTAAGATGAAATAGATAGCCGCAGAATATGAGGTAGTTTATTAACTACCGCATTGCGGTTCCCGGTTCCCACTTTGCGACCCGCGGATGACCCGCCCTGCGTGGCAGGCCGCGCGGGGGCCGAGGATCAGGTGAGGGCTAGGGTTGCCGGCGAGGCGCGGCGCGGGGTCGGAGCGTGCACTGTCGCGTCCAAAGACTCAAATGCGCCGGCCCTCTCCCCCACCCCTCTCCCGCTCGCGCGGGCGAGGGGCGATCCATCGTCAGCCATACGAACGGTGCCTCAATTCTCGACGCCGGGACTCCCCTCGCCCGCGCGAGCGGGAGAGGGGTGGGGGAGAGCCTGCTGATTCGGCCGAATCTGCGTACGGACCCTGAACCGCGGTAAGTTAGCGGTAGGGATGGGTCGCGCAGCGTGTCCGTCAGCCATTTGGTGCGAAA
>DATKPC010000035.1:0-13190 GCA_035524275.1 Burkholderiaceae bacterium
TCGGCCTCGTGGCGGCGGTGGCGCTGGTTCGCTTCCAGGTCGGCGTGATCCCGGTGATCGGCGCCACGGCGCTGGCCGGCCTGCTGGCCACGCTGCTGCGCTGATGGGCGAAGCGGGTTGACGCCCGCCCTCTCCCCACCCCTCTCCCGCTGCGCGGGCGAGGGGCGATCCGTCGTCGCTAATCGAGACATCGTCGCCATGGCGACGCCGAGACTCCCCTCGCCCGCGAAGCGGGAGAGGGGCGGGGGGAGAGGGAGGGGGAGAGGGTCGCCCAAGCCTGCCGCCGGCTCGCTGTCGACGCCGCAGACACGGCCGTGCGCTAGGCCTTGCCCTCCCACGGCACGAGGCGCCGCTGCAGCGCGCGCAGGCCGAGTTCCAACGCGAAGGCAATCGACGCGATGACGAGAATGCCGAGAACCACGATGTCGGTATTCAGGAACTGCGCCGCGGACTGCACCATGAAGCCGAGCCCGCGCGTCGCCGCCACGAGTTCGGCCGCGACGAGCGTCGACCAGCCGACCCCGAGTCCGACGCGCACGCCGGTCAGGATATCGGGCGCGGCGCTCGGCAACACGACATGCCAGAGCAGTTGCCGGCGCGTCGCCCCGAAGGACTGCGCGGCGCGAAGGCGGCTGACGTCGGTGCCGCGAACCCCGGTGGTCGTGGCGATCGCGACCGGCGCGATGATCGCGAGCGCGATCAGCAGGACCTTCGACAGTTCGCCGATGCCGAACCAGATCACGATCAGCGGCAGGTAGGCGAGCGGCGGAACGGGGCGATAGAACTCGATGAACGGATCGAGGATGCCGCGCACGCGCGCCGACAGCCCCATCCACAGGCCCACCGGGATGGCGACCAGCAGCGCGGCGACAAGCGCGAGCCCGACGCGCGCGAGGCTGGCGGCGGCATGCTGCCAGAGCGTCGCGTCCATGAAACCGACGGACGCCACGCGGACGAACTTGTCCCAGACGGCGCCGGGCGGCGGCAGGAACAACGGTGGAATCCAGCCGCGGCTCGCGACGAACTGCCAGGCCGCGAGAAGCAGCAGCACGGAGGCGGCGCTCAGCACGCCGGGCCGCTGCCAGGCACGGTCGTGGCGTCGGCGGGCCGGCGGCGCATCGGACTTCGCTTCTGCCATGGCCGGGCGGGTGCCGATCAGCGCGCTCATCCGATCGCTGCCTGCAGGTCCGGCTCGCTCGCGAAGACGGCCGCCAACACCGCTTCGCGCGTCGCGATGAAGTCGGGCTGCGATTTGACCGCGCGCGCGGCTTCGCCGCCCGCGAAGCGACGTCCGAAGTCGAGCACGTGCCGCTCCACGATCCGCGCAGGCCGCGGCGACAGCAGCACGAGGTCGGTGGCCAGGAAGACGGCCTCCTCGACGCCGTGCGTCACCAGCACGATCGTCTTGCCGGTGGTCGCCCAGATGCGCAGCAGCAGTTCCTGCATCCGTTCGCGCGTCAGCGCATCGAGGGCACCGAACGGCTCGTCCATCAGCAGGACCTGCGGATCGGCGGCGAGCGCGCGCGCGATGCCGACGCGCTGGCGCATCCCGCCGGACAGCTCCCACACGGCGTGGCGCGGCTGGTCGCGCAGCCCGACGAGTTCGAGGAAGTGCTGCGCTCGCTCGCGACGTTCGGCCGCCGGCATGCCCTTGAGGCGCAGCGGGAACTCGACGTTGCCTGCGGCGTCGAGCCAGGGCAGGAGCGCGTCGTCCTGGAACACGACGCCGCGGTCGGCGCCGGGTCCGCGGATGTCGCGACCGTCGATGCGGGCGCGACCGCCGCGCAGCGGAATGAACCCGGCGATCACGTTGAGCAGGCTGGACTTGCCGCAGCCCGAGGGGCCCAGCAGCACGAGGAGGGCGCCGGCCGGGACTTGCAGCGACACGCCGTCGAGCACGGCGGCCGATGAGCCCGGCTCGCCGTACCCGGCGACGATCTCGTCAAGGCGTACCACGCCGGATAGCGCCTACTTCGCGCTGGACGCGACCTTCTGGCCGCTCGCCTTCGCGGCACCTTCGACGAAGCGCGGCGTGACGTACGGCTTGTAGTCCGCGAGCACCTTCTCGACCTTGCCCTGTTCCTTCAGGAAGGCCGAGGTCTCGCCGACCGCCTTGACCGTGTCGCCCGACAGCAGCGTCGCCTCTTCCTGCAGGGTCGGGAAGCGGCTGCCGGCGAGCAGGTCGGCGACTTCCTCCTTCTTCGCGCCGGTCAGTCGGGCGATCTTCTCGACGTTCGCGGGGTCGCCCGCGTAACCCTTCGGATCCTTGCGATAGGCCGCATAGGCTTCGCCGGTGACGCGCGCGAACTGCGTCACGAAGTCGGGGTTCTTTTCGGCGAAGTCCTTGCGCACGATCCAGGCGTCGAACGTCGGGGCTCCCCACGTCGCGACTTCGGAGGAATCGGTCAGGACCTTGCCCTTCGCCTTGATTTGCCCGAGCGCCGGATCCCAGACGTAGGCCGCGTCGATGTCGCCGCGCTGCCAGGCCGCGGCGATCTCGGTCGGCCGCAGGTTCACGATGTCGACCTTCTTCGGATCGACGCCCCAATGCTTCAGCGCCGCGAGGAGGCTGTAGTGCGTCGTCGAGACGAAGGGCACGGCGACCTTCCTGCCCACGAGGTCCTGCGGCTTCGCGATGTTCGCGCCGTTGCGCACGACAAGCGCCTCGGCACTGCCGATCTCGGCAGCGATGAAGAACGTCTCGACCGGCAGCTCGCGGCTCGCGGCCGCGGCCAACGGGCTGGAGCCGACGTAACCGACCTGGATGTCACCGGAAGCCACCGCGGTGATCACTTCGGCGCCGCTTTCGAACTTGCGCCAGTCGATCTTGCGCCCGGTCGCCTTTTCGTAGGCGCCGTCGGCCTGTGCCACCTTGGCCGGTTCCACGACGGTCTGGTAGGCGACATGGACCGCGTCGTCGGCGAATGCGCCGCCGGCAGCGGTCGCGGCGAGGCCGAAGCCCGCAAGCAGCACGAGCCGGTTCAACTTCGGTGAACGGAACATGGGGTATCTCCCTCGTTGTTTGTGCAGAGCGGCGCAGGCTAAGGCGCGGCCGCGGCGGCGCGAACGATTGTTTTCAGATGAGGACATGCGGGCTTAAGCCCCGCCCCGGTGCGGAGGCCCGCCCGCTGCGGAGGCGCGCTATGTCGGCCGTCGCATATGGAAACTCGGAATCGTTCGTTCACCGCGGTCGTGGCGCTACCTAGTCTGTCGTCTATCGCCACCAGCGGCGCGCCGCCACGACCGGGCACGCCGTCCATGAAAACCATGCCGCACCCGGAGACGCCATGACCGCAACCCTTGCCGACCCGTCGCTGCAATCCGTCCTCGACCACGCCCGCGAGCAGGCGCAGGCGGCGGGCCTGCCGTACGCGGGCAGCGTCCCGCCGCTGGAGGCCTGGGAACTGGTGCAGGCGGGTGCCGCGAAGTTCGTCGACGTTCGCAGCGGCGAGGAACGCAAATTCGTCGGGCACGTGCCGGGGACGATCCACGTGGCCTGGGCGACCGGGACCAGCCTGACGCGCAATCCGCGGTTCGTCCGCGAACTGGAGGCCAAGGTGGCGAAGAGCGATGTCGTGCTGCTGCTGTGTCGCAGCGGCAAGCGTTCGGCGGCCGCCGCCGAGGCCGCGACGAAGGCCGGCTTCACGAACGTCTTCAACGTGCTCGAGGGCTTCGAAGGCGAGATCGACGACGCGCAGCAGCGCGGCCGCCTCGGCGGCTGGCGGCTGCGCGGACTGCCCTGGGTCCAGGACTGACCCGGAATCCGGAATTGTCATAGCGAGGGAGGGAACAAGCCATGTCGAACTGGTTCACGGACAATTCGCTGTCGATCGGACGCACGCCGCTCGTGCGCTTGAACCGCGTCACCGACGGCGCCAAGGCGACGGTGCTGGCGAAGATCGAGGGGCGCAACCCGGCCTATTCGGTGAAATGCCGCATCGGCGCCGCGATGATCTGGGACGCCGAGAAGCGCGGGCTGCTGGGCGCCGGCAAGGAGATCGTCGAGCCCACGAGCGGCAACACCGGGATCGCGCTCGCTTTCGTCGCGGCGGCGCGCGGCATCCCGATCACGCTGACGATGCCGGAGACGATGAGCCTGGAGCGGCGCAAGCTGCTGCTCGCCTACGGCGCCAGGCTCGTGCTCACCGAGGGCGCCAAGGGGATGAAGGGCGCCGTCGCGAAGGCCGAGGAAATCGCCGCCTCCGATCCGAAGTACGTGCTGCTTCAGCAGTTCAAGAACCCGGCGAACCCCGCCATCCACGAGGCGACGACCGGTCCGGAAATCTGGAACGACAGCGACGGCGCGATCGATATCCTCGTCTCCGGCGTCGGTACCGGCGGGACGATTACCGGCGTGTCGCGCTACATCAAGAACGCGAAGGGCAGGAAGATTCTTTCGGTCGCCGTCGAGCCGACCGCGAGCCCGGTGCTGACGCAGAAGCGTGCCGGCGACGAACTGAAGCCGGGCCCGCACAAGATCCAGGGCATCGGCGCCGGTTTCGTGCCCGATGTGCTGGACCTGTCGCTCGTCGATGCGGTGGAGCAGGTGAGCAACGAGGAGGCCGTACTCTTCGCGCGTCGCCTGACGCGCGAGGAAGGCATCCTTTCCGGGATCTCCTGCGGCGCGGCCGCCGCGGTCGCCGTGCGCCTGGCGAAGAAGCCGGAGCATGCCGGCAAGACGATCGTCGTGATCCTGCCGGACTCCGGCGAGCGCTACTTGAGTTCCGTGCTGTTCGAGGGGGTCTTCGACGCCAGCGGCCTGCCGCCGGCGCCGGCGCAAGCCCAGGCCGCCTGACATGGGCGCGCTCCAGGACACCGGCGTCGCCAGCGCCGCCGGGCCGGGCGCGCTCGCGCCCCGCTTCGGTCGTGTCGTGCGCGAATTGCGCGAGGCGCGCGGCTGGTCGCAGGAGCGATTGGCCAGCCGCGCGGAGCTCAACCGTTCCTACATGGGCGAGGTCGAGCGCGCCGCCGCGATGCCGTCGCTCGCGACCGCGGAGAAGCTGGCCCGCGCGCTGGACATCTCGTTGTCGGAGATCTTCCTGCGCTGCGAGGCCGCGTCCGCGTCACGCGAATAGAGCCTGCACGCCTCGATGCGCGATGCCCTGCTGGCGATAGGCGGTTGATCCGCGGACCGCGTTGATCCGAGACTCGACGGTTGGGAATCGCATGAAGTTATTTGAATTTCGCATATAGGAACCCCATAGGAACCCCGAATGGCCGACCCGAGAACGACCCAGCTTGCGCTCGGCGACAACGCCGCGCGCCAACTTGCCAATGCCACGAAGACCGCGCCGACGCTGGCGACGATCTCGCCGCGCTGGCTGACCCACCTGCTGCCGTGGGTGCCGGTGGAGGCCGGCATCTACCGGTTGAACAAGGTCCGCAATCCGCAGGATGTCCAGGTGCTGTGCGCGAAGCGCGACGAGGCCGACCTGCCGACGACGTTCGTCGACTACGAGGAGAAGCCGCGCGAGTATTTCCTCAACGCCGTCTCGACGGTGCTGGACGTGCACACCCGCGTGAGCGACCTCTACAGCAGCCCGCACGACCAGATCAAGGAGCAGCTTCGCCTGCTGATCGAGACGATCAAGGAGAAGCAGGAAAGCGAACTCATCAACAATGCCGACTACGGGCTGCTCGCGAACGTCACGGATGACCAGCGCATCTTCCCGCTGACCGGCGCCCCGACGCCGGACGACCTGGACGAACTGCTGACGAAGGTCTGGAAGGAGCCGGCGTTCTTCCTTGCGCACCCGGCGGCGATTGCCGCCTTCGGCCGCGAATGCACGCGGCGCGGCGTCCCGCCGCCGACCGCGAGCCTGTTCGGCTCGCAGTTCCTGACGTGGCGCGGCGTGCCGCTGGTGCCGAGCGACAAGGTGCCGCTCGCCGACGGCAAGACGAGCATCCTGCTGCTGCGCGTCGGCGACAAGCGCCAGGGCGTCGTCGGCCTCTATCAGCCGGGCCTCGCGGGCGAGCAGAGCCCGGGCCTGTCGGTGCGTTTCATGGGCATCAGCCGCAACGCGATCGCGTCCTACCTGATCTCGTTGTACTGCTCGCTCGCGGTCCACGCCGACGACGCGCTCGCGGTGCTGGCGGACGTCGAGGTCGGCAAGTACCACGCCTATCCCGACAACTACCGCTGAGCGTCGCGATGTCGACGAACATCGTGCCGCCGGCGGCCGAGCCGCCGACCGCGGACGTACCGGCGGGCCTGCCGGACGTGGCGACGCTGGCGCGGCTTGCGAGCGAGTTCTTTGCCGCGTTGCCAGGAGTCCCGAGCCCGACCGGGCCAGCCGGGCCAACCGGGCTAACCGGGCTGACCGGGCCGACGTCCGCGGGCGGCGTGCCGATGCCCTCGAACCCGCAGCCTGCGGGCCTTACGGTTCCGCCGGGGGCGCTCGGACCGTCGAATCCCACCGCGCTGCCGGCCTTCGCGGCCGGCGCGTGGCCTCCCGGCACGAACCTCGTGCCGACGTCGCCGCAGTCGCCGGCCAATGTCGTCGCGTCGGCTCCGTCGCTGGTGCCGCACGCGCAGGCGCCGAACGGCGTTCCGGACCTTGCGCTTTCGGCCGCGCCCGCCTACGAGCCGCGCCTGGGTGGCGCCGCGCAAGCCGTGCCGCAGGCGTACGCGGTCGACGCCCCCGGCGCGGGAACGCCGCGCGGCCTCGCGGCGGCCGCCGGCGCGACGCCGACCGCACCGGCTTCGGGAGCCGCTTCGGTCCCGCGCGCGGCCTCCGCCGACGACCTGGCCGCATTGCCGTTCGCGTTGCCCGGCAGCCAGGCCCTGGCCGACTTGCTGGTCGAGTTGTCGGCCGATCGGCGTCCCTCCGGTTCGCCGCATCCGGCAGCGGGTTCGAGCGCAAAGGGTGCGCCGCCGGCGACGTATTACTTCCTCGATGAGCGTTCGCCGGTCGCACGCCAGGCGGTTCCGCAGTTGCCGGTCACCGGCCATCCACCGTTCGACGTCAACGCGATCCGGCGCGACTTTCCGATCCTGCAGCAGCGCGTCAACGGCCGGCCGCTCGTCTGGTTCGACAACGCCGCGACGACGCAGAAGCCGCGCAGCGTGATCGAGCGCCTTGCGTACTTCTACGAGCACGAGAACTCGAACATCCACCGCGCGGCGCATGAACTCGCCGCGCGCGCCACCGACGCCTACGAGAAGGCGCGCGAGACCGTGCGCCGATTCATCCACGCCAGCTCGACCGACGAGATCGTCTTCGTCCGCGGAACGACCGAGGCGATCAACCTCGTCGCGAAATCCTGGGGCGCGAAGCACATCGGCGCCGGCGACGAGATCATCGTGAGCCACCTGGAGCATCACGCGAACATCGTGCCGTGGCAACAGCTGGCGGCGGAGAAGGGCGCGGTGCTGCGCGTGATCCCGGTCGACGATTCCGGCCAGGTCCTGCTGGAGGCCTACCAGCGGCTCCTGGGCGAGCGCACCAGGCTCGTCGCGGTGACGCAGGTCTCCAATGCGCTGGGCACGATCGTGCCGGTGAAGGAGATCGTCGAGCTGGCGCACCGTGCCGGCGCGCTCGCGCTCGTCGACGGCGCCCAGTCGGTATCGCACATGCGCGTCGACGTGCAGTCGATCGACGCCGACTTCTTCGTCTTCTCCGGCCACAAGATCTTCGGCCCGACGGGGATCGGCGTCGTCTACGGCAAGCGCGCGCTGCTGGAAGCGATGCCGCCGTGGCAGGGGGGCGGCAACATGATCCAGGACGTCACGTTCGAGCGGACGGTCTACCAGGGTCCACCGGCGCGCTTCGAGGCCGGCACCGGCAATATCGCCGATGCCGTCGGGCTCGACGCGGCGCTGCAGTACGTCGAGCGCATCGGCATCGAGGCGATCGGCCAGTACGAGCATGCGCTGCTCGACTACGCGACGCGGCAGATGCGGCCGATTCCCGGGCTGCGCCTCGTCGGCACGGCGCAGGACAAGGCGAGCGTGCTGTCGTTCGTCCTGGACGGCTATGCCCCGGAGGAAGTCGGGCAGGCGCTCAATCGCGAGGGCATCGCGGTGCGCGCCGGGCATCACTGCGCGCAGCCGATCCTGCGCCGGTTCGGTCTGGAGGCGACCGTGCGGCCGTCGCTCGCGTTCTACAACACCTGCGACGAGGTGGATCGGATGGTGGCCGTCGTGAGACAGCTGGCGGCCCGCGGCCGCTGAGGCGGTCGCTGCAGTGGCGTCGCCGCGCCGACGGTGGGCAGGAAAGATCCTGCCGCGCGGCCTCCAGAGCGTGCCCCGCGGACGAGACTGTCACCCATCAGCCCGGTTTTCGATGTCATGGATCAGCCCGGTCGGTGCAGCAGGTTCCCTCGCCCGCTTGCGGGAGAGGGGCAGGGAGAGGGCTGCGGGAGCTGGATCGGTGCGGATTGACGCGGGTCAAGTGCCCTTCAGGCAGCCCGTCCTGCAGCGCCGCGGGCAGCCGCTGCTGTTGCAGCAGCTCGTACGGAAGGTAGCTCGGCGTCATCGCCTACGAGCGCCGATGACGCCCGCTCGGTCGACCTCTGCCATAACCGTTGTTCGCGCACAGAGGCAACACCACGGCCACCGCCGCGGCTCAACCGACGCCGCTTCGCGGCGTCCACCCTCTCCCCAACCCTCTCCCGCAAGCGGGAGAGGGAGAAAACAGGCCTTCTGCCGCGCTCGCTAACCCAGGCGCGTCAGGACGATCAGCACCGCAAGCAGCACGACGCCCGTCCCGAGGCTCCACGCGATCAGCTTCTTCTCGACCGGCATCAACGGTTGGTACGTCTCGCGCGCGAGCTCGTCGCGAAGGTTCGGCAGCTTGTCGTCGGCTTGGCTCATCGATTTGCTCCAGGGGTCCGCGGCGGATGTCAGCCGGCGAGCGGCGGCTTGACGCCGGCGAAGAAGATCCACGAGATCACGAGGCCGACCCAGATCACGAAGCCGAAGAGGCTCAGCGCGTAGACGCCGACGAGGCGCCCGACGCCTTCGTCCCAGAGCCGCGAGAAATTCGACTGCACGCCGATCGCGAAGAACGTCAACAGGAAGAAGATGACACGGAAATTGTTGGCTTCCAGCGTCGCCGACTTGAGCTTCGGCAGGTGGCCGGGGTCGATGCCGGCAAGCAGCGCCGTGACCGCGAACGTGACGACGAAGCCGAGGATGAACTTCGGGAAGCGCTGCCAGATCTCGGCGGCACGCGCGACGTCCTGTGCGCCCTGGCGCACGTTGATGTACTTCGTCCAGACGATCGCGAGGACGAACGCCCAGATCCCGATGAAGATGTCGATGAAGACCTTGACGGCGGCCGTCGTGCCGAGGATCCAGCCCGGCTGGTACTGGATGCCCTGCGCGGCGTTCTTCGCGAGGATCAGCGCCTCGGCCATGCTGCCGCTCGCGACCGCGGCGCCATCCGTCTTGACGGCCAGGCCAAGCCAGGCGCCGGCCACCAGCGGTTCGTTCGACAGGAAGTACTGCGCGAGGAACGGCAGCAGCAGCACCTCGACGACCGCGAAGACGACGACGAGCGACGAGACGAGGATCGGCACGACCGGGCGCGCCCGGATCGCGCTGCCGGTGGCGATCGCCGCGGCGACGCCGCAGATCGAGATGCCGGAGGCGAGCGGCGCCGCCCATTCCGGGTTGAAGCGGAACCACTTGCGCGCGACGTAGTAGACGACGGCCCAATAGATCAGGTAGGCCTCGACGATCGCGGCGACCCCGCGCGCCAGCAGCGACGAGGCAAGGCTGAACTTCTCCGCCGCCGTCACCGCGAGAAAGGCGCCCAGGATCACGATCGCGACCTTGATGTACAGCTCCGGCCGGATCGCCTCCTTCAGCCAGTCGGCGAAGCCGGGCAGGACGTTCGCGATCACGAGGCCGGCCACGAGGGCGATGATGTAGCCGCCCTCGGCGGTGAGCTTCAGCGACCAGTCGATGCCGAATTTCCTGTAGTCCGCCGGCGTCACCGCGGCGAAGTGCGCATAGCTGCCGGCGATCCAGCAGGCGTAGGCCACCACGAAGACCACCGTGAAGCGCAGCGCGAATCGGGGTACGTCGAGCCCGAGCGCGGCGGCGCCCGCCCCGAGCACGACGAGCAGCGCGACGTAGGTCGCGACCAGGGCGCCTGCACCGCCGAGCGCCGCGAAGCCCTTGGACACCGGCGCGAGCGCCGTGTCGACGGAGGTCCAGGTGGACGTCGCGACCGCCCACCCGAGAAGGTCGGCGCCGAAGAACGTGCCGAGGCCCAGCACGAAAAGCAGCAGGCCCACGGCGAGCGCGACGATGTCCTCGCTCGCGCGCACGGGCGGCGCCAGGGGCGTCACGGCGGCAGTCATCTTCCCTCCATCCTGTGGCGCGCGGCGCGCCAACTGAACGCTCGATGATGCGCGCCCGCCGGGCGGCCACCAAATGATGGTTCGATATATGCGTAGGCGGCCGACTCATATCGACCGCGGGGATCGCGGTCTATCATCGTCGCGTCGTTGCTCCCCGGGGTCGCGCGCATGACGAGCAGGCCGGACGCTGTTTCGACCCCGAGGCCCACCGGCGTGGCGCGCCGCCCGGCGGTCCTCGATCTCATCGGAAACACGCCGCTGGTTCCGGTCACGCGCCTCGACACCGGGCCATGCTCGCTGTTCCTCAAGCTCGAGTCGCAGAATCCGGGCGGATCGATCAAGGACCGCATCGGTCGCTCGATGATCGAGGCTGCGGAGCGCGACGGCCGGCTGGTGGCCGGGGGCACCGTCATCGAGGCGACGGCCGGCAACACGGGGCTGGGGCTGGCACTCGTGGCGCGCGCGAAGGGGTACCGCGTCGTGCTCGTCGTGCCCGACAAGATGTCCAATGAAAAAGTGCTGCACCTGAAGGCGCTCGGCGCCGAGGTGCACACGACCCGCAGCGACGTCGGCAAGGGCCACCCGGCCTACTACCAGGACTACGCGGCGCGCCTGGCGCGGGAAATTCCCGGCTCGTTCTTTGCCGACCAGTTCAACAACCCGGCGAATCCGCTCGCCCACGAAACATCGACCGGCCCAGAGATCTGGGCGCAGGTGGGTCACGACCTCGACGCCATCGTGGTCGGCGTCGGGTCCGGCGGGACGCTGACGGGGCTGACGCGTTTTTTCCGTCGCGTGCAGCCGTCGCTGGAATTCGTGCTTGCGGACCCGGTCGGATCGATCCTGCGCGACCAGGTCCTCACGGGAACGCATGGCGAGGCCGGCTCCTGGGCCGTCGAGGGCATCGGCGAGGATTTCGTGCCGCCGATCGCGGACCTGAGCGGCATCAGGCACGCCTACGCGATCCCGGACGAGGAGAGCTTCGCCACCGCGCGCGAACTGCTGCACACCGAGGGGCTGCACGGCGGATCGTCGACCGGCACGCTGCTCGCGGCGGCGTTGCGCTACTGCCGCGCGCAGACGACGGCGAAGCGCGTCGTGAGCTTCGTCTGCGATACGGGGACCCGCTATCTCAGCAAGGTCTACAACGACGCCTGGATGATCGACGAGGGCCTGCTGTCGCAGCGCACCTACGGCGACCTGCGCGACCTGATCGCGCGTCGGACCGAGGACGGCGGCGTCGTCAGCGTCGAGCCGGCCGACACGCTGCTCACGGCGTTCCAGCGCATGCGGCTCGCCGACGTCCAGCAGCTGCCGGTGCTGGACCGCGGGCGGCTCGTCGGCGTCATCGATGAATCCGACCTGCTGCTGCACGTCGAGCCGGACGCGTCGCGCTATCGCGACCCGGTGCGCGTCGCGATGAGCACGCAGCTGCGGACGCTGGCACCGGCGGCCGGACTGCCGGCGCTGCGCCACCTGCTCGACAGCGGCTTCGTCGCGATCATCGCCGACGAGTCCGGCTTCCACGGGCTCATCACCCGCTTCGACCTGCTCAACCACCTGCGAAAGGCGCGCCGATGAAGCGTGATGACGAAGCGAAAGCGGACGCGACGCTTGGTTTCGCGACCCGCGTGATCCATGCCGGGCAGGCGCCGGACCCGACGACCGGCGCGATCATGCCGCCGATCTACGCGACATCGACGTACGTGCAGAGCAGCCCCGGCGTGCACAAGGGCCTCGACTACGGCCGCTCGCACAATCCGACGCGCTGGGCATTCGAGCGTTGCGTCGCCGACCTCGAGGGCGGCGCGCAGGCCTTCGCGTTCGCCTCCGGCCTGGCGGCGATCGCGACGGTACTGGAACTCGTCGATGCCGGCGCCCACGTCGTTGCGAGCGACGACCTGTACGGCGGCACCTACCGGCTGTTCGAGCGCGTGCGCGCGCGCAGCGCCGGCACCCGCTTCACGTTCGTCGACCTCGCCGATCTCGCTGCGGTGCGCGCCGCGATCACGCCGCAGACGAAATTGCTGTGGGTCGAGACGCCGAGCAATCCGTTGCTGAAGCTCGCCGATCTCGAGGCGCTCGCGGGCATCGCGCGCGAGCGCGGCCTGGTCGCGGTGGCCGACAACACGTTCGCGAGCCCGTTCGTGCAGCGCCCGCTGGAGCATGGCTTCGACGTCGTCGTGCATTCGACGACGAAATACCTCAACGGGCATTCCGACGTCATCGGCGGGGTCGCGGTCGTCGGCGCGGCGCCGCGCCTGGACGAGATTCGCGAGCGCCTCGGCTTCCTGCAGAACGCGGTCGGAGCGATCGCGGCGCCCTTCGACAGCTTCCTTGCGCTGCGCGGCGTGAAGACGCTGGCGCTGCGGATGGAACGCCACAACAGCAACGCGCTCGCGCTCGCGCGCTGGCTCGAAGCACAGCCGAAGGTCGCGCGCGTGCGCTACCCGGGGCTGGAATCGCATCCGCAGCACGCGCTGGCGCGGCGGCAGATGCACGGCTTCGGCGGCATGGTCTCGATCGACCTGAAGGCCGATCTCGCCGGCACGCGGCGTTTCCTGGAGGCCGTCCGGATCTTTTCGCTCGCCGAAAGCCTGGGCGGCGTCGAAAGCCTGATCGAGCATCCGGCGATCATGACGCACGCCACGATCCCGCCGGCGACGCGCTCGGCGCTGGGGATCGGCGATTCGCTCGTGAGGCTGTCGGTCGGCGTCGAGGACGTGGAGGATCTGAAGGCGGACCTGGCGCGGGCGTTGGCGGCGGTGGCTTGAGGGGAAAGGCGGGGCGAGCAGCTTGCTGATCCTCGGGGCGGCTCGGCGGGCGGCCCTCTCCCCCACCCCTCTCCCGCTTCGCGGGCGAGGGGAGCCTCGTCGTCG
>DATKPC010000036.1:0-30334 GCA_035524275.1 Burkholderiaceae bacterium
CGACGACGAGGCTCCCCTCGCCCGCGAAGCGGGAGAGGGGCGGGGGAAGAGGGTCGATCGGCTAACCGGCGAACGCCGCGGCAATCAGCGGCGCCACGGCGACCGCATTCGTGAAGTGCGGGATCGTGTCGCTGCTCCAGACGCTGCCGATGCCGTGCGCCTCCATCACGGCGAGCGCGTCGGCCGCGAACACCGGATGCGTGACGGCGGCGTCGCATCGCGCGGCCCCGGCCTGAAGGATCATTCGCGCGGCATGCGCGAGCGTGCGTCCGGTGCTGGCGACATCGTCGACGAGGACGACGTGGCGGCCCTTGACGTCGACGGGCGGGGCGCTGATCGACACGTCGCGATCGCCGCGCCGCTCCTTGAGGCAGACGGACCACGCAAGCCCGCCGGCCCGCGCGGCCGCGCCGGCCCATTGCGCCGATTCCTCATCCGGGCCGATCACCAGCGCGTCGCGGATGCGCGCGGCGATCATCCGGCCGAGCGCCGGCGCCGCGGTCAGCGTGACGGTCGTCGGCGCCGGGATCGCCTCCTCGAGCGACCGGATCCGGTGCAGGTGCGGATCGATCGTGACGACGGCGTCGAACAACTGCGCCAACCAGCCGCCGACGATGCGCTGGCTCACCGCCTCGCCCGTCTCGAAGGCCGCGTCCTGCCGCATGTAGGCGAGATAGGGCGCGACCAGCGTCAGGTGGCCGACACCCTGGTCACGCGCGGTGCGCGCCGCGAGCAACAGCTCGATGAGCTTCTCGTTGGGGTCGTGCAGCGATCGCAGGATCGCGACGCGGTCGGCCGCGCCGAGCGGCGGCAACTTGAGCTTCAACTCGCCGTCGGGGAACCGGTGCCGGACGATCACGGCATGACGCACGCCGCAGGCGTCGGCCAGGGCCTGGGCGAAGCGCGCCTCGTCGTCGAACGCCAGCAGCAGGCCCGGGCGCGGTGCCGTGTTCATCGCGATCCGCAGCCGCGCGACGAGCCGGTCAGTGGGCGTACCAGCGCGAATGCCGCGGCAGCGTCGCCTGCAGGAATGCCATCTGGTCGGCAAGGATGCGGCGGTTGCTGAGGATGAAGCCCTCGTTGCGGCAGACCGCGTACGGCACGTAGAGCAGCGGCATGCCCGCCTCCTCGGGTCGACGGTTTCCCTTGCGCGTGTTGCAGGAGCGGCAGGCGGTCACGACATTCGTCCATTCGTGGCGCCCGCCACGGGACACCGGGACGATGTGCTCCACCGTGAGTTCGCTTTCGGCGAAGTTCACGCCGCAGTAGCCGCAGACGTTGCGGTCGCGCGCGAACAGGCGGTGCTTCGTCAGGCCGACGTGCGCGTGCCCGTACGGGATCCGATGCCGCCCGCGGATCATCACGATCGAACTGGTCTCGAACTCGGACCGCAGACCGGAACGTTCCTGCGTTCCGCCGAACATCAGGAAGTGGTTCTCGCCGAGGTCGGTGAGGACCTTTCCCGCGGCGTAGTAGCGGGCCGCGCGCGTCAACGCAGCCCACCGCACCGGCTGCCCGTTGGCGTCAACGATCAGGATTCTTGGAGTGGCATCCACCGCCATCATGTTGCGAGTTTGCCACGATGGACGCGATCTTGCACCGGGCCCGCGTCCGCCAGGGACCGGCGACGCGAGGCGGCGGAACGACGAACTGCGCCCTCAGGCGAGGCCGCGCGACCACGGCGCGCAGCGCTGCCACTCGGCCAGGTTCGCGCAGGCGTCGCTGGCCGCCCGCAGGATCCCGAGGTCGGTCTCGATGACGAGCGCCGGGTGCTCGGCGGCGCGATCGACGGCGATCTGGCCGCTGATCCGCGTCCGCAGGCTGCAGACCCAATCGCCCTCGCGCAACCCGTGCTGGGCGAGGGCGCGCAGCACGGCCACGAGTTCGTCTTCGCGGCGGGACGGGGCCGCGTCGCGCGTGTCGCGCCGACGCTCCGGATCGTCGACGGCCGGTCCGCGTTCAGCAGGGCTCGGGTTCATGTCAGGAATTTTGCAGTTGCATCAGGCGTTCCCGCGATCCCCAGCGGGCGTTTCGGTCCGCTAATGTTGCGAAAAAGCGGCGACACGGCTCACGTGTTCCAGTCACTGGAAGCCGCCACCGGACGGTGAGCGCGGCATCCGGGGTGAAGCGGGCGCTGACCGTCGAGGTCCGGGCGGCCGCCGGGAGGAGTCGACGATGGGTTTCATCCTGCGTGCGATCGGCGCGCTGGTGCTGGTCGCGCTGTTGCTGCTCGGCGTCGGATTCCTGCTGCCGGGGAGCTATCGCATCGAGCGCTCGGTGGAAATCACGGCGCCCGCGACGCGCGTCTATCCGTTGATTGCGGATCCGCGCGAATGGAAGCGCTGGTCGGCGTGGAACCGTCGCGACCCCGCGATGCTGATCGACTACAGTGGCCCGGCGAGCGGCGCCGGTGCCGCATGGTCATGGCGCAGCCGCAGCGAAGGAAACGGCAGGATGGAATTCACCGAGGCCGTGGCCGATCAACGCGTCGCCTACGCGCTGTCGTTCGCCGACGACAGCATGCGTTCGCACGGCAGCCTGACGCTCGATGCGCAGGGCAATCGGGTGCGTGTCGCCTGGACCAACGAAGGCGATCTCGGAAGGAACCCGGCCGCCCGGTGGTTCGGGCTATTCATGGACCGGATCGTCGGTCCGGACTTCGAGGCCGGGCTGCGCAACCTGAAGTCGATCGTGGAGGGCGGCTGAGGCACGTCGTCGCGACAGCCGCAAATGGCCCAGGATTCCGCGCCGCCCGCCGCGCCGATCGAGGTCGAACTCAAGCTGAAGCTTTCGCCTCGGTCGATCGCGGGCCTGCGTGCGCGCCTGATGGCCTATGGCGTCGGCGTCCGCCGCGCCATCGACAGCGTCTACTTCGATACGCCGGGTAACGCGCTGGGCGCGCACGGATACGCGCTGAGGATTCGTCGCGTCGGCACCGGCCGCGACGCGCGCTGGATCCAGACCCTCAAGAGCGACGATGCCGGCGGCGCGCTGGCGCGGCGACGCGAGTGGGAAGCGGACGCTGCGGACGGCCGCCTCGACGTCGCGCGCTTTCCGCGCGCGAGCCTGCCGCCGGCGCTGCGCGGCGCGGCCCGCGGTTCCGTCCAGGCGCGGTTCCGAACGCGATTCCGGCGCACGACCTGGCAGGTCGAGTTCGGCGGCTCCGCGCTCGAGGTGGCACTCGACGAGGGGTACATCGAGACGCCAGGCATCCGTGCCGCCGACGCGCTTCGCGAAGCGATCGCCGAGCTGGAGATCGAGGTCAAGCGCGGCTCACCGCATGCGGCGATCGGCCTCGCGCTCGATCTGGTCGGGCCCGCTGCCCCGACGTCACGCCAGCGGCCGTCGCTGCGCCCGGCCGTGGAGTCGAAGGCTGAGCGCGGCTACCGCCTCGCCGCCGCGGCAGGACGCGGCGACCGCCCGCGGCCGGGCGTCGCGAATGCCGATGTCGAGACGATCGCGGCCGGCATCGTCGGCGACGTGTCGACCGCCGACGCGCTGCGGCGCGCGGTCGGCAACGCGCTCGCGGTGTTGCTGCGCAATGCCAGCGGCATCGAAGCGTCGGATGATCCGGAGTACGTCCATCAGGCGCGCGTGGCACTTCGCCGGATGCGCGAAGGGCTACGCCTTTTCGGAGCGATCGGCGGATTTCCCGATGACCTCCTCGACGATGTCCGATGGCTCGCTCGGGCGCTCGGCGAGGCCCGCGACGCCGACGTCCTGGCGACGGAAACGCTGCCCCCGCTGCTCGATGCGATCCCGCCCGCCGTCGCGCTGCGCATCGCGCGCCGCGTCGCGAAGGCCCGGGCGAGGGCACGACGCGACCTGCTGGCGACGCTGGAAGCGCCACGCTTCTGCCGCCTCGCGCTGCGGCTGCTCGCGTGGTCGCAGCACCTGGGGCCCGCCGGCGCGGATTCGCGGCCGTCGCGCCAGCCGCTCGCCGAGCGCGCGCCGGCGGTGCTGCGGCGCGAGCATCGGCGTTGGATCGCCGGCGTGAACGGCGCGATGCGCGGCGGCGACGAGGACTGGCACCGCGCGCGCCTGAGGACGAAGCGGCTGCGCTATGCGATCGAACTCTGCGGGATCGCGTTGACCGGACGGCGCGCCGAGCGCTGGCTGCGAGGCCTGCGGCGGCTGCAGGACGCGCTGGGGGACTTCCAGAACGCCGTCGTCGCGGCTGCCGCGATCGAACGGCTGTTCCCGCCGGGTGCGGCGCGCGATGCCATCTCGAGGGCGCTGGAGCGGCAGCGCGTCGACGCGCTTCGCGCGGCGTCGACGCTGTGCGCGGCGCTCGCGCAGCGGGCGGGGCCGGCGTAGGGGGTTTCGGGGTCGTGGCGCCGGGTCGCGGGGGGTGCACCCTCTCCCCCACCCCTCTCCCGCTTCGTGGGCGAGGGGAGCCTCGTCGTCGCTAAGGCAAGCATCGCCGCCCCGGCCGACACCGGGACTCCCCTCGCCCGCGAAGCGGGAGAGGGGAGCCTCGTCGTCGCTAAGGCAAGCATCACCGCCCCGGCCGACACCGGGACTCCCCTCGCCCGCGAAGCGGGAGAGGGGTGGGGGAGAGAGCCGGAACGTCGCGGTGAATTCACATCGGTCCTCCACGCCCGGCGCCCCGCCGCTCAGTGCGGTGGCGCCGCCGAGGTACCCTGCGCGACGAGCTGCACCGGCCCGGTCCGCGTCACGACGGTACTTTCGATGTTCGGCGGCAGCGGCGCCCGGACCGGCGACGTCGCATCGGTTTCCAGCCGCGGGCGGTCAGGGCTCGCGGGCGCGTCGCGCCAGACCGGGTCCGGGATGCCGTGGAACACCTGCTTCAGGCGCGAACCCCAGGTGTTGCGGATCATCGCCATGTACTGGTTGTCCTGGTCGATCTGGACGAATTTGGTCACGCGCAACGAGCCGGCTTCGTAGAGCAGCAGGTCCAGCGGCAGGCCGACCGAGATGTTGGAGCGCAGCGTCGAATCCATCGATATCAGCGCGCATTTCGCGCCCTCGTCGAGCGGTGTCGACGGCGTGATCACCCGGTCGACGATGGGCTTGCCGTACTTGGATTCGCCGATCTGGAAGTACAGGCTTTCGGTCGTCGCCTCGATGAAATTACCGGCCGCGTAAAGCTGGAACAGCCGCATATCGCCGCCGCGGATCTGCCCGCCGAAGATGAAGCTGCAGTTGAAGTCGATGCCGCCTTCCTTCAGCGCGGCCGCGTCGCGCTGGTGAACCTCGCGGATCGCGTCGCCGACGACCCGGACCGCGTCGACGATCGTCTTCGCGTTCCAGACGCTCGGGTCGCCCGGTGCCACGCGATCACAGACGATCTGCCGCACCGCCTGCGTGATCGCCAGGTTGCCGGCGCTGAGCAGGACGAGCAGGCGCTCGCCGGGATGCTCGAAGACCGTCATCTTCCGGAACGTCGAGATCTGGTCGACGCCGGCGTTGGTCCGCGAGTCGGCGAGGAACACCATTCCGGCGTCGAGCCGCATTGCGATGCAGTAGGTCATCGATCCGGCGATCCGCGCCGGCGGGCGCGTCGCCCCTCCTCAGTCGTCCGTCAGGCGCTCCGGATCAAGCGACGGCGCGCACGTGCGCGACCTCGGAATCCGGATGCTCCTGGATGTTAACGCGGGCGCTCATCGACTCGCCATCGCCGCCGACGCGCAGGCCGCGCACCGGGCAGCTGGAATCGTAGTCGCGCCCGACCGCGATCCGGCAATGCCGTTCGGAGGTGAACGCGGCATGCGTGACGTCGATGCTGACCCATTCGCCGTCGGCGCTCCAGGCGTCGGCCCAGGCGTGCGTCGCGATCGCCGCGTCGCGCTCCGGCAGCAGGTAGCCGGAAACGTAGCGCGCCGGAATGCCCAGCGCGCGGCAGCCGGCGACGAACACGTGCGCCTGATCCTGGCAGACGCCGCGGCCCAGCGCCAGCGCCTGCGCGGCACTGGAGGCGACATCCGTGTGACCGCTCTCGTAGGCGACAGCTTCGACGACGGCGCCGGCGAACGCCAGCAGGTCGGACACCCGGCTGCCACGCAGCCAGCGATGCGCGAGGTCGGAGACGCCCGCATCCGCCGCCGTCAGCGTCGTCGCGGCGACGAAGCACAGCGGCGGCGGCCCGTCGTCGCGCGGCAGGCGGCCGTCGCGCAGCGGCAGCGTCTCGACCACGCCCTCGGCGGCGATCTCGATGCGCGCGTGGGCGGCATCGATCGTCAACTGGTGCATCCGATTGCCGTACGCATCGCGCAGCGCCAGCAGCCGCCCCGGCGCCTTCACCGACCATTGCAGCGTCCGCTGCGTGCCGTCGTCTCGCGGCGTCAGGCGCAGGGCCTGCACCGTGTACTGCGCCGGACGCCGGTAGCGGTAGATCGTCCGATGGTCGATCGCGAGGCGCATCACGCAACCGACAGCGGCACGAGGAAGTCCGAGCTGATCCGCCCGCCGATGTCGTTCACGCGCTCCAGGAACCGCGTGAGGAACGCGTGGAGACCCTGGTGCAGGATGTCGTCGATGCGCGCGTACTGCAGTTCCGCCCGCAGCAGGCCGGCCCGCCGCTCGGTTTCCTCCGAGCGGTCGTTCTTGACCTGCTCCAGGTTGATGCAGACCTCGTTGATCGAAGCCGCGAGCGAACGCGGCATGTCGCTGCGCAGGATCAGCAGCGCGGCGATGCGCTCGGGGGTCACGACGTCGCGGTAGACCTTGCGATAGATCTCGAACGCGGAGACGGACCGCAGCACCGCGGCCCAGTAGTAGAAATCCGGTTGATGGAACACCGCGTTCGGCGGCTGCGCATCCGACCGTGCCTGCGACTGCGACTGCGACTGCGCCTGCACCTGGGACTGCAACTGCGACTGCACCTGGGACAGCACCTGGGACGGCGTCGACGACGGCGACCGCGTCGATGCCTCCAGCAGGCCGTGGAACTTGACGTCGAGCATTCGCGCCGTGTTGTCGGCGCGTTCCAGGAACGTGCCCAGGCGGATGAAGTGGAACGACTCGTCCCGCAGCATCGTGCCGATCGTCACGCCGCGCGACAGATGCGAACGGAACTTGACCCACTCGAAGAACTCCTGCGGATCGCGCTCGTGTGTCTTCGCCGCGAGGCGCTTCTGCAGCTGCAACCAGGTGTCGTTGTGCGTCTCCCAGACCTCGGTCGTCAGCGTCCCGCGAACCGCGCGCGCGTTCTCGCGCGCCGCCCGCAGGCAGGAGTGGATCGACGAGCCGTTCTGCGGATCGCGGACCATGAAGTCGAGCACGTCATGCGCGGCGAGCAGGCCGTGCTTCGCGTCGAAGACATGCTGCAGCTCCGAGATCCCGAGCATCGCGCGCCAGCCGCGGTCGGCCTCCTCCGGCGACTGCGGCAGCAGCGACGTCGAGACGTTGACGTCGAGCATCCGCGCGGTATTTTCCGCGCGCTCGATGTAGCGCGCCATCCAGAACAGGTGGTCGGCGGTGCGGCTCAGCATCGGCGCATCTCCGCGGGCGCGATGTGCATCATGATTCGAGCACCCAGGTGTCCTTGGTGCCGCCGCCTTGCGAGGAATTGACGACGAGCGAGCCCTCGCGCAGCGCGACGCGCGTGAGCCCGCCGGGGACGATCGAGATGTCCTTGCCGCAGAGGACGAACGGCCGCAGGTCGATGTGGCGCGGGGCAATGCCCGCCTCGACGAACGTCGGGCACGTCGACAGTGCGAGCGTCGGCTGCGCGATGTAGTTCGACGGATTCGCCTTCAGGCGTTCGCGGAAGTCGTCGATTTCCCGGCTCGACGCCGCCGGGCCGACCAGCATTCCGTAGCCGCCGGCGTTGTGCACCTCCTTCACGACAAGTTCCGGCAGGCGGTCGAGCACCTGCCGCAACTCGCCCTGGTTGCGGCACTTGAAGGTCGGCACGTTGCGCAGCAGCGGACGCTCCGCGAGGTAGAACTCGATCATCTCCGGGACGTACGGGTAGATCGACTTGTCGTCGGCGATCCCGGTACCGACGGCATTGGCCAGCGTCACGCGGCCGGCGCGATAGACGTTGAGGAGCCCGGGGACGCCGAGGGACGAGTCGGGCCGGAAGACGAGCGGATCGAGGAAGTCGTCGTCGATGCGGCGGTAGATGACGTCGACGCGCCGCGGCCCGCGCGTCGTGCGCATGTAGACGCCGTTGCCGTCGACGAACAGGTCCTGGCCCTCGACGAGTTCGATCCCCATCTGCTGCGCGAGGAACGCATGCTCGAAATACGCGGAGTTGTACATCCCCGGCGTCAGCAGCACGACGGTTGGCTCGGAGACGCCCTGCGGCGCGACCGAGCGCAGGTGCTCGAGCAGCATGTCCGGATAGTGCGCGACGGGCGCGACCTTGTTGTCGGCGAACAGCTCCGGGAAGAGCCGCATCATCATGTTGCGGTCCTCCAGCATGTAGGAGACGCCGCTGGGCACGCGCAGGTTGTCCTCCAGCACGTAGTACGTCCCCTCGCCGTCCGGCCCCTCGGCCCGCACGATGTCGATGCCGGAGATGTGCGAGTAGACGTCGTGCGCGACGTCGACGCCCTGCATCTCCGCGCGGTACTGCGCATTCATGAAGACCTGCTCCGGCGGGATCTTGCCGGCGCGCACGATGTCCTGGTCGTGGTAGATGTCGCGCAGGAACATAT
Source organism: Burkholderiaceae bacterium (assembly GCA_035524275.1). GTDB lineage: Bacteria > Pseudomonadota > Gammaproteobacteria > Burkholderiales > Burkholderiaceae_F > DATKPC01. Next base: position 8,628 of record DATKPC010000036.1, read on the forward strand.
TGAGCGCCTTCACGCGCTGGCGCAGCCCGGCCTCGAGCTGCTTCCACTCGGCGGCCGGAATGATCCGCGGAATGATGTCGAAGGGGATCAGGCGCTCCGTTCCGGCATCGTCGCCATAGACGGCGAACGTGATTCCGACGCGGCGGAACACGAGGTCCGCCTCGGTCCGCTTGTAGTGGATCGTCTCGGAGCTCTGGTCGCCAAGCCAGCGGTCGAACTCCCGGTAATGCGCACGAACGGCGCCGTCGGCGCCGTGCATTTCGTCAGGGGCGGTCTTGGCCACCATCGGCTCGGATGTACCGTTAAGGCAGCGGCCGGACGCGGACCGGCCGCAGTGGTTGATGAAAAGTCTAGCGACGAAGCCTCGCCAAACCCTAGCAACATCCGCGCCACCTCGGTGCATGCCGGCCCCGGCGCGGACGGATCGGGAGGGTCATTTTCCGCCAGCGCGAGCCGCCGGGCCGCCGTCCTCGACGAACGGGCGGTCGTTCCAGTAGTGGGCGTGGTCCCGACGCCAGCGCTCGACCTCGACGCGACCCTCGGCGCCGAAGCGCCACGTGACCGCGCCTTCGAGATCGCTGCGAACGACCTGTGCGCCGTGCGCCGCGTACCGCTGCAGGACTTCCGGATGCGGGTGGCCGAACCGGCTCCGGTAAGCCGCCTGGACCGACACCCAGCGCGGCGCCGCGGCCGCGATCAGCTCGTCGCTCGACGAGGTCCGGCTCCCGTGGTGCGGCGCAACGAGCAGGTCGGCGCGCAGGGCCGCGCCGGCCCGGACGAGCGCGCGTTCCTCGCGGGCCGGCACGTCGCCGGTCAGCAGGATGCGCCACGCGCCTCGCGCCACCGCGATGACGCAGCTGCGCTGGTTCGTCGTCTGCCGGCGCGCATAGCTTCCGGCATCCGGATGCAGCACCTCGATGGCCAGGTCGCCGATGTCCAGGCGACGCCCGGCCTCGCAGCGTTCGACGCGCCCGGCACCGGCCAGCGCCGGATCGGTGGCGTCGATCGACGTGACGACGCGCCCGACGCCGAGCGCCGCAAGCACCGAGCGTGCGCCGCCGGAGTGGTCGCTGTCGAGGTGCGAGACGACGAGCAGGTCGATCCGGTCGATGCCGCGCCAGCGCGCGTACGGGACGATCGCGCGGACGCCGGCATCGATCCCGGGCGCGATCCGCGGCCCGGTGTCGAACAGCACGACGGCCTTCGCGGACTCCAGGAGAAGCGCCATGCCCTGGCCGACATCCAGTGCCGTGACCCAGAGATCGCCGTCGAGCGGCGCGCGGCCGGGACCCGCCAGCATCGGCAGCATGCCGACGAATCCGGCGGCGCGCATCGGCCAGCCCGGCGGCGCCAGCGCCCAGGCGAGCCCCGCGACCGCGAATGCGAGCGTCCAGGCGGGTGGGGCCGCGACCGACACCGACGCATAGGGAATGCGCAGGAGCGCCTCGAGCGCATCGGCGCACAGCGCGAACACGAGATGCGACAGTTCCAGCAGCCGGGCTCCGCACCACGGCGCCGGATCCGGAAGACCGAGGAGTGCCGCGCCGGCGAGCGCGAGCGGCGTCACGACGAGGCCGACGACCGGGATGGCGAGCGCATTGGCGATCGGCGAGACGAGCGAGACCTGCTGGAAGATCACGACCGTTGCGGGAACGAGCCCCGCGGTGACGGTCCACTGGATCCGCCCCGCCTCCATCAGCCGCGCACGCCAGCCGGACGCCTCGCCGAGGCGGCCGTGCATCGCGAAGAGGATCGTCGCGACGGCACCGAAGGACAGCCAGAAGCCGGCCGAGACGACGGCCCAGGGATCGAGGAGGCAGACGACGGCGGCGGCAAAAGCCAGCGCCGTCCCGCCGCCGATCCGGGCGCGCGACGGCAGCAGCAGCGCGAGCGTCGCGAGCATGAAGAACGTGCGCTGCGCCGGTACGCCCCAGCCGGCGAGCAGGCAATAGGCCAACGCCGTGACGGCGCCCGCCGTCGCACGGACGGCGGGGACCGAAGCGACGTGAAGCAGCCGTGGTGAACGGCGCCACAACGCGGCGGCGGCGAGCGCGCCAAGGCCCGCCACCATCGTGATGTGGGTTCCGGAGATGCTGACGAGGTGCCCGATTCCGGTCCGGTTGAACAGGGCCCAGTCGTCGGTCGAGACGCCGCCCTGGTCGCCCATGACGAGCGCGACCAGCACCGGGGCGTAGCGACGGCCGGCGAGCGCGCGACCCAGGGCATCGCGCAACGCCTGCCGGCCGCGATCGACCAGCGCCGAAGGATCCGCGACGAGCGGATCGACGAGGCGTGGCGCGCCGTGGTCGCCCGCCGTTCCCGCACCGGCCTTATGGCGCGCCTCGCCCGAATCGCCTGCCCCGGGCGCGCCGCCGACGTCGTCGCCACCGGCGTCGTCGCGGCCGGCGTCGACCCGGGCGCGCACCGTGGCCGTCGCGCGCAGGTTGCGTTCGAAGAGGAACGATTCCGCGTCGAATCCAGCCGGATTCAGCGCCGCATGCGGTCGCTTCAGCCGCAGCGTCAGCGTCCAGCGCTGCGCAGCGCGCACGTCCGGCGGCGGCTCGTACCAGGACACCGAAACGTGGCGCGGTACGTGGCCGAGCGGAGCGGACGAGGCCTCGATGCGCTCGATGTCGAATTCGAAGCGCACGGCGTCGTCGTACGCCTCCGGCAGCGTCGCGACGACGCCGGTGACCCGCACGTCGCGCAGTTCGTCCTGGCGCGCGAGTTGGTCATCGACGCGCGTTTGCGCGCGCCACGCGGCATGGTCGAAGCCCGCCGCGACGGCGGCCGCAAGCAGCAGGCCGCGCGTGGCCACGCGTCGCCGCCGCGACGCGGCGCGATCGTCGCGATCGTCGCGATCGCCTCGCCGCCACAGCGATGCGGCCGCGGCGACGGCCGCGGCGGCGAGCGCACCGGCCGCCGCCGCGTCGAGCGCGGAGGCCGCCGGTAGCGCTTCGCACTGCTGGAGGAGGAACGTGCCGGCGACGAAGGACCACGCGAGCAGAGCCTGCATGCGCGAGTCTGGCGCGCGTCGTGGCACCCCGCACTGCCGCGAGCAGTAGTCCACATCGTGCGGAAAGCGGAAAGCGGGAAGCCGGACGCCTGCGTCGCCGGTCAGGCGTCGCGCTCGTCCCCCGTCGCGTTCGTCCCCCGTCTCGCCCGATGCGCGACGCCGTCGCTACAGCTCAACACCGTTCCGCTTGCACACCGTCCGCAGCGCAAAGCTGGAACGGATCCGCGCGACGTGTGGAAGCCTCGACAGGTACTGCCGATGGATGCGCTCGTAGTCGCGGGTGTCGGCCACCGCCACGTGCAGCAGGTAGTCCGACCCGCCCGACATCAGGTGGCACTCGAGGACTTCGGGGCATTCGCGGATGGCCTGCTCGAACGCGCTGAGGACCTCTTCGCGCTGGCTGCCGAGCGTCACCTCGACGAACGCGTCCGTGCCCTTGCCCAACTGCGCCAGGTCCAGCAGCGCCGCATAGCGCTCGATGACCCGGCGCTGCTCGAGCCGCTGCACGCGGCGCAGGCAAGCCGACGCGGAGAGATTCACGCGCTGCGCGAGCGCCGCGTTCGTCAGGCGCCCGTCGGCCTGCAGTTCGGACAGGATCCTGAGGTCGATGCGATCGAGGTCGATCATCCGGTGGTTTCCGAATTATGTCGTTTAATCTTGCTCCATTGTTGTGAATCACGCAAGAATCTTGCGTCATCGATCGTTGCGCGCGACAACTTCCGAAGCTCATTTCCCGCTGCCTGTCGCACACTTCATCCCGTCACCCGCCGCCGGCGGCCACCCGACGACACGACAGGAGCTCACGTCATGCGGATCGGCGTTCCGAAGGAAATCAAGAACCACGAATACCGCGTCGGCATGACGCCGGGCGCGGTGCGCGAGGCAGTCCACCACGGCCACCATGTGATCGTGCAGTCCGGCGCCGGAGCCGGCATCGGTTGCGACGACGGCGCCTATCGCGCGGCCGGCGCGCAGATTGCCGCGGACGCGGCGAGCGTGTTCGCCGACGCGGAAATGATCGTCAAGGTGAAAGAGCCGCAGCCGCAGGAATGCAGGATGCTGCGCGGCGACCAGGTCCTGTTCACCTACCTGCACCTGGCGCCCGACCCGGCGCAGGCCGAACTGCTGCTCGCCTCCGGCTGCACGGCCATCGCCTACGAGACGATCACCGATGCCGCCGGCGGCCTGCCGTTGCTCGCGCCGATGAGCGAAGTCGCCGGCCGCATGGCGATCCAGGTCGGCGCCGTCGCGCTACAGAAGGCCAACGGCGGGCGTGGCGTTCTGCTCGGTGGAGTCCCCGGCGTCGAGCCCGGCAAGGTCGCGATCATCGGTGGCGGCATCGTCGGAACCAATGCGGCGAAGATGGCCGTCGGGATGGGCGCCCACGTGACCGTGCTCGACAAGTCGATCGCGCGCCTGCGTTATCTCGACGACGTCTTCGGCGGTCGCCTGACCACGGAGTACGCGTCGCTGCACAACGTCGAGAATGCCGTGCTGGACGCCGACCTGGTGGTCGGCGCGGTGCTCGTACCCGGCGCGGCGGCACCGAAGCTGATCAAGCGTGCGCAGCTCGCCCGGATGAAGCCCGGCGCGGTCATCGTCGACGTCGCGATCGACCAGGGCGGGTGCTTCGAGACGTCGCGGCCGACGACGCACGCGGAGCCGACGTACATCGTCGACGACATCGTCCACTACTGCGTCGCCAACATGCCAGGGGCCGTGGCCCGGACTTCGACGTTCGCGCTCAACAACGTGACGCTGCCGTTCACGCTGGCGCTGGCCGGCAAGGGATGGCGCCAAGCGTGCATCGAGGATCCGCACCTGCGCGCCGGTGTCAACATCCACGCCGGCAAGCTCGCGCATCCCGCGGTCGCGAGCGCGCTGGGCAAGGCCTGCGTCGCGGTCGACACGCTGCTGCGTTGAGCGCCGCGCGCGCGTTGGCGGCGCGCGGCGGGGGTCGAGGCGCGCGCTCGGATTGACGGCGCTCCTCCCCAGCACCTCTCGATTCGCGACGACCCTCTCCCCCACCCCTCTCCCGCTCGCGCGGGCGAGGGGAGTTACGGCGTCGTTCAAGCGGACGACGTGCGCCATCGCGACGACGAGACTCCCCTCGCCCGCGCGAGCGGGAGAGGGGTGGGGGAGAGGGTCGTCGCGAATCGAAGCCTCACCGTGACGGCCCGCGCCGAAACTCCCCTCGCCCGCGAAGCGGGAGAGGGGCCGGGGGAGAGGGTGGTCGCCGTGGGCACGCGCGTTCCACGCCGCGATCTAAGCCGCGCCCTCCCGGGCCATCGCTTCCAGTTGCCGCAGCCGCGGCAACGCCGCAAGCGCATTGCGCAGGCCCTGCTCGGCGAGCGCCTGCGGCGTCACGCGCCGCAGGCGCGCGATTTCCCCCGCGATCCGCGGCAATTCGCCCGGCTCGTTGCGCGGCGACGCGGTGACGTCGCGCAGCCACTGCGGCGGCATGTCGGGCGCATCGGTCTCCAGCACCCAGGCATCGTCCGGCAGGCCGGCGACGAGGCGCCGGATCCGCTTCGAGCCGTCGTACGTCGCGGCACCGCCGAAGCCGAGGCGCAATCCGGCGCGGCGATAGGCCGCCGCCTGCTCCTCCGACCCGTTGAACGCATGCGCGATACCGCCGCGGACGTCGCTGTGTCGGATCTGCCGCAGCACGTCGTCGACGGCACGTCGAACGTGCAGCACGACCGGAAGGTCCAGGCGCTTGGCGAGTTGCAGCTGACGGACGAGGAAATGCTGCTGCCGCTTGACGTCCGCGCCTTCGACGAAGAAATCGAGTCCGATTTCGCCGATCCCGACGAAATGCGGATCGCCCAGCGCGTCTCGCGCCGCCGCTTCGACGCGGTCCAGGTCGTCGTCGGCCGCCTGCTCGACGTACAGCGGATGGATGCCAAGCGTGTAGGCGAGGCCATGGCGCCGGGCGCAGTCGACGACCCGCCCGAAACCGGCCACGTCGACGGCCGGAATCACGATCACGCGAACCCCGCGCGCGGCGGCGCGCTCGACGACCGCGTCGCGATCGGCGTCGAATTCCGCGGCATCGACGTGGCAGTGCGTATCGACCCACAGCGGCACGTCCGCGCTCATCCCATCCCTTCCGCGGCGTCCACCACGCCGTGACGCAACCGCAGCACGCGATCGCAGCGCGCCGCGAGGTCCGGGTCGTGGGTCACGATGACGGTCGCCGTGCCCTGGTCGCGCGCCAGCCGGACGAAGACCTCGAAGACCACCTGCGCCGTCTCGCGATCCAGGTTCCCGGTCGGCTCGTCGGCCAGCACGCAGGCCGGGCGGGTGACGATTGCGCGTGCGATGGCCGTGCGCTGCCGCTCGCCGCCGGACATCTCGCTCGGGTGATGGCGCACCCGCGCCGCCAGCCCGACGCTGGCGAGGACCTCGGCAGCGCGCTCGCGCGCCTGCGCCAGCGGGATCCGGCGGATCGACAGCGGCATCGCGACGTTGTCCAGCGCCGTGAACTCGGGCAACAGGTGATGGAACTGGTAGACGAACCCGAGCTGCAGGTTGCGCCACCGGCCCCGCTCCTCCTCGCCGAGGCCGGCGAGGTCGCGTCCGGCGATCTCGACGCGGCCGCCGTCGACCGCATCGAGGCCGCCGAGGCAATGCAGCAGCGTGCTCTTGCCGGAGCCCGACGCGCCGACGATCGCGATCGTTTCGCCCGCCGCCACGCGCAGGTCGACGCCGCGCAGCACCTCGACGGCGAGCGGGCCGCCAAGCTCGCCGTACGTCTTGCGCACCCCGGCGGCGGCAACGACCGCGACGCCCGGCACCGTGCGGGCCGCGCCCGGCTCACTCATAGCGCAGCGCTTCGGCCGGTCGCACGCGCGCCGCGCGCCAGCTCGGGTACAGCGTCGCCAGCAGCGACATCACGAGCGAGATCAGCGTGATCGGCACGATGTCGGACGCGCGCGGATCCGACGGCAGGACGTTGATCAGGTAGACGTCCTTCGGCAGGAACTGCACGCCGAACAGGTGCTCGATCGCCGGCACGATGACGTCGAGGTTGCACGCGATCAGCAGCCCGCCGCCGACGCCGAGCGCGGTCCCGATGAAGCCGATCAGCGCGCCCTGGACGACGAACACGGCGAGCACGCTGCGCGGCGCCGCCCCCAGCGTGCGCAGGATCGCGATGTCCGACTGTTTCTCCGTCACCGTCATCACGAGCGTCGAGACGAGGTTGAAGGCGGCCACCGCAACGATCAGCGTCAGGATGATGAACATCATCCGCTTCTCCGTCTGGACCGCCGCCCACCACGTGCGGTTCTCGCGCGTCCAGTCGCGCACGCCGAGCTGCGGGCCGAGCTGCGCCGAGAGCGCCGCGGCGACTTGCGGCGCGCGCTGCATGTCGCGCAGCTTCAGGCGCACGCCGCTCACGCCTTCGACGCGGAAGAGGCGCTGCGCATCGTCGATGTGGACCAGCGCCAGCGCGCTGTCGAATTCGAAATGGCCGGATTCGAACGTCGCGACGACCTGGAACTGGCGCAGGCGCGGAATGATGCCGGCCGGCGTGACATTGCCCTGCGGCGCGATCAGCGTCACGCGGTCGCCGGGCGCCACGCCCAGCGCCCGCGCGAGGTCGATCCCGAGGACGATGTCGAACTCGCCCGGCACCAGGCTGGCCAGCGTCCCGCCGGCCAGGTGCGAGACGACGTCGGACACCGTCGGTTCCAGCTGCGGATCGACGCCGCGGATCACCGCCCCGCGCACGGTGTCGCCACGGACGAACATGCCCTGCCCCTCGACATACGGCGCCGCGGCGATGACTTCGGGATCCTGCCGGACGCGGTCGGCCACCGGCTTCCAGTCCGCGAGCGGGCCCTCGAACGAGAACACCTCGGCGTGGGACAGCACCGACAGCATCCGGTCGCGGACGTCCTTCTGGAAGCCGTTCATCACGCTCAGGACGACGATCAGCGCCATCACGCCGAGCGCGATCCCCGCCATCGATATCGCGGAAATGAACGAGATGAACGCGTTGGAACGCCGCGCCCGGCGCCCGGCGCGCGTGTAGCGCAGCCCGAGGCGCAGCTCGAACGGGACGTTCAAGGCCGCCCCGCGCGCGTCGCGGCGTCGCTGCGCCGAAGAGCCTGTCGCGATCCTTCCATCGTCCGGCATTGTATCGGGGCGCCGCGCGCCCCCCGCCGGCGGCGGGGCTCCCGCGGCCGCGTTCCGCACTTTCTTTATGATCCCCGGATGCATTGGACCCTGCTGCTTCCCGGCGCGCTCGTCCCGGCGCCCGTCGTTCCGGAGATCGCGCGGTCGGATCGCGCGCCCAGTCTCACACGCGCGCTGCGGCGCGCGACGGTCCGGGAGGACGAGGCCTCGGCGCTCGCCGGCGACCTCGCGCTGCAGCTCGCCTGGGGGGCCCGCGAGTTCGGCGCGATCGCGCCGGCCGTTGCCGGCAACGACCTGCAGATCAACGCGAGCGCGCCGCAGGCGTGGCGCGCGCTCGGTGGCTCCGCGAAACCCGCGGTCGCCAAGACGACGAACGCGGAACCGTGGTTCTGCGATCCGGTGCATTTCGCGCTGATGCGCGACCACGTCGTGCTGCACGCGCTGGATCGCGACCGCATCACCGACGCGGAGGCCGACGAACTGGTGCAGGCCGCGGCCGACGTCGCGCTCCGCCACGGCGCGACGATCACGCGTTCCGGCGATCAGTGGTTCGTGCTGCTGCCTGCGGACTGGGAGATCTCGGCGCTGCCACTGGCCTCCGCGCTCGGCCTCGCGATCCAGGACCGGCTGCCCGATGGCCCCGCTGCGCCGGGCTGGCGCAAGCTGCTGACCAGCATCCAGATGCGCTGGCACGAGCACCCCGTCAACGTCGCGCGCAGCGCACGCGGGCAACTCGTCGTCAACGGCCTGTGGCTGCATGGCGGCGGCGAGGAGCGGCCGCTGCCCCGCTCGCGGTTCGCCGCCGCGGTGCTGCGCGACCCGACGCTGCGTGGCTGGGCCTACGGCGCCGGCGTTCGGGTCGCCGGCGATGCCGCGGGCCTCGGCCCGGAGGTCCGCGCGGGCGGCAACGTGCTGGAGGAATGGAACGACCTTTTCGAGCCGGCGCGCGCCGAGCACTGGGGACTGTGGCTCGAACGCCTTGCCGAGCTGGACGCCCGCTTCGCGGCGCGCGTCGACGCCGCGTTTGCGCACGGCTGCTCGCGGATCGACGTCATCCTGTGCGGCGAGGAGCGCGTGCGCTGCGCGCGCATCGCACGCGCCGATCGTTGGCGGGCGTGGCGCCATCACCCGATGGCGGCGGTCCTCGTCGACAGTGCGCCGCCCGCCGCGTCCGAAGCGGCGGGCGAGGCGCCGCCGAAGGCCGCGGACGCCGCCGGATGAACGCGCGATTCGTCGAGCGCAGCTACGATCCGGCGGCGGCCCGCCGCCTGCAGTCCGAAGGCATGCCGCGCGCGCTCGCGCGCGTGCTGGCCGCGCGCGGCGTGGCCTCGCCGCAGGACCTGGTGCTGGCTACCGGCTCGCTGGCGCCGCCGGGCCTGCTGCTGCATGCGCCGGCCGCCGCCTCGATGCTGGCCGACGCGATCGAAGCCGACAAGCGGCTGCTGATCGTCGCCGACTACGACTGCGACGGCGCCACCGCCTGCGCGGTCGGGCTGCGCGGATTGCGGGCGCTCGGCGCCCGCGTCGACTTCCTCGTCCCCAATCGCTTCGAGTACGGCTATGGCCTGACGCCGGAGATCGTCGACCTCGCGGCGGAACGCTCGCCCGACCTGCTGATCACCGTCGACAACGGCATCGCCAGCGTCGAGGGGGTGGCGCGGGCGACCGCGCTCGGCATCGACGTCCTGATCACCGACCACCACCTCCCGGGCGAGCGCCTGCCGGATGCCGCGTTCATCGTCAACCCGAACCAGCCGGGCTGCGGCTTCCCGAGCAAGCATCTCGCGGGGGTCGGCGTGATGTTCTACCTGCTGACGGCGCTGCGCGCCGAATTCCGCGCCCGCGGACGCTTCGACGCCGCGACACAGCCGCGCCTCGACGGCCTGCTCGACCTGGTGGCACTGGGCACGGTCGCCGACGTCGTGCCGCTGGACCGCAACAATCGCATCCTCGTCGCCGCCGGCCTGGAGCGCATTCGCGCGGGTCGGCTGCAGCCGGGCCTCGCCGCGCTGCTGCAGATCGGCGGCCGGATGCCGGCGCAGGTGCAGGCGGCCGACCTCGGATTCGTCGTTGGCCCGCGGATCAACGCGGCCGGCCGCCTGTCGGACATGACGCTGGGCATCGAGTGCCTGGCCACCGACGACGCGGCGCGCGCCGCCGAGATCGCCGGGCAGCTCGACGCCCTGAACCGCGAGCGCCGCACGCTGGAGCGCGACATGCAGCTCGACGCGTTCGCCGAGGTCGACGGCCTCGGCGTCGAGGCGCTCGCCGCCCGCCGGACCGTGACGCTTTTCCACGAAGGCTGGCACCAGGGCGTCGTCGGCCTCGTGGCGAGCCGCGTCAAGGACCGCGTCCACCGCCCGACGATCGCCTTTGCCCGCGCCGACCCCGGCGTCCTGCGCGGATCCGGCCGCTCGATCGAGGGCGTGCACCTGCGCGATACGCTCGATCGCGTCACGAAGATCGCGCCCGGGCTGATCGATCGCTTTGGCGGCCATGCGATGGCCGCCGGGCTGACGCTGGCTGAGGACAAATTGCCGGTGTTCCGCGCGGCCTTCGAGGAGGCCGCTCGCGCGGCCTGCGATCCGGCGCTGTTCACGCAGACCGTCGCGACCGATGGCGAACTGGCCGCCGGCGACCTGAACGCGGCGCTGGTCGCGGCGATCCGCTCGCACGTCTGGGGCCAGGGCTTTGCGCCGCCGCTGTTCGAGAACGAGTTTCGCGTCGTCGAGCAGCGTCTCGTCAAGGAGCAGCACCTGAAGCTCACGCTGGAGCTCGACCGGGTCCGCCTGCCGGCGATCTGGTTCCGCCACGTGGACGCGCTGCCGCCGCGCGTGCGCCTGGCCTACCGGCCCGACATCGACGAATACCAGGGGCAGCGCAGGCTGTCGCTGCGCGTCGAGTACGCATCCTTATAATCGAGGGTTTTTCCGGCACAGCGGTCCTGGACGGAGGTCATCGACAGGGCTGCGGGGAACCACGATGGATGCGGAACGCCTGAACCAGATCGCGGCGACGATCGCCGACCTCCTTGCTCGCCAGGCCGAGCTGCGGAGGTATCTTTGAAGTCGATGCGAAGGAAAAGCGCCTTGTCGACGTCAACCGGGCGCTGGAGGATCCGGGCGTCTGGAACGACCCGAAGCGCGCGCAGGAGCTAGGGCGCGAGAAGAAGCAGCTCGACGACGTCGTGCAGCACCTGCGCGCCATCGACGCCGGGCTGAGCGACAGCAGCGAACTGTTCGAGATGGCGCGGGCCGAGGGCGACGAAGCGACGCTGGCATCGATCGACGGCGACATCGGGAAGCTCGGCAAGCAGGTCGCGGAGCTGGAGTTCCGGCGGATGTTCCACAACCCGCAGGATCCGAACCCGTGCTTCATCGAAATCCAGGCCGGCGCCGGCGGTACCGAGGCGCAGGACTGGGCTTCGATGCTGGAACGCATGTACCTGCGCTTCGCCGAGCGGCGCGGCTTCAAGGCTGAACTCCTCGACGAGACGCAGGGCGAAGTCGCCGGCATCAAGGGCGCGACGATCAAGGTCGAGGGCAGCTACGCCTACGGGACATTGCGCACCGAGACCGGAATCCACCGCCTCGTGCGCAAGTCGCCGTTTGACTCCAACGCGCGGCGCCACACGTCGTTCGCCAGCGTGTTCGTCTACCCGGAGGTCGACGAATCGATCGAGATCGAGATCAACCCGGCCGACCTGCGCATCGACGTCTATCGCGCGTCCGGCGCCGGCGGGCAGCACGTCAACAAGACGGAATCGGCGGTGCGCATCACGCACCTGCCGAGCGGCATCGTCGTGCAGAGCCAGAACGACCGTTCGCAGCACCGCAACCGCGCCGAATGCATGGCGATGCTCAAGTCGCGGCTCTACGAGGCGGAGATCCGCAAGCGGATGGCGGAGCAGAGCGCGCTGGAGGACAGCAAGACCGACATCGGCTGGGGCCACCAGATCCGTTCGTACGTGCTGGACCAGTCCCGGATCAAGGACCTGCGCACCAACGTCGAGATCGGCAATACGCAGGCGGTGCTCGACGGCGACCTCGACGAATTCATCACGGCGAGCCTGAAGCAGGGAGTCTGACCGTGCCGCTGTTCATCGTCACCGGCGCCTCGCGGGGGCTCGGCGCGGCCGTCGCGCGCGCCGCCGCGACGGCCGACCGGACGCTGCTCACGATGGCGCGCGGCGCGGTCGACGCATCGGTCGCCGCCGCCGTGCGCGCCTGCGGCGCCGCGCACGAGCACTGGTGCGTCGACCTCGCGGAACCCGCCGCCGTCGCCGCGCGGCTCGAAGCCTGGATCGCGCAGCGGCGCACGACGGCCGACGGCGGCGCCACGCTCGTCAACAATGCCGGCGTCCTCGGACCCGTCGGGCCGGTCGATGCCGGAAGTCCGGAGGCGATCGCCGCCGCGCTGCGGATCGACCTCGAAGCACCGATCCTGCTCACGCGCGCGTTCCTGCGCGCGACGTCCGACGCGAACGGTCCGCGGCGGATCGTCCAGGTGTCGTCCGGCGCCGGCCGCAATGCCTATGCCGGGTGGTCGATCTACGGTGCTGCGAAGGCCGGGCTCGACCACTTCGCGCGCGCCGTCGCGCTCGACGAGGCGCAGCGCCGGAACCCCGCGCGGATCGTCTCGCTCGCCCCCGGCGTCATCGATACCGCGATGCAGGCCGAACTTCGCGACAGCGATCCCGCAGGCTTTCCGGAGCTGCCGCGCTTCCTGGCGCTGCACGCGAAGGGCCAACTTACGACGCCGGAGGCGGCGGCGACTCGGCTGCTCGCGTTCCTCGACCGGCCGGACTTCGGCGCAAAGCCGGTGGCCGACGCCCGCGACGCCTGATGCCCTTCGCTTCCGTCGCCACCCTCCCGCCTTTCCGCCTCTCACCTCGACCCGCCCTCCAGCCGCCCGCCCCCGCGCCATGAGCGACCGCCCGCACGCCCCCGAAAGCACGTCCGCCCAAGCCGGCCCGGCCACGACGGCCGAGGCCGCCACCGATCCGAACCAGATCATCGCCGAGCGCCGCGCGAAGCTGGCGCAGCTGCGCACGGCTGGCCCGGCGTTCCCGAACGATTTTGACCGGCGCGACCAGGCCTCGACGCTGCAGCAGCGGCATGCCGACGACGACGCGCCAGCGCTGGAGGCGGCAAACATCGAGGTCGCGGTGGCCGGACGGATGATGCTGCGCCGGATCATGGGCAAGGCGAGCTTTGCGACCGTCCAGGACGGCTCCGGACGCATCCAGTTTTTCGTCACCGACGACGGCGTCGGGCGCGAATTGCACCAGGCGTTCAAGCATTGGGACATCGGCGACATCGTCGCGGCGCGCGGCACGCTGTTTCGCACGCGCACCGGCGAACTGTCGGTCCGCTGCCGCGAGCTGCGCCTGCTCGCGAAGTCGCTGCGGCCGCTGCCGGACAAGTTCCACGGGCTCGAGGATCGCGAACTGCGTTACCGGCAGCGCTACGTCGATCTCATCACGAACGAGCCGACGCGCAAGGCCTTCATCACCCGCTCGCGCGCGATCGCCGCGGTGCGCGAGTTCATGGTGGCCGAGGATTTCCTCGAGGTCGAGACGCCGATGCTTCAGCCGATCCCCGGCGGCGCCGCAGCGCGTCCGTTCGTGACGCACCACAACGCGCTCGACATCGACATGTACCTGCGGATCGCGCCGGAGCTCTACTTGAAGCGCCTGGTGGTCGGCGGCTTCGAGCGGGTCTTCGAGATCAACCGGAACTTCCGCAACGAAGGCTTGAGCCCGCGCCACAACCCGGAATTCACGATGATGGAGTTCTACGCCGCGTACCGCGAGTACCGGTGGATGATGGACTTCACCGAAAGGCTGCTGCGCCACGTCGCGGTCGCGGCGACCGGCGGGACGACGCTGGCCTACCAGGGCGGCACGATCGACCTCGGCGCGCCGTTCGCGCGGTTGACGACGGTCGAGGCGATCCTGCGGCACGCACCGCAGTACACGGCAGAGCAGCTCAACGACGCCGGCGCGCTGCACCGCGAACTTGCGCGCCTCGACGACAAGCACGCGGACGAGGCCGCACTCGGCACGCTGCAGCTCGCGCTCTTCGAGCACGTCGCGGAATCGAAGCTGGTCCAGCCGACGTTCATCGTCGACTACCCGATCGAGGTGTCGCCATTGGCCCGCGCCTCGGATGCGCGCCCCGGCATCACCGAGCGCTTCGAGCTTTTCATCGCCGGACGCGAGTTGGCCAACGGGTTCTCCGAGCTGAACGACCCGGAGGACCAGGCGGCGCGCTTCCTGGCGCAGGCGAAGGCGAAGGAGGCCGGCGACGAGGAAGCGATGTACTACGACGCCGACTACGTCCGTGCGCTGGAATACGGCATGCCGCCGGCAGCCGGGTGCGGCATCGGGATCGATCGCCTCGTGATGCTGCTCACCGACGCGCCGAGCATCCGCGACGTCATCCTGTTCCCGCACATGCGGCCGGAATAGCGCCGCCACGACGCCCGATGAACCGGAGCCTCACGGCGGCGTCGATCGATCCGCACGCCCTGCCGCAGCGCCTCGAAGCCCGCGCCCGCCAGCCGCGTCCCGCGGGCTCGGTCGACCTGGCGCTCGGCGACGCTCGCTGCGGCTTCATGGCCGCGCCGGTCGCCGACCTTCTCGCCGTGCGCGTCGCCGGCTTCACGCGACGCGCCGACCTGATCGCGCTCGACGACCGCGGGATGGATATCGAGGGTCGGTCCGAGCGCCTCGCGCAGGCGGCGCGCACGCTGCACGAGGCGGGCCTCGTGCGCGGCTGGCGCGGCGAGCTGCTCGACGTCCGCGCGACGCCCGCCGGGCCGCTTCTGGCGCGCATCGAGCGCGCCGCCTGTCGGACGCTGGCGATCGGGACCTGCGCCGTGCACCTGCATGCCACGTCGGCCGATGGCCGGATCTGGGTCGCGCAACGTTCGAGCCACAAGGCCATCGATCCGGGAATGTGGGATACGCTGGTCGGCGGGATGGTCCCGGCGGGCGAATCCGAACTCGACGCGCTGGTCCGCGAGGCGCACGAGGAGGCCGGATTGCGGCTGGCGCCCGGAGCCGCGCTCGTCCGCGGCGGGCGCATCGCGATCGAGCGCCCGGTCGCCGAGGGTTACCAGGTCGAGGCGATCCAGGTCTTCGACCTGATCCTGGACGACGGCATCGAGCCGAAGAACATGGACGGCGAGGTCCAGGCCTTCGCGTTGCGGACGCCGCGCGACGTTCTGGCGTCGATCGACGCCGGCGAATTCACGCTGGAGGCCGCGCTAGTGACGCTCGACGGCATCCGGCGCGCGGCCGGCGCCCGATGAACCGGCGCCGCGAGCGGCGCCCGCCGGAGTGGCCTTGAACGACGCGCTGCTGCTGTTGCCGGACTTCGCGTTGATCGCGCTGGGCTTCGGGTTGTGCCGCTATTCCGCGCTCGGACGCAGCGTCTGGGAAGGCGTCGAGCGGCTCGTCTATTTCGTGCTGTTCCCCGCGCTGCTGTTCCAGTCGATCGCCCGCAATCCGATCGACCTCGCGTCCAGCGGCGCGCTCGTCGGCTGCGGGCTGGCGGTGTGCTGCGGCGGCATCGCGCTGGCCTACGCCGCGCGCTACCTGCCGCGCGTCGAATCGCATCACCACGCCTCCGGCGCGCAGACCGCGTTTCGCTTCAATTCGTACGTCGCGCTCGCGGTCGCGGAGCGTCTTGCCGGGTCGCAGGGCGTCGCCTGGACCGCGATGCTGATGGCGCTGTGCGTGCCGCTGTGCAACTTCGCCGCCGTCTGGCCTCTCGCGCGACACGGAGGCCACCGCTTCGCGGCCGAGATCGCGCGCAATCCGCTGATCATCGCGACGGTCGGCGGCCTCGCGGCGAATCTCGCCGGGCTCGCGTTGCCGGCCGTCGTTTCGATCACGCTGCAGCGCCTCGGGACCGCGGCGCTGCCGCTCGGCCTGATGGCCGTCGGCGCCGGGTTGCGGCTGGGCGCGCTGCGCGAAGACCCGCGCCTCGCCTCCGCGTTCCTCGGAATCCGGCATGTCGCGCAGCCGATGCTCGCGATCGTGCTGGCGCTTGCGCTGCCGCTGCCGGTCGCGCAGCAGGCGATCCTGGTCGCATTCGCGGCGATGCCCACCGCCTCGAGCGCCTACGTGCTCGCGGCGCGCATGGGCGGCCACGCGAGCTACGTTGCCGGCCTCGTGACCGCTTCGACCTTGATCGCGAGCATCGGCCTGCCTGCAGCGCTCGCCGCGCTGGCCTGGTGCCGGGCCTGAACCTCGCTCGAGAACCCGAGGCCCTAGACACGGAACCCATGAAAATGCACCGATAACGGGGTGCATCGACACGATGACTCTGAGCCCGTCGGAACGGGAAGAGCCGATGGCGCTGCAGCGCCGTCGTACGGCCGCGGTGGCGTACGTGCGACGGGCGAGGTTGATTCTGATGCTCGTTGCCGGCGCGGCACGGTCGACGATCAAAGGCGAGTTGCGCTGCGACTCGCGATGCATCTCGGCGTGGGGACGTCGAATCAGCGAGGAACGCCTCGGCGGCTTGTTCGGCCGGCACCCGGGGCGCGCGCCCAAGCGCGACCTGGCGAAGACCGAGGCGCGGGATCGGCCACGGGTCCCTCCTCCGGAAGGCGGTGCGCCCTGCGGCGCGTCACACCGGCCGGCTCATCCCGTCGGCAGGCGCCTGCGCACGCAGCCGAAACATGCCGACGAGCGTGCTCAGGCGCGCGGCCTGGTCGCGCAGCGACTCGGCCGCCGCGGCGCTCTGCTCGACGAGCGCGGCGTTCTGCTGCGTCATCCGGTCGAGTTCGGCCACCGCGCCGTTGGCGTTCTCGATCCGCGAACGCTGGTCGGACGTCGACGCGGAGATGTCCCGGATCGTGACCGACAACTGGGCGACGGCGGCCACGATGCCGTCGATCGCGTCGCCCGCGTCGCGGACCAGCGAAGTGCCGGAATCGATGCTGGCCGCGCTGCCGCCGACCAGCGACCGGATCTCCCTGGCCGTCGCCGCCGCGCGCTGAGCGAGGACGCGGACTTCCCCGGCCACGACGGCGAAGCCCTTGCCCTCCTCCCCGGCCCGCGCGGCCTCGACGGCCGCGTTCAGCGCGAGGATGTTGGTCTGGAACGCGATCCCGTCGATCACGCCGGTGATGTCCGCGATGCGCCGGCTCGCATCGGAAATCTCCGCCATATTCGAGACGACCCGCGCAACGACGCTGCCGCCGCGCGCCGCCGCGCTGGAGGCGGTCGCCGCCAGGGCATCGGCCGTTGCTGCCGACTCGGCGGTGCTCCGGACGATGCCGGTGAGTTCGCCGAGCGACGCGGACGTCTGCTGCAGGTTGGCCGCGGCGACCTCGGTCCGCCGGGACAGGTCGCTGTTGCCGGCGGACACTTCGCCGCTGGCGAGCAGCACCTCGCCCGCCGTCGCGTGGATGTCGCCGACGAGCCGGCGCAGGCTCACCTGCATGCCGGCCAGCGCGGCAAGCAGCGATCCGAGTTCATCGCCGCGGTCGTGGCGCACATCGGTCGTCAGGTCGCCGCGCGAGACCGTGCCGGCGAACCCGACCGCGGCGCGCAGCGGTCGAACGATGCCGCGGGAGATCAGCCAGGCCAGCACGAGCCCGCCGACCAGCGCGGCAGCCACGACGACCGCGATCGCGAAGCGGGCCACGCGCGCTTCGGTGCGGGTCTCGTCCGAGGTGCCGCGCACCGACTCCGACAGGGCCTGGTTCAGGTCGCCCAGGGCCTTCAGCCAGAGCTCCTGCGGCCCGGACACGTGCTGGCTGTAGAACTCCGCGGCCGTCTCCCGGTTGGCACCTGTCGGGATCCTCGCCATCTGGTCGAACGTCGAATGCGCGCCTTCCTCGACCTTCGCCACGTCGTCCAACGCCTTGCGCACGGCATCGGAGCCGCTGCCCGAGGCCGTGCGAAGGAAGGCCTCGCGCGCGCCGGCGTAGGCGGACGCGGCCTGCGCGTATCGCTCGCGCTGGAAGCGGATGTCCTCGGCATCGTCGGTCAGGCACATCGCGCCGAGCGCGATGATCATGTGCTGCACCGACACCTGCATGCCGCTCGCGGCCTCGATGCCGGCGACGTCGCGGTCGACGAGCTGCTGCATCCGCCCGGCGAGCCGACCCGGTAGGACCCATGCCAGCGCGCCCACGACGGCGAGCAGGACCAGGACCCCGCCGAAGCCGAGGTGCAGTCGCTGCGCGATCGACAGGCCGCGCGATTCGATTCCCCCGCCGCTCGCTTCCGCGGCATCGTGGTCGGCTGCGCCCGTCGCTGATGCCGAAAAGTTCGATCGTTGTTCCATGGCAGTGGGCATCGATGATGGTTTCGAGTTGGGTCGCGCCTGCCGGCGGTGCGCCCGGGTCCCCCCGGACGTCCAGGGCGCCATGTTCCGCAGCGGACGGGGCAGAAAGTCCGGGAAGTACGTACGGAACGACACGGAATTCCAGGGCGGCCCGGATTGCGCCTGCTTTTCGGGCGATCGCCGTCGCGGAAATCGTGCAGGCCGCCCGCGCGCGACCTGCGCCCCGGGCCACGCGGCCTCAGTCCAGCTCGACGGCCCTGCGTACCAGAGTCGCGAGGTCCGCGTCGCTGCGGAATCCGGCGGCGGCGGCGGCGGCGGCCACGAGCGGCGGGAAGCGACCGAACCAGCGTTCGATGCGTTCGTCCGGCTCCCAGGTGACGAGCGAGCGGGCCGGCACCCCGTGCACGGCCGCGATCGCGTCGACCAGCTCGCCCATCGCGAACCGCAGGCAGGGCAGCGCGAACGTGCGCCGATCCGCCAGCCGCGCCTGCGGCACCGCCGCGCCATGCAGCAGGTTCTCGACGACGCAGGGCAGCGACGAGGCCCACGTCGTCGCGTCGGGCCCGGTCGGGCAGGTAAACGGCCGTCCGGCGCCGAGCTCGCGGATCATCCCGCTGAGGAAGGCCGACAGCTGCCCCGTGCGGGCGGGCGGCCGCGCGAGCACGCCGGGCAGCCGCAACGACCGGCCGTCGACCCAACCACGGCGGTCGAAATCGTCGACGAGGATCTCGCCGACGAGCTTCTGCGCGCCATAGGTCATCGTCGGGCGCGTCGGGGATGCATCGGTGACCACGTCGGGCATCGCGCCGTACACGGCGATCGAACTCGCGAAGACGAAGACCGGGCGCGGACCGCCACCGTCGACCTGCGCCTTGCAGCGCTCGAGCAGCGCCAGCGTCGCTTCGAGGTTGACGGCGCGGGACGAAGCGTAGTCCTGCTCGGCCGCCCCGCCGGGGATGCTAGCGAGGTGAACGACGACGTCGAGCGGTGGCGCGCCGGACAGCGCCGCATCGACCCAGTCGCGATCCGCCAGATTGCCCGCGCAGTTGCGCAGCACGCCCGGTGGCGCGTTGCCGCCGGCCGGCGGCAACGCGAGATCGAGCGCCGATACGCAACGAAGCCGACGTGCGCCGACCCGGCCGCTGTGCAGCAGCGTCCTCACGAGGCCGCGGCCCACGAAGCCGCCCGCGCCCGTCACCAGCAGATGCACGCCCGTTCCTCCGTCGTCCACCCGCTCCAGCGTCCGCCGCGACGGCGGCGCCTGCAGGTCACGTTCCGTCTCCGAGCGACGATCCGCCGTCGACGACGAAGAGCTGCCCGGTGACGTATGCGCCCGCCGCGCTGGCCAGCATCGCGACGACACCGGCGACCTCGGAGGGCTCGCCGACGCGCCGCAGCGGCACCGCGCGCAGCTTGCGCTCCAGGTAGGCCGCCTCGGCCGGCAGCAGTTCGGCATGGCGGGTGCGGATGAGGCCGGGACAGACCGCGTTGACGCGCACGCCCTGCGGCCCACAGCGCAGGGCAAGGCTGCGCGTGAGCTGGCCGAGCGCCGCACGGCTCATGCCGTAGAGCCCGGTCGGGCGCTTGCCGCGCAGGCGCGCGACGCTCGAGACGAGGACCACGCTGCCCTGGCCGGCCGCGGCCATCCTCGGGATGACGCGGTTCGACAGCTGCACGGCGGCGCGCAGGCTATCCGCGAGCGCGCGATTCCATTCTGCGTCGTTCTCCCGACGCGCGGGCCCCGCCGATTCGGCGATGCCGGCGCTGCAGACCAGTACGTCGACGGGCGTATCGCGACCGGCCAGCGCGTCGAGCTGCGCCGGGTCGAGCAGGTCGGCGGCGACCGCTGTTGCCGAGGCGCCGCGCGCACGCAGGTCAGCCGCGGCCTGCTCGCAGCCTTCGCCCGAGCGGTCCGAGACGACGACGGCCGCGCCCAGGTCGGCCAGCGCCTGCGCGATGGCAAGCCCGAGCCCCTCGGCGGCGCCGGTGACCAGCGCCATGCGTCCCTGCAGGTCGAACAGGCCCACGCACGGGTCTTTCAGCGCGCGCCCAGCGCGGCGGCGATCGCCGGGTCGTAGACGCCATCGACCAGGACGAAGAGCATCCGGCACGGTCGCCCGGAGCGGTTCGCCCAGGCGTGGTTCGTGCCGCGTTGGACGACGACGCTGCCGGGCCGCAACCGCACCTCCGAATCGTCGAGCACCAGCGTCATCTCGCCTTCGATGACGATGCCGTAGTCGACCGACTGCGTCCGGTGCATCAGCGGGTGCGGCGAATCGCGCTTCACCGTCGAGGCCTGCTCGTCGCCGACCTGCGCGAAGGCGTCCTTCATTCGCGCCGCGCCCTGCGCCAGGAACTCGGCCGTGTCGGGTGGGATATCGACGAAGCGGATCCGCGTACCGTGCGCCGGCGGCGGCAGCATTAGCGGCGCGATCGTCGGGTCGGGACCGTTGTCGACGCGCGCGGGGCTGCCCTGCGTGGACCAGACCTCGTGGAACACGGTGCCCGGGATCGCCTGCACTTCGACGACCGTCGGCAGCGCACCGTTCGAGCAGATGACGGCCTTGCCGCCGGCGTCGTGCCCGGTGACGACGCGATGAATCGGGGGGAAGTCCATCGCCCGCAATCCTCAGGAAGAACGGCGCACGACCACCTGGTCGATCACGCCAAAGGGACCGCCCCGGCCGTCGTCGAAGCGCGCTTCCATCCGGACGCGGTCGCCGTAGGCCATGTACGGCGTGGCCGGCGCGCCGTGGTCGAGCATCTCGATCGCCCGGCGCTCGGCGATACAGCACGAGCCCACGGTCCGGTAGTCGTCATTCGAGACGGTTCCGGAGCCGACGATCGTGCCGGCCGCCAGCGCGCGGCTGTAGGCGGCATGCGCGATCAGCTCGTCGAAGCCGAAGGCCATCGCGCCGCCATGCGGCTCGCCGAAGCGCCGGCCGTTCCAGTCGACGCGCAGGCGCATCCGGACGCGCGCGTCGCGCCAGGCCTCGCCGAGTTCGTCGGGCGTGACCGCGATCGGCGCCGCGCTGGACGCCGGCTTGGCCTGGATCCACCCGAAGCCGGTCTTCATCTCGATCGGCGCGAGGCGCCGCAGCGACCAGTCGTTGACCAGCACGACGAGCCGGATATGCGCGGCGGCCTGGGCGGCGCGGACCCCCATCGGCACGCGGTCGGTGACGATGCCGAACTCGCCTTCGAAGTCGATGCCGTCGTCGGTGCTCGGCAACGGC
>DATKPC010000037.1:0-70127 GCA_035524275.1 Burkholderiaceae bacterium
CCTGGGGGAGCGGGGCGGCCAGCTCGTCTCGCTCGGCGGGGGTGAGGGACTTGTTGACGCCCCCCGGGACGCTGCCGGTGCCGTGGACCCGCTTTCCCGCGGTGAGGCGAATGACCTCCTGGCCGAACTTCCGCAGCATCACCCCCTTGCGGGCGATGTCCGGGTGCGCCTGCGCGACCCCGACGATGTTGCGCAGGTGGGCGTCGGAGTCGAAGCCGAAAAGCAAGTCGGGCGACGACAGGTGGAAGAAGTGCAGCGCGTGCGACTGCATCACCTGCCCGTAATGCATCAGCCGGCGCAGCTTGACCGCGCTCGGCGGAACCGGGTCCGCGCCGACGATCCCGTCCATCGCCTTGGACGCGGCGAGATGGTGCGAGACCGGGCAGATCCCGCAGAGGCGCTGCACCATCACCGGGACCTCCCAGTAGGGACGGCCCTCGATGAATTTCTCGAAGCCGCGGAACTCGACGATGTGCAGCCGCACCTGGTGGACGCGGTCGTGTTCGTCGAGGAGGATCGTGACTTTGCCGTGCCCCTCGACCCGTGATACGGGGTCGATGGCGACGCGGCGCAGCGTTCCCGGCGCCGCCGCGGTTTCGAGGTCGAAGCTCATCGTCTGTCGCGGAATCCTAGTCGTAATGCAGCAGGTCGTGGCCCAGGTGCGGCGTCCGGCCGGCCATCAGGTCGTCGAGAAACGTCCAGAACGCGTCGGCCGACGGCGGGCAGCCGGGCAGGAAGTAGTCGACGTGGACGACCTCGTGGATCGGATGGACGCGGTTCAGCGGCAGCGGCAGTTCCGGGTCGTTCGGGATCGCGCTGCCCGGCGTCATGCCGGGGCGCTCGCGGTAGACGTCGCTCAGCAGGTTGCCGAGGTCGAGGTGGTTGCGCTGAGCCGGCAGGCCGCCGTTGATCGCGCAGGCGCCGACCGCCACCAGGGTCTTGCAGTGGGCGCGGAATTCGCGCAGCACCTGGACGTTCTCCGAATTGCAGAGACCGCCCTCGATCAGCCCGAGATCGCAGTGCCCGATCTCCTTGATGTCCGTGAGCGGCGAGCGGTCGAACTCGACGTGCTCGATGAGTTGCAGGAGGCGCTCGTCGATGTCGAGGAACGACATGTGGCAGCCGAAGCAGCCGGCGAGCGAAACCGTCGCCACCTTGAGCTTGCGCGCCGGGTGGCCGGGGTGGAGCGGGGCCAGCGGGCTCACGAGGCCTCCTGGTTGCCGGGCTCGGCGACGGACTTGACGTCGTAGCGCCGGTCGCCGATCGGCGTCGAGAATCCGCGCCGCTTCGGCAGGATAACGCCGACGGGGCAGACCGAGGCGGCGCGGTCCGTCGGCGCGATGTTCGTGTCCGCGAGCCTTCCGCTCGGGCTGTTCACGAGCAGGTGCGTCCCGATGCCGTTGCCGCCGATGGAAAAGACGTTCTTGTGGTCGACGTCGCGGCTGGCGCGCACGCAAAGCTCGCACAGGATGCAGCGATTGAAGTCGAGCAGGATGTCGGGATGGCTGGCGTCCACGGGGCGGTCCGGATAGAACTCCTCGAAATGCGGCCCCTCCATGCCGACCTCGTAAGCAGTGGCCTGCAGCAGGCAGTTTCCGCTCTTCTCGCACGACGGGCAGAAGTGGTTGCCTTCGACGAAAAGCATCTGCAGCAGCGTCTTGCGCGTCGCGTTGATCTCCTCGGTCGCGCTTTCGATCGTCTGCCCGACCGCGGCGCGCGTCGTGCAGGAGGCGGCGACGCGGCCGTCGACCTTGACGAGGCAGACGCGGCACGAGCCGTGAGGATGGAATTCCGGATGCCAGCACAGGTGCGGGATGTAGCGGCCGGCCCGGTGCGCGGCCTGCAGGATGGTCTCGCCGGGATGGAATTCGACGTCCTCGCCGTCGAGCGAGAACGTCGAGCCGGAGTACCTGCCGTGAGCCGTCATCGCGAAGCCTCCAGGTGGGCGGCCGGGTCGTCGCGGCCCGTCATGCGGCGCGCCACGGAAAGTTCGGCGTCGAGGTCGAAGCCCGGCTCGAAGTGCAGCGACTTGAGCCGCGATTCGTAGGCCGGGCGGAACTTGGCGATCGTATCGCGCAGCGGATTGCAGGCCGAGGCGCCGAGGCCGCAGTGCGTCGCCGCGTGCATCAGCTTGTCGAGCTCGAACAGGACCTCGACGTCGTGCCGCGAGCCGCGGCCCTCCGCGAGCTTGTCCATCCGCTTGACGACGAGCGCGGTGCCCACGCGGCATGGCGTGCAGAAACCGCAGCTCTCGTGGGCGAAGAAGCGCGCGAAGTTGCGCGCGACCTCGAACATGTCGCGCGAGCGGTTGAAGATCATGAAGGCGCCGGCTGTCGGCACGTCCTCGAACGCGATCCGGCGTCCGAACTCGAACGCGGACACGCAAAGCCCGGACGGGCCGCCGACCTGGACCGCCTGCGTGTCGCGCGCGCCGCAGTCCTCGAGGATCCGCCCGATCCGCGTGCCATACGGATATTCGTAGAGGCCGGGGCGCTCGCAGTCGCCGGAGACCGAATGGATCTTCGTGCCGCTCGACTTCGGCGTCCCGATGCGCGCCCACCAGGCGCCTCCGTGGAGCGCGACATGCGTGGCCGCGCAGAAGGTCTCGACGTTGTTGACGGTCGTCGGCTGCCCGAGGTAGCCGTGCTCGACCGGAAACGGCGGTCGGATCCGCGGCGTTCCGCGCTTGCCTTCCAGCGACTCGATCAGGGCGGACTCCTCGCCGCAGACGTAGGCTCCGGCGCCGACATGGATATCGATGTCGAAGTCGAAACCCTCGTCGCCCTGGATCGCGGCGCCGAGCAGGTTCTGCCCGCGCCGCCGCTGCAGGACCGCGCGCAGCCCGTCGAGGAGGTATCGGTATTCCCCGCGCAGGTAGACCAGCCCGCGCTTCGCGCCCACGACGTACGCGGCGACGGTCATCCCCTCGACGATCGCATCCGCATGGCGCGCGAGGAGGACGCGATCCTTGAAGGTCCCGGGCTCGCCCTCGTCGGCGTTGCAGACGACGTAGTGCGCGCTGCCGCGCGCCTTGCGGCACAGTTCCCACTTGACGCCGGTGGCGAACCCGGCGCCGCCGCGCCCGCGCAGGTTCGAGCGCTTGACCTCGTCGAGCGTGGCCTGGCGTCCGCGCGCGCGCGCCGCCGCGATGGCCGATCCGGGCGCCGGCTGAGGCCCGAGCAGCACGTCGGCACGCTGCACGTGGTCTTCGACGACGAACCAGGGCGCCGGCCACTGCGTTACGGGGACGCCATCGTCGACGAGATGCGCCATCTGCTCGATCCGCGCCGCATCCAGGCGCGTCACGACGTGGTGGTGATTGACGAGCACGGCCGGGCCCTGGTCGCACAGTCCGGTGCACGACGTCGGTGCCACGCTGACGCGGCCATCGTCGCGCATCGTGCCGGGCGCGATCCGCAGCCGGCGGCAGAGGTCGTCCATCAGCGAGGCCGAACCCAGCATCCGGTCGGTGATGTTGTCGCTGAACAGGATCCGGTAGGAGCCGACGGGCTGCTGGTGGAAGAACCGGTAGAAGCCGGCGACGCCCTCGACGTGCGACAAAGGCAGCTTCAATTCCGCGGCAACCGCGGCGAGCGCATCGCGCGGCAGCCAGCCTCGGGCCTCCTGCAGTTCGCGCAACACCTGCACCAGGTCATGCGGGTCCATGCCGTGCGAAGCGCACAGGGCAGCGATCTCCAGGTCCTGGCCGCTCGCCGCCGGACGCATCGACGGGGTCTTCGTCATGGTCATCATTCTCCTCGCGCGCACCGTCACGTTAGTCGCGTGCGCCCCGATTGAAATAGCCGCGATAGGGCAGGACCGTGTTGACTGTCGTCAAGGGGGGCAGGAGGCCGGCGCCTAGAATCGGCCGCGCGTGGGCAGGGGCCGCCCGACAGGAACACGACGAGGATCGACCGATGGCAATCACGGGGACGCACGCGGAGGCCGCGGGCAGCGCGGGTCGCAAGACGATCGGCGTGTTGACGAGCGGCGGCGACTGCGCCGGCCTGAATGCGGTCATCCGCGCGGTCGTCGCGCGCGCCGTCAACGGCTACGGATGGCGCGTCATCGGGATACGCCATGGGACGATGGGCCTCCTGTGCCGCCCGCTCGACGTCGAGGAACTTGGCGCGTCGGTCGTGACCGGCAACCTGCTGCGGCAGGGCGGCACGGTGATCGGGACGACCAACAAGGGGGACCCGTTCGCCTTCCCGATGCCTGACGGCACGCGCCTCGATCGATCGGCGGAGGTCATCGACGGCGTGCGGCAACTCGGGCTCGATGCGCTGATCGCCGTCGGCGGCGACGGCAGCTTCGCGATCCTGCGCCGCTTGGCGCAGCAGGGCGGCATTCGCCTCGTCGGCATTCCGAAGACGATCGACAACGACCTCGGCGCGACCGAAAGCTCGGTCGGTTACCACACGGCGGTCATGGTGGCGACCGAGGCGCTCGACCGCCTGCAGCCGACCGCGGCGAGCCATGATCGCGTCATGATCCTGGAGGTCATGGGCCGCGACGCGGGTCACATCGCGCTGGCCGCCGGCATCGCGGGCGGCGCCGACGTGATCCTGATCCCGGAGATCCCCTACAAGATCGACGTCGTTTCGGCGCAGATCGAGCGCATCCGCCGTGGCGGGCGCAATTTCGCGCTCGTCGTGGTCGCCGAGGCGGTTCTGGATCCGTCCGGCAAGCCGGTGCAGCAGGCGCACGCCGGAAGCCTCAATTACGGCGGCATCGGGCATGTGCTGGGCGAGGCGATCGCGCGGATCACCGGGGCGGAAACCCGGGTCACCGTGCTCGGCCACTTGCAGCGGGGAGGGCAGCCGACCTGGGACGACCGGCTGATCGGATCGGCCTTCGGCGTCCATGCGGTGGACCTCGTCGCCGCGGGCCGCTTCGACCGGATGGTCGCGTGGCAGAACCGCCGGGTCGTCGACGTCCCGCTCGCCTCGGCGATCGATCGACCGCACCCGGTGGAACTCGACAGCACGCTCGTTCGCACGGCGCGCGGCCTCGGCATCAGCCTCGGCGACTACTGAGCCGCCGCGGCTCAGGCGAGCGCGCGGAAGACGGCGTGGACGTGGCGTGCGCGCGCGTCCGGATCGCTCGTCTTGACGTCGATGCGCAGTCGGTCCGGCCCCGCGAGACGCATCGTCTTCTCGCGCTGGATCAGCGCGATGAGGCGGCTGGGTTCGATCGGAGGTTGCGGCACGAACGTCACGAGGATCGCGTCGCCGGACGCGTCGATCTTCTTCACGCCCAGCCGCGCCGCGACGAGCCGTAGCCGATGGACCTCGAGCAGCAGCCGCGCCGGGTCGGGAAGCCTCCCGAAGCGATCGACGATCTCCTCCTGGATCGTCGTGAGCGCGTCTTCGTCGACGCAACTGGCGAGCTTCTTGTACAGCGACAGGCGCTGGTGCACGTCGTCGATGTAGTCGCGCGGCAGCAGCGCCGGGGCATGCAGGTTGATCTCGGTGACCGACTCGAACGGGGCGGCGAGGTCCGGCTCCCGGCCGGCACGCAGCGCACGCACCGCCGCATTGAGCATCTGCGTGTACAGCTCGAAGCCGACCTCATGGACGTTGCCCGACTGATGCTCGCCGAGCACCTCGCCGGCGCCGCGGATCTCCAGGTCGTGCATCGCCAGGTAGAAGCCGCTGCCGAGTTCCTCCATCGCCTGAATCGCCTCCAGGCGTTTCGTCGCGTTCTTCGTCAGGGCGTCGGCGTCCGGCACCATCAGGTACGCGTAGGCCTGGTGGTGCGAGCGTCCGACGCGGCCCCGAAGCTGGTGCAGCTGCGCCAGGCCGAAGCGGTCGGCGCGATGGATGATGATCGTATTGGCGCTCGGCACGTCGATGCCGGTTTCGATGATCGTCGTGCACAGCAGCACGTTGAACCGCTGCTGGTAGAAGTCGCGCATCACACGCTCGAGCTCGCGTTCCGGCATCTGCCCGTGGGCGATCTCGATCCGCGCCTCCGGGACGACGTCGGCAAGGCGCGCCCGCCGCTGTTCGATCGTCTCGACCTCGTTGTGGAGGAAGTAGATCTGGCCGCCGCGCTTGAGTTCCCGCAGGCAGGCCTCGCGCACGAGGCCCGGCGACTCCGCGCGGACGAAGGTCTTGATCGCGAGGCGGCGTTGCGGGGCCGTCGCGATCACCGAGAATTCGCGAATGCCCTCGAGCGACATCGCGAGCGTGCGCGGAATCGGCGTCGCCGTCAGCGTCAGGACGTCGACCTCCGCGCGCAGCGCCTTCAGGCGCTCCTTCTGCCGCACGCCGAACCGATGCTCCTCGTCGATGATGACCAGCCCGAGGCGGTCGAAGCGGATGCCCTGGCCCAGCAGCTTGTGGGTCCCGATCATGATGTCGACGGATCCGGCCTGGATTCCGGCCAGCGCCTCCGCGACCTCGCGCGGACTGCGGAAGCGCGACAGTTCGACGATGCGCACCGGCCAGGGCGCGAAGCGGTCGCGGAACGTCTGCATGTGCTGTTCCGCAAGCAGCGTCGTCGGGCACAGCACGGCGACCTGCCGTCCTCCGGCGACGGCGACGAACGCCGCGCGCAACGCCACCTCGGTCTTGCCGAATCCGACGTCGCCGCAGACCAGGCGGTCCATCGGGAAGCCGGCGCGCATGTCATTGAGGACCGCCTCGATGGCGGATTTCTGGTCCGCCGTCTCCTCGAAGCCGAACGAGGCGGCGAACGCGTCGTAATCCGACGGCTTGAACTGGAACGCGTGGCCCTTGCGGGCGGCGCGCTGCGCATAGAGGTTGAGCAGTTCAGCCGCCGTGTCCCGCACCTGGCGGGCAGCCTTGCGCTTGGCGCGTTCCCAGTCGCCGGATCCGAGCGCGTGCAGCGGCGCCGTGTCCGGGTCGGCGCCGCTGTAGCGCGCGATCAGGTGCAGCTGCGCGACCGGGACGTAGAGCTTGGCGTCGCGGTCGTACTGCAGGTGAAGGAACTCCTCCGCGCCACCGCCGAGGTCCAGCGTCTCGAGCCCGAGGTAGCGCCCGATGCCGTGTTCCGCGTGGACGACCGGATCGCCGATGCGCAACTCCGCCAGGTCGCGGACCATGGCGTCGACGTTCGACGCCCGCTCGCGCGTCCGGCTGCGCGTGCGGCGCGGGCTCGACGCGTAGAGCTCGGTCTCGGTGACGATCGCGAGGCCTTCGCCCGGCAGCGCGAATCCGGCGTGCAGCGGGGCGACCGTCAGTCCGAGTCCCGCGGCGTCCGCCAGGAATGTGGCGAGGTCCGCGACCTCGGTGAACTCGACGCCGTGGTCGCGCAGCATCTGCGCGATCGTCTCGCGCCGCCCGAGCGAGTCGGCCGCCAGCAGCGTGCGGACGCCGCCGGAGGCCGCGTGGCGACGCAGGCCGGCGAGCGGATCGGTGCTTGCCCGCTCGATCTGCAGGTCCGGAAGCGCCGCGAACGAGCGATGCTCGCCCTCGCCGAGCACGAGGCGCGCGAACGGTCCGGCCGCGGTGAAGAACTGCTCCGGCGACAGGAACAGCCGCGACGGCGGAAGGCACGGCCGCTCGATGTCGCGCACGAGGAAGCGATGGCGCTCCGACGTTTCGTTCCAGAACCGGCGGCAGCTCGCTTCGATGGCGCCATGCAGCACCAGCGACGTGTCCGCGGGCAGGTAGTCGAACAGCGTCGCCGTCGAATCGAAGAAGAGCGGCAGGTAGTACTCGATGCCGGCTGACGGGATTCCATTGCCGGCGTCGCGATACACCGGAGCGCGGCTCGGATCGCCTTCGAAGGTTTCGCGCCAGCGGCCGCGAAACCGGGTGCGCGCCGCCTCGTCGAACGGGTACTCGCGGCCCGGCAGCAGGCGAATCTGCGGCACGGGGTACAGGCTGCGCTGCGTATCCGGATCGAAGCTGCGGATCGTTTCGACGACGTCGTCGAACAGGTCCAGGCGGTAAGGGATCGGCGTTCCCATCGGAAAGAGGTCGATCAGTCCGCCGCGAATCGAGAACTCCCCCGGACCGACCACCTGCGAGACGTTCTGGTAGCCGGCATGGACGAGCTGCGCCCGCAGCCCGTCGAGGTCGAGCTTCTGTCCGGCGCGAAAGAAGAACGTGCGACCGGCGATGTATTCCGCGGGCATCAGGCGGTACAGCGCCGTGGTCGCGGCGACGACGAGCACGTCGATGCGTTCGCTGCCGTCGTCGCTGCGGTCGCCGCGCGCCCGCGCCGAGAGACGGTGGAGCGCCTCGAGCCGTTCGGAGACGAGGTCGTGGTGCGGCGACAGGATGTCGTAGGGCAGGGTCTCCCAGTCGGGGAACGCGCGGACGGTCAATCCGCCCTCGAACCAGGGAATCTCCTCGACAAGGCGTTGCGCGTCGAGCGCGTCGGCGCAGACGACGACGACGAGGCGCCCGTCGGCCTGTGCGCCGGCCGCCGCCCGAGCAAGCAGCAGCGAGTCTCCGGAGCCCGGGGGACGCGGCAGCGTGAACCGGGCGCCGGCCTCAAGAGCCGGTACGCCGAGCGATGGCGCGGATGGCAGCACGTCTCGTCGTGGAGTGGTCCGCCGCGCCGCTCGCGCGGCCCGTGCGGGCGCCGCCGTGGGACCGCGGGAACGCGCTCGACGCTCCGGCGGGAACGGACTTCGATACGACGGCGAATGCTTATTATACCGACCCGGTCCCCCGCGATTCCCGCCGCAACGCCCGACGAACGCTTTCCGATGGCACGCTTCCACGCCGTGGTACCCGCCGCCGGCTCCGGCGTCCGCATGGGCGCGGCGCGGCCCAAGCAGTTCGAGATGCTGGGCGGCCGCACGCTGCTGGCCCGCGCGCTGCAGCCGCTGCTCGACGAGAAGGCCATCGAGCGCGTGGTCGTCGTCGTGGCGCCGGCGGCCGCCGACGCGGTGGCGCGGGCGATCCCGCACGACCCGCGAATCGAGGTCGCCCCGGTGGGCGGCGCGTCCCGTGCCGCGAGCGTCCGCAACGGCCTCGCGCGGCTCTCTGCGCGCGCGGCGGGTGAGGATTTCGTCCTCGTCCACGATGCGGCGCGGCCTTGCCTTGGCGCCGACGAGCTGCGCCGGCTCCTGCACGATGCCGGTGCCGACGCCGTTGGCGGCCTCCTCGCGCAGCCGGTCGGCGAGACCCTCAAGCGCGCGGTCGACGGACGGGTCGTGCAGACGATCGACCGCACCGGCCTGTGGCGCGCCGCCACGCCGCAGATGTTCAGGTTGCAGGTGCTATCGCGCGCGCTGGATGCCTGCGAGGAGCTGGCGCAGGTGACGGACGAGGCCGCCGCGGTCGAGCGCCTCGGGCTGCAGCCGCTGCTGGTGCCGGGCGCCGCGACGAACCTGAAAGTGACGACGCCCGCCGATTGGGCGCTGGCCGAGGCCATACTGAGGATGCAGCAACGATGGTGAATCCCCTGCCTGCGGCCGCCGTGCCCTTTCGCATCGGACAGGGATTCGACGTGCACGCGCTGGTGCCTGGCCGGCCGCTCGTCCTGGGCGGCGTCCCGATCGCGCATCCGCAGGGACTGCTCGCCCATTCCGATGGCGACGCGTTGTTGCACGCGATCACCGATGCGATCCTCGGCGCGGCGGGGCTGGGGGACATCGGTCGGCTGTTCCCCGACACCGAGGTCCGGTTCCGTGGCGCCGACAGCCGCATCCTGCTGCGCGAGGTCGCCGCGCGCGTCCGCGCGGCGGGTTGGCAGGTCGGCAACGTCGACTGCACGGTCGTCGCGCAGGCGCCGCGCATCGCGCCGCACGTCGATGCGATGCGTGCGCAGATCGCGGCGGCGCTCGGCGTCGACGCGGCGGTCGTTTCGGTCAAAGGCAAGACGACCGAGCGCCTCGGCCTGACCGGACGCGGCGAAGGCATCGCGACTTTCGCGGTCGCGCTGCTGGTGCGCGCGTAGGAGGCGGTGCCGGCGGATCGGCTGTGCGCGCTCAGGCCTTCCGCGCGATCGGCAACTGGATCCGCGCGCGAAGGCCGTGCGGCAGGTTGGGCATCAGCGCGAACGATCCGCCGTGTCGCGCGGCGACGCGATCGACGATGGCCAGTCCGAGCCCGCTGCCGGTGCTGCCGCTTCGAGCGGCGTCCCCCCGCTCGAAGGGCCGCAGGACCCGATCGACGTCGTGCGCGGCGATGCCCGCGCCGCGGTCGGCGACGGTGACTGTCGCGTGGCGCGAATCGCTGGCCAGTTCCACGTGAACGTGCAGCTGCCCGTCGTCCGGATCGCGCCCGTAGCGGGTCGCGTTCGTGAGCAGGTTGTCGACCGCGCGCATCAGCTCGGTCGCGTAGCCCTCGACGTGGACCGCCGGCTGGATCGCGCAGCTTGTCGAGGTGTCGGTGGCCTTGGCGAGGATGCGCGTGACGGCGTCGGCGACCAGCGCCGAGAGATCGACGTCCTGCGGCGGCTGCGCCGATGCCGGCCGCGCGTAGTCGAGGAATTGCGCGACGATCGCGTCCATCTGCTCGATGTCGGACGTCATGGCCTGCCGAGTCTCGTCCGGCAGCGCGTTGATCTCGACCTCGAGCCTCAGCCGCGTCAGCGGCGTGCGCAGGTCGTGCGAGATTCCCGCCAGCAGGACGGCCCGGTCGCGCGCCAGCTGGTCGAGGTCCGACACCATCCGGTTGAAGCTGCGGTTCACCGTGCGGATTTCCGCCGGCCCCGCTTCCGGCAGCGGCGGCGGATTGCGCCCGGCGCCCAGCGCGCGTGCGGCGGAGGAAAGCGCCGACAGCGGACGGTTGACGAGGCGCGTCACCGCGATCGCGACGACAAGCGCGAGCAGCGTCGCGGCGATCGACCAGCCGATCCAGGCGCTTCCGAGCGCGCGGTCGAGCGGGTTGCGCTCGATGTAGACCCAATAGCCGTCGTCGTCGATGGAAAAGCTGATCCAGATGCCTGGGACCCCGTTGACCGCCGCGACGACCAGCGTGTCCGGGCCGAGCCTCGCGGCGACATACTCGATCGTGCGCTCGACGAGCGGGCGTGGCGGGAATGCCTGGACCTGGTCGCTCGTCTCGCGGGGAACGACACGTATGCCCTCGGCATCGATCAACTCGAGCAGCAGACCGCGGCGGCGCGTCGGATCGGAGTAGACCAGCGCCGAGCGCGTCGTATTGACGATCGAGACGAGTTCGCGCGCGACCTGCTGCGCATAGCGATCCTGCTCGACCAGCTGGAAGATCTGCAGCGCGACCCAGGAACTGGTCGCGATCAGCGCGACGATCAGCAGGAACGTGCGCCAGAAAAGCGACGGGCTGGCGAGCCTCATGGCGGCCACGCGCCGGCGTGCCGCGCGAGCCGGGCGACATTCGAGGCGGCGGAGGCCGCCCGCGGATCGATCACGAAGCGCCGTCCGGGATGAAGACGTACCCCAGGCCCCAGACCGTCTGGATGTAGCGCGGCTTGGCCGGATCCGGCTCGATCAGCTTGCGCAGCCGGGAGATCTGCACGTCGAGGCTGCGGTCGAACGCCTCGTATTCGCGTCCGCGCGCCAGTTCCATCAGTTTCTCGCGCGACAGCGGGATCTTGGGGTGCCGCGCAAAGACCTTCAGCACCGCGAATTCGCCTGTCGTGAGGGGTACCTGTGCTCCGCCGCGCGTCAGCGAACGGGTCGAGAGGTCGAGCATGAAGTCGCCGAACTCCACGCACTTCGGTTCCTGCGACGGCGCGCCGGGAACCTCGGCCGGCGCCTTGCGTCGCAGGACCGCGTTGACGCGCGCGAGAAGCTCACGCGGATTGAACGGCTTGGCCAGGTAGTCGTCCGCGCCCATCTCGAGCCCGACGATCCGGTCGATGTCCTCGCCCTTGGCCGTGAGCATGATGACCGGCGTTGCGTCGTTGGCGCCGCGCAGGCGGCGCAGGATCGACAGCCCGTCCTCGCCCGGCATCATCAGGTCGAGGATCAGCACGTCGAAGCGTTCGCGCAGCCACAGCTTGTTCATCGCCTGCGCGCTGTCCGCGGTGAAGACGCTGAAGCCGTTATCGGTCATGTAGCGCCGCAGGAGGTCGCGCAGCCGCTGGTCGTCGTCGACGACCAGGATCTTGTTCGACGCCGGTTTGTTCATCGAGTCGTCCTTTCTTCGTGCCGAGATGCTAGCCCGGATCGGCGGCGAGGCGCCGTGTGTCGAAGGTCGCCGCGCGACGCGGCCGGTCGCCGACAACTTGTTACAGAATTTACTTGGCAAGCGCGTTGTTTTGGTACCTATCGACTCGCGCGCGGCGCGTTAATGCCTAATATCGGATCCATCAGCCGAACGCTTTCCGCATCCGGATCAATCTCGCCGTGCCCAAGCTGGTCCTGCTCGCCTTCGCGATCGCGGTCGCGGGCCCGCTCTCGGGCGCGGCCGCGGCGCCGGCGTTGCCCGGCGACGGCGAATGGCAGGCCATGACCCCGGACCAGCGGCTTCAGGCGTGGCGCGCACTGCCGCCGGAAGAGCGACAGGTGTTGCGCTCGCGCGTCACGCCGCAGCAGCGCGCGGAGATCCAGCAGCAGATCGCGGAGGCACGCAACCGTCGGCGCGACGAGCAGCGCGTCGAAGCGGCGCGACCGCCGCCTCCCGCGCCGCCCCCGGCCGCGACGGGTGCGGGCCCGCGACCGCGGTTGAGCCCGGAGGAGCGCCGCCAGCTCCGCGAGCAGATTCGCGACGCGCATCGCGAGTGGAAGGGTGGCCACCGGGGCCCCTGAGGCCCGCGGGCAGGCGGCGATTGCGGGGCACCTCGTTCCCGCACCGCGACGCGCCGAAGGCACCGGATCGATGCGCGGTCGCGCCGCCTTCGGATCCGATCCCGATAAAATTCCGGCAGGGGCGGCGCGGTCGCCCCGGCGCGGTGGTTGCCGCGTGTGCCGCCCGCAAGCCGGCCACGCGGCCGGTAGACTGCGCCGCTGATGGCGTGGCCGTCCCGGTGGTGGCGCGGCCGTCGTCCGGAAACCCGCCTGCCTACGACCGTGACCATCGCCGTCCCCGCGCCGAGCGCCGCGATCCTCGTCCTGGACACCGCGAGTGAGCATTGCCATGTCGCGGTGTCCTACCTGCCGGCCGGCGGCCATCCCGAGGTCGTCGACGCCGCGTCGGAGCTTGTCGGCAATCGCCACTCGGAACGCGCGCTGCCGATGATCGCCGCCGTCCTGGCGCGCAACGGCCTGGCCGTCGGCGATTGCGCGGGTTTTGCTTTCGGCGCCGGTCCCGGCTCGTTCACCGGGCTGCGGATCGCGTGCGGCATCGTCCAGGGCCTGGCTTACGGATGCGGCCGCCCGGTGCTGGGCGTCGGAAACCTCCACGCGCTGGCCGCGGCGGCGGCGCCTGCCGGGGGCGCTATCCTCGTCGCGATCGACGCGAGGATGAACCAGGTCTACTGCGCGGCGTACGAGGCGACCGCCGCCGCGGCGGCGCGCGGCGAATGGCGCGAGATCGTCGCCCCGCGCCTGGCGGGCAAGGGCGATATCGCGCCGCTCGCGGCGACCTGCGGCGCCGTCGACCTGGTCGCGAACGTCGAGGTCGCGATGCCGCCCGGGGCCAAGCGTCGCGCATGGCCCGCGCCGGGCGCACAGGCCGAAGCCATGGCGCGGATCGCGGGCCAAGGGATTCGCGGCGGTCGCGGCGGGCCGGCGGCCCTGGCGGCTCCCCTCTATGTGCGCGAGCGCGTCGCGCTGACGGTCGAGGAACGGCGCGCCGCGCCGGCCGGGAGGGTCGCGTGAGCGCCGTGGCGCGCCCGCACGGGGAGGCGTTCGAGCCGATGACCGTCGCGCTGGTCGACGCGGTCCATGCGGTCGAGCGGTCGATCTATCCCTTTCCGTGGACACGCGGGAACTTCCTCGATGCGCTGCAGGCGGGAAATGTCGCGTGGATCCTCCGCGGCGACGCCGGAGACCTCGTCGGCTACTGCGTGATCCTGATGGCCGTGGACGAGGCGCACCTGCTGAACCTGAGCGTCGCCCAGCCTTGGCAGCGCCGCGGTTATGGCTGGAAAGTGCTGGAATGGGCGGCCCGCTGCGCGCGCGAGTACGGCGCGAGGACGATGCTGCTCGAAGTCCGGCCCAGCAACGCGGCGGCGCTCAGCCTCTACCGCCGTTACGGATTCCAGCACATCGGCGTGCGGCGGGGCTATTACCCGGCGCCGAACGAGCGCGAAGATGCGCTCGTGATGAGGCTCACGCTATGAGCGGCACGGCGCGGCGCGACGCGTTGTGGCACGGCCTCGGGATCGGGCCGCTCTGGCGTCGGCGTCGCGGCGCCGATTCCGTTTCGATCGCCGCCGTGCCGGCTCGGCCGGGCGCGACAGTGGCTCCCGCGGTCGACCGCGCGGACGTCGACAGCGTGGCCGCCGCGTCGAACGGCGCCGTGACCGCGGTCCCGACGATGGACTGGGGGCAACTCGAGCAGGCGGTCCAGGCCTGCGCCGCGTGCGCGTTGTGCCGGACGCGCACGCAGACCGTCTTCGGCGTTGGCGACCGGTCCGCCCGCTGGATGCTGATCGGGGAAGCGCCGGGAGCGGAGGAGGATGCGCGCGGCGAGCCTTTTGTCGGCCAGGCCGGCCGGCTACTCGACCAGATGCTGGCCGCCGTCGGCCTGTCGCGCACCGCGCAGGGCGATGGCTCCGTCTATATCGCGAACGTCCTGAAATGCAGGCCGCCCGCCAACCGCAATCCGGAACCGGAGGAAGTCGCCCGCTGCGAGCCGTTCCTGCGGCGTCAGATCGCGCTCGTCGCGCCCGGCCTGCTGCTCGTGATGGGTCGCTTTGCCGCGCAGTCGCTGCTCGGAACCGACGCCAGCATCGCTAGCCTGCGCGGGCGCGTCCACCGCTACGATGCCGACGGGCGCGGCATTCCGGTCGTCGTCACCTACCATCCCGCGTACCTGCTTCGCAGCCTGGCGGACAAGTCCAAGTCGTGGGCCGACCTGTGCCTGGCGCGCGATGTCGTCGAGGGGCGGATCCGGTAGCGGCGCGCACGGTTCGGCCGCGAGACCGCGTCAGTGCCGGTGCTCGCCGATCAGCGCGACCGAATCGAATTCGCGCTGGTTGCGGCGGTGGCGCAGCAGCACCGCGCCCATCGTCGTCGCGACGAAGGCCCCGAAGAGGATCGTGATCGTCGTGATCGGGATCGAGGCCCCGATCAGCACCGCGTAGAGGCCGAGCATCACGAGGATGCTGAGGTTCTCGTTGAAGTTCTGCACCGCGATCGAATGGCCGGCCGACAGCAGGACGTAGCCGCGATGCTGCAGCAGCGCGTTCATCGGCACGACGAAGTAGCCGGCCATGGCGCCGATCAGCAGCATGACCGCGCCGGCGGCGATCTCGCTGTAGCGCAGCGTGTGGCTGCCGAGCGCGATGCCGCCGCTCGCCAGCGCCTTGAAGTTGATGAACGACAGCGCGACGATCGCGAGCCCCATCGCGATGCCGACGGGAAGCACGCCGAGCGACTCCTTCAGCGAGACGCGGGCGGCGGCATAGACGGCGCCCGCGGCGACGCCGACCGCGACGACGGCCTGCAGGATCGCGCCCTGGGAGAGCGTCAGGCCGAGGGCCTGCTCCGACCACTTGAGCACCACGAACTGCAGTGTCGCGCCGGCACCCCAGAACAGCGTCGTCACGGCGAGGGAGATCTGGCCGAGGCGGTCGGTCCACAGCACCTTGGCGCAATGCGCGAAATCGGTGATCAGGCGCCAGACCGAATGCTCCTGGCGCGCGTAGCGCGCGCCGGTGTCCGGGATCGCGAGGTTGATCATCGCCGCGAGTGCGTAGATGCCGGCGATGACCGCGATGGCCGCCTCGCCGACGCGGTCGATGTCGGTGTCGATGAACGGCACGTCGATGTCGAGCAGCGCCTGGCCGACCTGCGGCGACACCAGGATCCCGCCGGTGACGAAGCCGAGGATGATCGAGCCGACGGTAAGGCCCTCGATCCAGCCATTGGCCGCGACGAGCTTCTCCGGCGGAAGCATCTCCGTGACGATCCCGTACTTCGCGGGCGAGTAGGCCGCGGCGCCGATGCCGACGACGGCGTAGGCGAGCAGCGGATGCACGTTGACGAGCATCATCAGCGCGCCGACGACCTTCACGCCGTTGGTCACCAGCATGACGCGCGACTTCGGCATCGAGTCGGCGAAGGCGCCGACGAAGGCGGCGAGCAGCACGTAGGAGACGAAGAAGAAGAGCTTCAGCATCGGCGTCATCCACTCCGGGGCGTGGATGTCGCGCAGCAGCGAGATGGCCGCGATCAGCAGCGCGTTGTCGGCGAGCGACGAGAAGAACTGCGCCGCCATCACGATGTAGAACGCGCGGTTCATGGGCAGGACATGCAGGTGGGATCGGCCGCAGGGGCCGCCGGGATTGCGTCGGTCGGGTTCGATGCCGCGACGTGCCGTCCGGCGACTTCCGCGGTGGATGCGTCCGCGATGGATGCGTCGACAGCGCGCGGTTTATAGCACGCTCGCCCCGCGCCGACGGGAGCCCGGCCCCGGGGCGATGGCGGAAGTCGGAAGGTCGCGATGCAGGTATTCTTCCGCGATGCCGCGCCCGATCCAGGCCATCGTCCACGTCGAGGCCCTTCGCCATAACCTCGACGTCGCGAAGCGACGCGCCGGCGGCCGCGCCGTCTGGGCGGTCGCCAAGGCGGATGCCTATGGCCACGGGATCGAGCAGGCCGTGGCCGCGTTCGGCGCTGCCGACGGCCTTGCCGTCCTCGATCTTGCCGAGGCGGCGCGCGCGCGCGCCGCCGGATGGACTCGACCGATCCTGCTGCTGGAGGGATTCTTCGAGGCCGCCGACCTGGAGGCCGTCGTGCGTCTCGGTCTGGCGACCGTCGTTCATTGCGACACGCAGCTCGCGCTCCTCGAGCGTTCGCGCCCCGGCGGGCGTGTTGCGGTCCACCTCAAGTGCAACAGCGGCATGAACCGTCTGGGTTTCGAGCCGTCGCGGTTCGCAGCGGCGTTGGCGCGGGCGGCGTCGATGCCGCACGTCGAAGTCGCCGCCGCGATGACGCACCTCGCCAACGCCGATGCGCGCGTCGCGGAGCCCGCATCGCCATCGGTGCGGGAGCAGATCGACCGCTTTGCCGAAGCGACGCGCGACTATCGCGGTCCGCGGTCGATCGCCAATTCGGCGGCGCTGATGCTGCAGCCTTCCGTCGGCGGCGACTCGGTGCGGCCGGGTATCGTGCTTTACGGCGGCGCGCCGTGCGCGGCGACGCCGGCGTCGGACCTCGGGCTGCTGCCGGCGATGTCGTTGCGGTCGCGGCTCCTGGAGGTGCGTGACGTGCCGAGCGGGGCGACCGTCGGTTATGGTGGCCGTTGGCAGGCGAGACGGCCGTCGCGCATCGGTGTCGTCGCCTGTGGCTATGCCGACGGGTATCCGCGGCACGCACCGGACGGAACCCCGGTCGCGGTGGCCGGCCGCGTGGTGCCGCTGGCCGGTCGCGTCTCGATGGACATGCTGACGGTCGACCTGACCGGAATCGCGGACGCCGCGGTCGGCGCGGAAGTCGAGTTGTGGGGGCGCACCGTCGCGGTCGACGAGGTTGCGCAGCGCGCCGGCACGATCGGCTACGAACTGCTCTGCGCGGTGGCGCCGCGCGTCGCGCGGAGCGTCGCCTGAGATGGCCCGCCTGAGGACGCAATACGTCTGCGCGGAGTGTCACGCGGTGGCGCCGAAGTGGGCCGGGCAGTGCGCGCAATGCGGCGCCTGGAACACGCTGGCCGAGGCCATCGTCGATCCCGGCGCCGCCGGATCCTCGGCGCCGGCCGCCGCCGCCGGCGCGGTACAGGCGCTCGGAGGCGTCGTCGCCGCGGAACTCGACCGCAACCCGACCGGGATCGAGGAGTTCGACCGCGTCCTCGGCGGCGGGCTGGTCGAGGGCGGCGTCGTCCTGCTCGGCGGCGATCCCGGGATCGGCAAGTCGACTCTGCTGCTCCAGGCGCTCGCCGCGCTGTCGGCGCGCCAGCCGGTCCTCTACGTCACCGGGGAAGAGTCGAATGCGCAAGTTGCGCTGCGCGCGCGGCGCCTCGGGCTCGGCGACGCGACGCTGCACCTGGTCGCGGAGACGAATCTCGAGACGATCCTCGCGACGATCGTCGCGGAAGCGCCGCGCGTGGTCGTCATCGACTCGATCCAGACGATGCACTGCGCGGCGCTGCCGTCGGCCGCCGGCTCGGTCGCCCAGGTCCGCGAATGCGCAGCGCAGTTGACGCGGCTGGCAAAGCGTGCCGGCACCAGCCTCGTCCTCATCGGCCACGTCACCAAGGAGGGCACGCTGGCCGGACCGCGGGTGCTGGAGCACATGGTCGACACGGTCCTCTATTTCGAAGGCGACACGCACTCGACGTATCGCCTCGTGCGCGCTTTCAAGAACCGCTATGGGGCCGTGAACGAGATCGGCGTCTTCGCGATGACCGAACGCGGGCTGCGCGGCATCGCGAACCCGTCCGCGATCTTCCTGTCGCAATACGGGACCGACGGCAAGGGCGGCACGGTGCCCGGCTCCTGCGTGCTCGTGACGCAGGAAGGGACGCGTCCGCTGCTGGTGGAGATCCAGGCGCTCGTGGACACTTCCCACGTGCCGAATCCCCGCCGCCTGAGCGTCGGCGTGGATCCGCAGCGCCTGGCCCTGCTGCTGGCCGTTCTCAACCGGCACGCCGGGCTCGCCAGCTTCGATCGCGACGTGTTCGTCAACGCCGTCGGCGGCGTCAGGATCGACGAGCCGGCCGCCGACCTCGCCGTGCTGCTGGCGATCGTCTCGTCGATCCGCAACCGGCCGGTGCCGCGAGGCTTGGTCGCGTTCGGCGAGGTCGGGCTTGCCGGCGAGATCCGTCCGGCGCCGCGCGGCCAGGAGCGCCTGCGCGAGGCCGCGAAGCTCGGATTCAATCGCGCCGTGATCCCGCGCGCCAACGCGCCGCGACAGCCGATCGAGGGCCTCGAGGTCATTGCGGTCGACCGGCTCGCGGAGGCGCTGGAACGATTGGCCGATTGACGGCCGGCTGACGTCCGACTGACGCCCGATCGACGGCCGATCGACGCGCGGGGAGCACGCC
The DNA here is from genome assembly GCA_035524275.1 of Burkholderiaceae bacterium. Classification (GTDB taxonomy): domain Bacteria; phylum Pseudomonadota; class Gammaproteobacteria; order Burkholderiales; family Burkholderiaceae_F; genus DATKPC01. The sequence continues at coordinate 19,005 of DATKPC010000037.1, forward strand.
GCCGCGCCGCCTCAGCCGAAATCCTGCAGCGCGGCGCGCGCCGCGGCGATCCCGGAGCGGACGGAGCCTTCGAGCGTCGAGGGATACGGACTGTCGGCCGCGTCGGACGCGAGATACAGGCCCGGCAGCGGCAGGCGCGTCGCCGGGCGCACGAGGCCGGGCGACGGGACGATCGTCGCGTGCTTCTCGCGCAGCACGGCGTGGTCGATCGGCAACGGCAGCTGCAGGTCCGAGGCGAGCTGCGCCGATGCCGCGGCAGCCAGGTCGCCGGCGTCGAGCTGCTCGTGCGGGCCGGAGCCGCTGACGACGACGGCCAGGACGCCGCTGCACGCCGGGTCGAGCCAACCGCGGTCGAAGACGAATTGGCCGTAGCGCCGTTCGCCCGGCCGCGAGCGCAGCGCAAGCAGGGGTCGCGGGAGGCGGAACGCGCTCGACGTTCTCAGGTACACGGTCGCGATCGGGGCGTGCCGGACCCGCCGCAGCGCGGCAACGACGGCATCGAGCGGCGCCCGCGCGGCGCTTTCGAGCAGGCTGGCTGCGCGGTCTGCCGGCAGCGCAAGGACGATCGCGTCGGCCGGAAACTCCGCATCGCGGGTCTGCACGCGCCATCCGCCCGATGCGTCGTGCTCGAGTCGGCGTATCGGCTGTCGCCAGTGGAAGGCGACGCCGCGCTGCGCGAGGTGCGCCTGCGCGGCATCCGGAAACGTCGCCGACAGGTCGCGCCGCGCAATGAGGTAGCGGCTGGCAGCCGACGTCGCGCCAAGGCTGTCGCGCAGCACGTTGAGCAGCGTGCGTGCCGATGCCTGGTCGAGCGGGACATTGAGGGCCGCAAGGCACAGCGGATCCCAGAGGCGCTCGACGCATCGCGCCGGATGCTCGCGGAACAATGTCGAAGCCGGGGCGTCCGGCTCGACGCGCCATCCCGCGCAGCGCCGGCGGGCGACCCAGGCGACGATCGCCGTGCGTTCCGCCGCCGACAGGCCGCGCGCTCCGACGAGCGCCTGCAGCAGGTGCCACGGCGCCGGCGCCCGCCCGGCCGCAATCCGGAAGCCGTCCGGGTACTGCAGCTCGAACGGCGACTCGAACAGCGCCTGCTCCGGCGCGAGCCCGACCTCGCGCATCAGCGCGCGGGTGCTGCGGTACGCGCCCAGCAGCAGGTGCTGGCCGTTGTCGAGCGCAAACGCGCGGTCGCCCAGCCGCACGACGACACGGCGGGCCCGGCCACCGGGATGGGGCGCGGCGTCGACGACGCGCACGTCAGCGCCGCCCCGCTGCAGTTCGATCGCGCTGGCGAGGCCGGACCAGCCGGCGCCGGCCACGAGCACGCGCGGCGGGCGCCCGGAGAAGCGCGCGTCGCGGCGGGTCAAGTCGCGGGCCGCGGCCACCGCGCGCCGAATACCCATGTCCGCCAGGCAATGGCGAACTTGCGCAGCGGCGTCAACGCGATCCGCTGGTGCAGCACGCGGAACCGCTCGCGCTCGATTTCCTCGAGCAGCGTCCGGTAGATCGCGCCCATGATGAGCCCGGGCCGCTGCGCCCGGCGGTCCGCGTCCGGAAGCGTCGCGAGCGCCGCATCGTAGGTTTCGCGCGCCCGTTGCGCCTGGAAGCGCATCAGGTCCTCGAAGCCGTCGACGTAGCGGGAGGCGACGAGGTCGGCCACCTTGACGCCGAACCGCTGCAGGTCCTCGATCGGCAGGTAGATCCGCCCGCGCCTCGCGTCCTCGCCGACGTCGCGGATGATGTTGATGAGCTGCAGCGCCCGCCCGAGACGGCGCGCATAGTCGAACGTGGCGGGGTCGCTGGCGCCGAAGATCCCGGCCGACATCTCGCCGACGACGCCGGCGACGAGGTGGCAGTAACGGGCCAGCGCGGTGAAGTCCAGGTAGCGGTTTTGCGACAGGTCCATCGCCATGCCTTCGAGCACCTGTTCGAGGCGTTCGTGCGTGATCCCGTAGCGCGCCATGTCGGCCGCCGCGAGCGCCCTCGTCACGGGGTGCTGCGGGTCGCCGGCGGCGACGCGCGCGAGTTCCGTCGCCCACCAGGCGAGCTTCGAGCGCGCGACCGACGGGTCGGCGCCGCTGGCGTCGACGATGTCGTCGACTTCGCGGCAGTAGGCGTATAGCGCCGTGATCGCGCGACGGCGCTCCGGTGGCAGGAACAGGAAGCTGTAATAGAAGCTCGAGCCGCTTGCCGCCGCCTTCTGCGCGCAGTACTGGTCCGGTGTCATCGCGACGGATCCGGGGTGAGCGGCAGCGGAGGCGGTGCCGGCATCGTGAGCGCGCGCGCGCCAACGACCAGCCAGTCGGTCGCCGCCAGCGTCGGCCGGTGCCGGAAGACGTCGCCGCCGACCGCGTCGATCCGCTGCGCGATTCGCAAACCGCCCTGGATCACGAGGCGCAGTTCCCAGCCCAGCCGGCCCCGAAGTCGCCGCGCGAGCGGCGCACCGGACCACATCAGTGCCCGCGCCCGCCCGACCTGGCGTGCCATCAGGGCCGTCCAGGCCGGCCCCTGCGCGCCGGCCGCGATCTGCGCTTCGTCGATGCGCGCCGCCGCGAGCTCCGACTGCGGCAGGTACACGCGTCCCTTGGCCCAGTCGATCGCGACGTCCTGCCAGAAGTTGATCAGCTGCAGCGCGGTGCATATCGCGTCGGACTCCCGCTCGGCGTCGGCGTCGCGGCACCCGTAGAGCGCCAGCAGCAGGCGGCCGACCGGATTCGCCGAGCGGCGGCAGTAGTCGAGCAGGGCCGGGTAGTCGGGGTAGCGCGTCACGCGGACGTCCTGCTCGAAGGCGGACAGCAGGTCGCGCAGCAGGTCGACGGGCAGCCCGTGGCGGGACACCGCCGCGGCGAGCGCCGGCCAGGCGGTCGCGCGTCGGGCTTCGATGGCATCGAGTTCGCGGCGCAGCGCGCCGAGTTGCGCCAGGCGTTGGGAGGGGCTCGCGTCGCCCTCGTCGGCGACGTCGTCGGCGTGGCGGGCGAAGGCATAGATCGCGAGCACCGCGGGTCTCAACGCGCCCGGCATCAGCCAGGAAGCGACGGGAAAATTCTCGTAGTGATCGGCCATCTGCCGTGAACGGTCGTTGGCGGCGCTCGTCGTTGGCGCCGCGCGCGGCACACTAGCATGCGCCGGCGGAGCCTCGTGGTGGCGATCGAGTAAAATCCGCGCGCGGTTCGTGGATCCGCAGGAGGGGAGGCTCGCGCGAGGAGCAATCGGCGCAGCGGGTCCCCGGGCGAAGGTGGCGAAATTGGTAGACGCACCAGGTTTAGGTCCTGACGCCTTCACCGGCATGGGGGTTCGAGTCCCCCCCTTCGCACCACGAGTCGCGATCGCGATTGCCGCCGCGGCATCGCCCGCCGGTGCGGACCGATTCCGGTCCGCGGCGGCGGCGCCGGCAGCGTGCGCCATGTCACCTCACGCAACCTGAGCGGCCGCCCGCGCGGCCTTTGATCGAACATGCAACCAGTCATCGAAGCGCTCGGCGCGCTGGAACGCCGCGTCGACCTGTCGGTCTCGGCGCCCGATATCGAGCGCGAAGTCACGACCCGCCTCAACAAGATTGCCCGCGACGCGACGCTGCCCGGCTTCCGCAAGGGCAAGGTCCCGCTGCGGATGATCGCCGCGTCCTACGGCGCCCAGGTCCACGCCGAGGTGCTCAACGCGAAGGTCGCGGCGGCGTTCGACGCCGCCGTGGCCGCCAGCAAGCTTCGGCTCGCGGGCTCGCCGCGCGTCGAGGCGAAGGCGGGTTCGTCCGACGCCGAACTGGCGTTCTCCGCGACGTTCGAAGTGATGCCGGAAGTGGCGGTCGCCGACCTGTCGACCACGGAGGTCAGGAAGGCGACGTGTCCGGTGGGGGACGCCGAGGTCGACCGGACGCTGGAAATCATGCGTCGCCAGAGAGCGTCGTTCCGGGCGCGCGAAGGCGGCGCCCATGAAGGCGACCGCGTCGTCGCCGACTTCGTCGGAACGATCGACGGCGTCGCCTTCGAAGGCGGCAAGGCGGAGAATTTCTCGTTCGTCGTCGGCCAGGGCCGGATGCTGCCGGATTTCGAAGCCGGACTGCGCGGCGCGGCGGCCGGCGAGACGAAGTCCTTCCCGGTGACGTTCCCTGCCGACTACCACGGCCGCGACGTCGCCGGGAAGACGGCGCAGTTCGAGGCCACCGTCCGCAGCGTCGAGGAGCCGGTGCTGCCGGCGCTGGACGAGGAATTCGCGCGTTCGCTGGGTATCGCGGATGGCAGCCTGGTGCGCATGCGCGCCGAGGTGAAGGCGAATCTGGAACGGGAGGTCGCGGCGCGCCTGAAGGCGCGGACCAAGGACAGCGTGATGGGCGCGCTGCTGGGGGCCGCGACGTTCGAGCTGCCGCGAGGTCTCGTCGAGAACGAGAAGCAGGAACTCGCGCGCTCGTTGCGCGCCCGCTCGGCGCCCGCGCCGCAGGCCGGCGCGACCGAAGAGCCGCTGCCGCCGGCGCTCGTCGAGGCGGTGGCGCCGCAGGCCGAGCGGCGCGTGCGCCTCGGCCTCCTGGTCGCCGAACTCGTGCGCAGCGAGAAGCTGCAGGCGCGCCAGGACCAGGTACGCAAGGCGATCGAGGAGGTCGCGCAGAGCTACGAGAAGCCGGCGGAAGTCATCCAGTGGTACCTCGGCAACCGCGAGCGGCTCTCGGAGGTCGAGTCGATGGTCACCGAGGACAACGTCGTGGCCTGGGTTCTCGCCCACGCCCGCGCGGTCGAGGCGCCGGTCGCGTTCGACGAGCTGATGGGACATGCGTAGTCTCCGGTAGTGTCGCGTGCGGCGGGCGCTCCGCCGATCGATGGAGGAATCGATGCAAGGAAGCAATCGGATGGCAGGTTTCGGCGGGCCGGCGACGGGCGGGCGGACGGCGGCGGATCTCGACGCCGGCCCGACGGGCCTCGGTATGGTCCCGGTGGTCATCGAGCAGAGCGGCCGCGGCGAGCGGGCCTACGACATCTATTCGCGCCTTCTTCGCGATCGCGTCGTCTTCCTCGTGGGGCCGGTCAACGACCAGACCGCGAATCTCGTCGTCGCGCAGCTGCTGTTCCTGGAGTCGGAAAACCCGGACAAGGACATCGCGCTGTACATCAACTCGCCGGGCGGCTCGGTGTATTCCGGGCTGGCCATCTACGACACGATGCAGTTCATCAAGCCGGACGTCTCGACGATCTGCGTCGGGATGGCGGCCAGCATGGGGGCGTTCCTGCTCGCTGCCGGCGCGAAGGGCAAGCGCTACGCGCTGCCCAACTCGAGGATCATGATCCACCAGCCGTCCGGCGGCTCGCAGGGCCAGGCGTCGGACATCGAGATCCAGGCGCGCGAGATCCTGCAGCTTCGCGAGCGGATGAACGCGATCTTCGCCGAACGCACCGGCCAGCCGGTCGAGCGTATCTCGCGCGACACCGACCGCGACAACTTCATGTCGGCGGAGGATGCAGTAAGCTACGGGCTGATCGACAGGATCTTCGTCAAGCGCGGCGACGGCGGTTGAGCCGCAGGATGCAGCGCATCGTTCAACGACGATTCGGGTAGCGGGAGTCGCGCCTCATGTCGGATAAGAAGGCCTCGAGCGAGAAGCTTCTCTACTGCTCGTTCTGCGGCAAGAGCCAGCACGAGGTACGCAAGCTGATCGCCGGGCCCTCGGTGTTCATCTGCGACGAGTGCATCGACCTGTGCAATGACATCATCCGCGACGAGACCACGACCGATGGCGCGGCCGGGCCGCGCTCCGACCTGCCAACGCCGCACGAGATCTGCTCGATACTCGACCAGTACGTGATCGGGCAGGAGCAGGCCAAGCGCATCCTCTCGGTCGCGGTCTACAACCACTACAAGCGCCTCAAGCACCTGTCGACGAAGGACGACGTCGAGCTGGCGAAGAGCAACATCCTGCTGATCGGCCCGACCGGTTCCGGCAAGACGCTGCTCGCGCAGACGCTGGCGCGCCTGCTCAACGTACCGTTCGTGATCGCGGACGCGACGACGCTCACCGAGGCCGGCTACGTCGGCGAGGACGTCGAGAACATCATCCAGAAGCTGCTGCAGAACTGCAACTACGAGGTCGAGAAGGCGCAGCGCGGCATCGTCTACATCGACGAGATCGACAAGATCTCGCGCAAGTCGGACAACCCGTCCATCACCCGCGATGTCTCCGGCGAAGGCGTGCAGCAGGCGCTGCTCAAGCTCATCGAGGGAACGATCGCGAGCGTGCCGCCGCAGGGCGGGCGCAAGCATCCGAACCAGGACTTCGTGCAGATCGACACGACGAACATCCTGTTCATCTGCGGCGGCGCCTTCGACGGGCTGGAGAAGATCATCCGCAGCCGCTCGGAGAAGAGCGGCATCGGTTTCGGCGCGGAGGTCGCGAGCCCGAGCGATCGTTCGGTCGGCGAGCTGCTGCGCGATGCGCAGCCCGAGGACCTGATCAAGTTCGGCCTCATCCCGGAACTGGTCGGTCGCCTGCCGGTCGTCGCCACGCTCGACGAACTCAGCGAGGCTGCGCTCGTCCAGATCCTCGTCGAACCGAAGAACGCGCTCGTCAAGCAGTTCCAGAAGCTCTTCTCGATGGAATCGGTCGAGCTGGAGGTCCGGCACGACGCGCTTGCCGCGATCGCTCGCAAGGCGCTGAAACGGCGCACCGGCGCGCGCGGCCTGCGTTCGATCGTCGAAGGCGTGCTCCTCGACGTCATGTACGACCTCCCGGGGATGAAGAACGCCGTGAAGGTCGTCGTCGACGAGGCGGCGATCGGCGGCAGCGGCCGGCCGCTCGTCATCTTCGCCGACCAGCCGAAGGTCGCCGGCGCTCCCCGCTGAACGCGCCGCGCCGCCGCGCCGCGGCGCCATCGCGGGGAAAAGCCGCGGAATCCCGGGGTCTGGTGCGTCTTCCGACGCCGTTTCGCGTAATTAGCGCCCGGTTCCAGGGGCTTTCCGGCCTTTCGGCGCCCCGACGGGCCGCCCCGGGCGCGCCATCCGGGCGTGCTAGAGTGGTTCCGTCGCTGGGGGTCGCCGAGGCCCGATTGAATCGGTGCCTGGCGCCCCCATCTGCGTCCCATCGTTCCCGCAGGAAGACCCATGTCCACGAGCCCATTGCCCTCCGAACGCACCTCGATGCCGCTGCTTCCGCTGCGCGATGTCGTCGTCTTCCCGCACATGGTGATCCCGCTGTTCGTAGGCCGGCCCAAGTCGATCAAGGCGCTGGAAGCGGCGATGGATGCCGGCAAGAGCATCATGCTCGTCGCGCAGAAGAACGCGGCGAAGGACGAGCCGGGCGCCGACGACATCTATTCGATCGGCTGCGTGGCCAACATCCTGCAGATGCTGAAGCTTCCCGACGGCACGGTGAAGGTGCTGGTCGAGGGGGCGCAGCGCGCCCACATCCACCAGATCGAGGACGGCCCCAGCCATTTCACCTGCGAGCTCACGCCGATCCCGCCCGAGGTGTCGACGGGCTCGGAGCTGGAGGCCCTGCGGCGCGCGATCGTCGCGCAGTTCGACCAGTACGTGAAGCTCAACAAGAAGATCCCGGCCGAGATCCTGACGTCGATCGCCGGCATCGACGAGGTCGGGCGGCTCGCCGACACGATCGCCGCGCACCTGCCCCTGAAGCTGGAGCAGAAGCAGCGCATCCTGGAGATGAGTGGCCTTTCGGAACGGCTGGAGCACCTTCTCGCGCAGCTCGAGACCGAGATCGACATCCTGCAGGTCGAGAAGCGCATCCGTGGCCGCGTGAAGCGGCAGATGGAGAAGAGCCAGCGCGAGTACTACCTCAACGAGCAGGTGAAGGCGATCCAGAAGGAACTCGGCGAGGGCGAGGAAGGTGCCGACCTCGACGAGCTGGACAAGAAGATCAAGGCCGCGCGGATGCCGAAGCAGGCGCGCGCCAAGGCCGAGGCGGAGCTGAAGAAGCTGAAGCTGATGTCGCCCATGTCCGCCGAGGCGACCGTCGTTCGCAACTACATCGACACGCTGATCAACCTGCCGTGGAAGAAGCGCAGCAAGATCAACAACGACCTCGCCAACGCGCAGCGCGTGCTCGACGAGGACCACTACGGCCTCGAGAAGGTCAAGGAGCGGATCGTCGAGTATCTGGCGGTGCAACAGCGGGTCGATCGCCTGAAGGCGCCGATCCTGTGCCTGGTCGGCCCCCCGGGCGTCGGAAAGACCTCGCTCGGCCAGTCGATCGCGAAGTCGACGAACCGCAAGTTCGTCCGCATGGCGCTCGGCGGCGTCCGCGACGAGGCGGAAATCCGCGGCCACCGGCGCACGTACATCGGCTCGATGCCGGGCAAGATCCTGCAGAACCTCGCGAAGGCCGGCGTGCGCAATCCGCTGTACCTGCTCGACGAGGTCGACAAGATGGGGCAGGACTTCCGCGGCGACCCGTCCTCGGCGCTCCTCGAGGTGCTGGATCCGGAGCAGAACCACACGTTCGTCGACCACTACGTGGAAGTCGACTACGACCTCTCGGACGTGATGTTCGTCGCCACGGCGAACACGATGAACATCCCGGCGCCGCTGCTGGACCGCATGGAAGTCATCCGCCTGGCGGGCTACACCGAGGACGAGAAGGTCAACATCGCGATCCGCTACCTGCTGCCGAAGCAGATGAAGAACAACGGCGTCCGCAAGACGGAACTCGAGGTGAGCGAGGCCGCGGTGCGCGACATCGTGCGCTACTACACGCGCGAAGCCGGTGTCCGCGCGCTCGAGCGCGAACTGTCGAAGATCTGCCGCAAGGTCGTCAAGACCGCGCTGATGAAGAAGGAAGGGGTCGTGAAGGCGCGCGTTTCGCCGCGGAATCTCGACAAGTACCTGGGCGTCCGTCGCTATACGTTCGGCGTCGCCGAGAAGGAGGCGCAGATCGGCCAGGTCACCGGGCTGGCGTGGACCGAGGTCGGTGGGGAACTCCTGACGATCGAATCGGCCGCGATGCCGGGCAAGGGGAACATCATCCGAACGGGCTCGCTGGGCGACGTGATGAAGGAATCGGTCGAGGCCGCCCGCTCGGTCGTTCGCAGCCGCGCCCGGCGGCTCGGCATCCGCGACGAGGTGTTCGAGAAGCGCGACATGCACATCCACCTTCCGGAGGGCGCGACGCCGAAGGACGGGCCGAGCGCCGGCATCGCGATCACGACGGCTTTCGTCTCGACGCTTACCGGGATCCCGGTGCGACCCGACGTCGCGATGACCGGCGAGATCACGCTGCGCGGCGAAGTCCTGCCGATCGGCGGCCTGAAGGAAAAGCTCCTTGCGGCACTGCGCGGGGGGATCAAGGTCGTGATGATCCCCGAGGAGAACGTGAAGGATCTGGCCGAGATTCCTGAAAACGTGAAGAGCCGCCTCGAGATCGTGCCGGTCAAGTGGATCGACCGCGTCCTCGAGGTTGCGCTCGAGCGCCAGCCCGTTCCGCTCGCGGAAGAGGACGGGGGCGCCGCGGTGGCTGCCGCCGCGGGCACGACGCCGCCGAAGGAGGAGGGCGTCGTCAAGCATTGATGAGCGTCTTGGCCGCGCGCGCGGGCGCATTCGCGTTCGCGCGTGCCGACCGCGCGGCTTGACACTCAAGCAGTCGCGGGGTTGAATACGGTGCTGCGGCGGAACATCGCCACCGATCGGGACGCCTCCGAATTGCCGCAGCGTGCGACCGGCCCCGCAGACTGAAGAAGACGAGGTCGTTGCAGCTCACGTGACAATCCCATTGGTCATCGAGTACCGGGCATTGGCAGGATTCCCGCGCGCATGGCTGCGCGCCGGCGCGATGCCGTTCGCCGATTAGACGGCGACACCGCAACGCCGCACCATCACGAATTGAAATCGAGGGGGTTCAAGTGAACAAGACCGAATTGATCGAGCACATTGCCAAACAGGCCGACATCTCCAAGGCGGCGGCCGGGCGCGCGCTGGAGGCCGTGGTCGGCGGCATTCGTGCCTCGCTCAAGAAGGGCAATTCGGTGACGCTCGTGGGATTCGGCACGTTCGCGGTCGGCAAGCGCGCCGCGCGCACCGGGCGCAACCCCCGCACGAACCAGCCGATCAAGATCAAGGCGGCGAAGGTTCCGAAGTTCCGCGCTGGCAAGGCCCTCAAGGATGCGGTAAACTAGAGGTTTGCCGTATCGGCCTTGAGCGGTCCGTGCCGGCGCTCGGGATGCATAAGGGGTGCTTAGCTCAGTTGGTAGAGCGGCGCCCTTACAAGGCGTAGGTCGGGAGTTCGAGACTCTCAGCACCCACCAGATGCATCCGCGGCGTGCGCCGGCAGCAGTCTGCCGTGGACGGTGCATCGTGCAGCCGCCGTCCTCCTGGGGTACGCGGCACCTGCTCGGGCGACGGGATCGGCTGCGCGACCGAGGGCCGGTTCCGCAAGGTTTTCGCGGCGGGGAGTGGTAGTTCAGTTGGTTAGAATACCGGCCTGTCACGCCGGGGGTCGCGGGTTCGAGTCCCGTCCACTCCGCCACAATCTGAGGTGAAAAAAGGCGAACTCGTTTCGCCTTTTTTCTTCGGTGCGCGCTGCACATCACTGGCTGCCGACCTGATCCATGTTCGATTCGATACGCAACAGCCGCTGGGTGGCATTCGTCGTGATGCTGCCGGTGTTCCTCTTTTTCGTCATCTCCGGCGTCTACGGGTTCATGCAGTTCCGCCAGGGCGAGTCCGGCGTCGCCAAGGTCGATGGCGTTCCGATCACCACCACTGAACTGGACAGCGCGCATCGCGAACGGCTCGAGCAGTACCGCGCGATGTTCGGCCAGAACTTCGATCCCAAGGTCTTCGACACGCCGCGGATGCGTGCCGCCACGCTGGACTCGCTGCTTTCCGACCGCGCGCTCGAAAGTGCCGTGCAGAAGGACCACGTCCTCATCGCGGACGCCCAGGTCGACGACGCGATTCGCGCGATCCCCGCCTTCCAGCACGACGGCAAGTTCGACCTCGAGACCGCGAAGGTCATGTTGCAGGCGCGTGGCTTCAGCGAGGCGGGCTTCCGCGCGCGGATGCGCGACGACCTCGGCAAGGAGACGCTCGCCAATGGCGTTTCGGAGTCGGCCTTCCTTCCGAAGGAGGTCGTCGGGCGCCTGTGGCAGGCGGCGGAAGAAAAGCGGGTCGTGCGGTTCCAGCGCTTCGACGCCAAGGACTTCATCGCGAAGGCGACGCTTCCCGCCGACGCCGCGAAGACCTACTACGACGCGCATCCGGGCGAGTTCAAGACGCCGGAGTCGATCAAGGCGGAATATGTCGTGCTGACGCTCGACGATGTCGCCGCGACGATCGCGGTGTCGGCCGACGACGTGAAGACGTATTACGAACAGAACAAGTCGCGCTACACGGAGCCGGAGCAGAGGCGGGCGAGCCACATCCTGATCACCTACGGGAAGGACGGTTCCGCGCCCGACAAGGAGTCGGCTCGCCGCCTGGCCGAGGATGTCCTGAAGAAACTGAGGGCCGACGCGGGGCAGTTCGAGAAGATCGCTCGCGACGCATCGATCTCGAAGGATCCGGGTTCGGCGTCCAAGGGCGGCGACCTCGGCTGGTTCGGGCGCGGGATGATGGTCAAGCCCTTCGAGGATGCCGCGTTCTCGCTTCCGAAGGGCGGCATGAGCGGCGTTGTCGAGTCGGATTTCGGATTCCACATCATCAAGGTCACCGACGCGAAGGGCGGCGAGGTGAAGCCCTTCGACGACGTGCGAGCGCAGATCGAGGCGGAACTGCGCAAGCAACAGGCGCAGAAGTCCTTCGGCGAGGTCGCCGAGCAGTTCACGAACATGGTCTACGAGCAGTCGGCCAGCCTGCAGCCGGCGGCGGACAAATTCAAGCTGAAGATCCAGACGATCGACAACCTGACCCGCCGCGGCCAGCCGGCCGCGCCCGGCACGCCGAACGTCTTCGGGCCGCCGATGGTGTCGGCGTTGTTCGGCGCCGAATCGCTGGCGAAGAAGCAGAACGTCCCGGCCGTCGAGGTCGGCGCGAGTGCGCTCGCGTCGGCCCGCGTACTGGACTACCGCCCCGCCGCCGTCAAGCCGTTCGACGAAGTGAAGTCGGCGATCCAGGCCGACCTGCTGCAGCGCGAAGCGACGCGGCTGGCGCGCGCGGCGGGCGAAGAACGATTGAAGGCGCTGCAGGGCCACGGCGACGAGACGGGCTTCGGTGCGCCGCAGGAGATTTCGCGCGACAACGCCGCGGGGCTTCCGGCCGCCTCCGCGCTCGCGGTTTTCCGGGTGGCGACGGACAAGTTGCCGGCGTACGCCGGCGTCGATCTCGACGGAGGCTACGCGGTCGTCGAGGTCGTCGAGCGGAAAGCGGCGCCGACCGTCGACGAGCAGAAGCGGACGACGGAACTCGCTTCCTGGACGCGGCAGGCGGGCGCAGCCGACGACGACAGCTACATCCACGCATTGCGCAAGCGCTTCGACGCCCGCATCCTGAAACCGGAACTCGCCCTGGGGGCGCCCGGTGCCGATCCCGCGGAGGACGCCCTCGATGCGGCGGGAGGGCGCGATTCAGGCACCGCGAGCGGCGAATCCGGCAAGTAGGCCGGGCGGCGACGCCGACCCCGGGTCCGCGACCGACTCGAGCGCGGTGAGCTCGAATGCGGTGCGATCGAACTGCGGCGCATCCGCGGTGCCGATGACCACCTCGCGTGCGGTCGCGCTGAGGCCGAAATGGCGACGGATCGAGCGCTCGTACATCGGATCGTAGTGGATCCGCAGCAATTCTCCGACCAACGCCTCCCAGGCGCCGCTGCGCGCCTGCGCGTTCCACTGCGCGATGCGCTCGCGGCCGTGGACGTCGACAAGCCGTCCCAACTGCGCCGCCAGCAGGCCAGGGTCCTGCTCCAGGTGACCGTACTCGTCGCGCAGCAGGCGCACGCGCTGCGCGAGCGGCATCTGGATCCGCAGGCATTCGGAGGCGCGGATGCGTTCGAGAAGTGCGTTGGGAACCTGAAGGACGCCGATTCGACGGCTTTCGGCCTCGACGAAGACCGGCCGCCGCGGATCGCAGGCCGATAGCGCCCACCAGATCGCGGATTCGAACGAGCGCTGGCTCGGCTGTGCCTGCGACGGGACGCAGCCGAGTACCGAGCCGCGGTGGCGCGCCAGCGCCTCCAGGTCCAGGACCTGGGCTCCGGCGCGCGCCAGCGAACCGAGCAGGCGGGTCTTGCCGCTTCCGGTCGGTCCGATCACGACGCGAAGAGCGTAGCGCCCGGGCAGGGATTCGAGGTCCTCGACGATCAGCCGGCGATAGGCCTTGTAGCCCCCGGCGAGCTGTTGAGCGCGCCAACCGATGCGCCCGAGGACGTGGGCCATCGCGCCGCTGCGCTCGCCGCCGCGCCAGCAGTACACGAGCGGACGCCAATCGGCCGGCATCGAGGCGAAGCGCGCCTCGATGTGCGCGGCGATGTGGCGCGCGACGAGCACCGCGCCGATGCGGCGCGCCGCGAACGGCGACTCCTGGCAGTAGATCGTGCCGACGCGCGCGCGCTCCGCATCGTCCAGCACCGGGCAATTGATCGCGCCGGGCAGGTGATCGTCGTCGAATTCGGATTCGCTGCGGACGTCGATGATCGCGGAGTAGCGGCCGAGCGATCGGATGGCCTCGGCGCAGTCGACCCGATGGCCGGGCAGCCGATCGACGCCGCTCATCGTCAACGCGTGCCCAGCAACGGTCGAAGGTGCGGCCACACGTTGTCGAGCATCCGGTCCTCCGCCGCCGCGACCGGATGCAACTGGTCGCCCTGGAAGAGCTCGCGCTGGTCGGCGAATCCGTCCAGCAGGAACGGCACCAGGTCGACGCGATTCTCGCGGGCGACTTCCTCGTAGACGGCCGCGAAGCGGTCGGCGTAGACGCGCCCGTAGTTCGGCGGCAGCCGCATGCCCACGAGAAGCGGTCGCGCGTTCGCGGCGCGGCACGTCGCAACGAGCTTCTGCAGGTTGTCTTTCATGGCCGCGAGCGGCAGGCCGCGCAGCCCGTCGTTGGCGCCGAGCTCGATCACCACGACGTCCGGTCGATGGCGCTCCATCAACGCCGGCAAGCGCGTCACGCCCCCGCTCGTGGTCTCGCCGCTGATGCTCGCATTCACCACGCTATACTGCGGCGCCGCCTGCGAGATCCGCTTCGCCATCAGTTCGACCCAGCCGGCGTGGCGCGCGAGGCCGTACTCCGCCGACAGGCTGTCCCCCAGGACGAGGAGCGTGCGAGCCGCGGCTTGCGCAGGCGCGGCCGCGCAAGCCCACAACGCCACCGCGATGCACGCTGCACCACGGAGCGCGCGCCGCAGCCGCGTGGTCGGCAGGACGGTTTCAATCATGCGGGTCCATCCGGAACAATTGCCAGTCGAGCGATGACATCCAGCGGCGAGGTGGTGCCGAACGGCGCCTGGGCGATCGAGGCGCGTGGCCTGACCAAGATCGTCGAGGACGCGACGGGTTCCTTGACCATTCTCGATGATATCAACCTCGCGATCCGCGCCGGCGACAGCGTGGCAATCGTCGGGGCGTCGGGGTCGGGCAAGTCGACGCTGCTGGGCCTGCTCGCCGGACTCGACGTCCCGACCCGCGGCAGCGTCCGCCTTTTCGGCACCGATCTGGGAACGCTCGGCGAGGACGAGCGCGCGCGGCTGCGCGCGGGCAAGGTGGGTTTCGTCTTCCAGTCGTTCCAGCTGCTGCAGCACCTGACGGCGCTGGAAAACGTCCTCCTTCCGCTGGAGCTTTCGACGTCGTCGAGCGCGGCCCATGCGGTGGAGGCTGCGCGCGGCATCCTTGGCCGCGTCGGTCTCCAGGAGCGAATGAGTCACTATCCACGCACGCTGTCGGGGGGCGAGCAGCAACGCGTCGCGCTCGCCCGCGCCTTCGTCGGCGGACCCGCGTTGCTGCTGGCCGACGAGCCGACCGGCAGTCTCGACGCCCGTACCGGCGCGGCGGTCATCGACCTGATTTTCGATCTCAATCGCGAGAGCGGATCGACGCTCGTGCTCGTGACGCACGATGCGCAGATCGCGGGGCGCTGCGCCCGTCGCATCGAACTGCATGCCGGGCGCGCCGTGACGCCGGACACGCCGGGGGTCCAGGAACGTCGCTGAGGGGCGCGCGTCCGGCGCCGATCCGGATCAGCGGCCCGTCGCCGTGGCGCGCTCGCGCAGGCGCGAACGGACACGCGACGCGAGGGCCGCGATCTCGCCGGCGACGAGCCCGCAGTCGCTGCCGTGCTCGTCGGCCGCTGCGCCGTGCAGCCAGACGCCGAGCGCGACGGCGGCCGGCACGTCGGGTGCGCGCGCTGCAAGCGCCGCGATCATCCCGGCGAGCACGTCTCCGGATCCCGGCGTCGCAAGCGCCGGCGAGCCGCTCGCGTTGATCCCGGCGCGGCCGTCGGGCGCGGCGACGACGGTGCCGGCCCCTTTCAGGACCGCGATGGCCCGCAACGTCGATGCGAGCTCGCAGGCCGCAGCGACGCGATCCGCCAGCACCGCGGCGATGTCGCGCTGAAGCAGTCGCGCGGCTTCGAGCGGGTGCGGCGTCACGACGCGCGTCGCCGGGTGCGCCGCGAATCGACGGCGCAATTCGCCGTCGCCGGCCAGCAGGTTCAGGGCATCGGCATCGGCGACGAGGACGCGCACCGGAAGTGACAGTGCCTGCTCCAGCGCGGCGCCGGCCTCGATGCCCGTGCCGAGCCCGCAACCAACGACGAGCGAATCGGCGCGACTCGAGGCGGCCAGCGGGCGGAACATCAGCTCCGGCTGGAGCGGATCGATGCGCAGGTCGGGCGCGCCGATGCAGTCGACGAACACGCGGCCGGCGCCGAGGCGCAGCGCGGCCCGGGCGGCCAGCAGCGGCGCGCCGACCATCCCGATGCCGCCGCCGACGATCCAGGCGTCGCCGAACGTTCCCTTGTGGGAATTGCGCGGCCGCGCGACGTCGACCGCGGCGGCATCGACCTCGTCGAAGAGGTGCAAGGTCGAGGGCTGCGGATCGACGCCCAGCGTGTCGACCTCGACGTACCCGCTGGCATCGCAGCCGTCGAACGTGTGGAGGCCGGGCTTGTCGGCGAGGAACGTGATCGTGCATCGGGCGTTCACGCCGCGGCAGCCGCCGACCCAGGCGCCGGTGTCCGCGTCGATGCCGCTCGGCACGTCGACGGCCACGACGGGCGCCGCGAGCGCTCCGGCCCAGCCGGCAGCGTGGAGGTAGGGGCCGGCGAGCTGCCGCGCGAGGCCGATGCCGAACATCGCATCGACGACGACGGCGATTCGCTGGGATGACGACGGCAGCGTCGTGATCACCGCGCCGCCGCCATCGACATAGCGGAGCCGGGCGGCGCGTGCGTCGTCGGACGCCGGGGCCTGCGGTGCCCAGCAGATCGCGTCGCCGCCGGCTGCGCGCAATTCGGCAGCGCACGCGTAGCCGTCCCCGCCGTTGTTGCCCGGCCCGCACAGGACCACCACCTGGCCCGCGCGCGACGCGGCGATTCGCGCGACGACGCGCGCAGCGGCGCGGCCGGCGCGCTGCATTAGTTCGCCCACCGGCAAGTCCTGTTGCGCGGCCTGTTCGATGCGTCTCAGATCGGCGACGCGCAGCAGGGGTCGACCCATGGACGTGCTCCGCGGCGCGCGACGAGTTCCTGCGCCGGACGCCGCAGTGTAGCGACAGGCGGGATCCACGGGCCGCCCGGAGGCGCCGCGGTCCAAATTCGGTCTGATCGATGGGCCAAATCCGAGGATCGGACTGGGTTTTCGACGGATATTGTCTCCTGGTGCGGGAGCCCATGGGATGAATGCGCCGGATTCGATCGTGTTGAGCAGCAGCAGCGCCACCGGGGCGCTCGGCTCGTTTGCGATTTGCTATGCGCCGCTGATCGACCAGAAGCGCAAGGCGGTCGGCACTCGCCTCACGGTCGTTGCCACCCGGCCCGGCGATCGCCTGTCGATCGGCGTCGAGCTCGACGCGCTCAATGCCGTCTGGCCCGAAGGCTCGATGCCGATGCTGGTTGCGCCGCTCGACGCGGAGTTCGACCAGTCGGCACTGACCTGGGAGGCGCGACAGAACGCCATCCTCGAGATTCCGACGTCGACGCTGTGCGATCCCGTGGTCCAGACGACGGCCCAGAAGCTGTTTCGCGACGGCAAGCGCCTCGCATTGCGCGGCCGGCCGGCGGTGCCGCTTCCGCCCGCGCTGCTCGCCTGCTTCGAATACGCGCTGATCCACGTTTCGGAGGACCGTCGCCGCGGCGCGGCGCCTCCCGGCGTGACGCGTCGCATTCCGTTCATCGTGACCGGCGTGCAGTCGGTCGCGGACATCGACTTCGCCTTCGAGCGCGGCGCCGCCGCGAGCGTCGGCTGGCCCCTGGACGACCCTTCGCAGAAACTGGCGCGGCCGCTTCAGCCGGGGCAGGGTGTCGTGCTGGAACTGCTGCGCCTGGTGCGCGACGACGCCGAGATCTCGCGGATCGACGCGACGCTGAAGCGCGATCCGGCGCTCGCCTTCAAGCTGCTGCGGCTCGTCAATTCGGCCGCGTTCGGGCTGCCGGTCCAGATCACGTCGTTCCAGCACGCCGTGATGATGCTCGGCTACAAGAAGCTGATGCGCTGGCTGTCGTTGCTGCTGGCGACCGCGTCGAAGGACACCAACACGTTCCCGCTGATGCACGCCTCGATCCGCCGCGGGCTGTTCCTGGAATTCATCGGCGCCGAGGAATATGACGACGCCGCGCGCGACGAGCTCTTCATCACCGGCGCGTTCTCGCTGCTCGACCGGATCACCGGGGCGTCGTTCGACCAGCTCTTCGAGCTCATCTCGCTGTCGGATTCCGTGATCGATGCCATCGTGCGCCGCGAGGGACCCTACGCCGGCTACCTGGCGCTGATCGAGGCGATCGAGCGCAGCGATCCGATCGGGATCCGCAACCAGAGCGAGCAGCTCGGGCTGCCGGTCTCGCGCTGCAACCTGGCGCTGCTCCGCGCGCTGTCGGCGGCCGATACGCTCGATTCCGAGGCCTGAGGCGCGCGGTCACGGGGCGCGCCGTCATTCGGTACGCCGTCATTCGGTACGCCGTCATTCGGTAAACTGCGCGCTGTTCCACCCCTTTGCGCCGTGTCGTCCTCGGCCCGGCCCAGCGCCCGCATGACCGCCGAATCGTCCTATTACGTCCTCGACGGGCCGAGTGCGCTGTCGGAGTTCCGTGCGGCTCGCCTTCGCGACCAGCTGCAGTCGATCGATCCGCGCATCGTCCGGCTCGGCGCGCGCCACCTGCATGTCGTGCGCGCGAGCGCGCCGCTCGAAGCCGCCGAGCGGGCGCGGCTTGCCGGCCTGCTCGACTACGGATTCCCGCCTGCCGAGACGTTGCCGGACGACGCCCGCTTCCTTGTCGTGCCGCGGATCGGCACGATATCGCCGTGGGCCAGCAAGGCGACCGAGATCGCGCGCAACTGCGGCTTCTCGAGCGTCGATCGCATCGAGCGCGGGACGTTGTTCGCGATCGGAATGAAGCCGGGTTGGCGCGCATCGGCGCGGCACCTCGACGACGCGGCCCGACAGCGCATCATCGCCTTGCTGCACGATCGGATGACCGAGAGCGTCGTCGAATCCGACATCGCGCCGGCGCGGCTGTTCGAGGAACCGCCGTCGCGCCCGCTGCAGACGGTGCCGCTTCGCGCCGAGGGACGCCAGGCGCTCGTCGACGCCAACCGCGCGTGGGGCCTTGCGCTGTCGGACGACGAACTCGACTACCTGCGCGATGCGTTCGCGGCCGCAGGCCGCGACCCGACGGACGTCGAGCTGATGATGTTCGCGCAGGCCAATTCGGAGCATTGCCGGCACAAGATCTTCAACGCGCGGTTCCGCATCGATGGGAAGGACCAGGACGACACGCTGTTCGACCTGGTGCGGGCGACGCACCGGGCGGCGCCGGACGGGACGATCGTCGCGTATTCCGACAACGCCGCAGTCCTGAGCGGCGGTGCGGGCCGCGTCTTCGAGCCGGCGAGCGACCATCCGGACGGCGCGATCGGCATCGACTACGCGGCGCGCGAAGCGCTCCTGCACATCGTCTTCAAGGTCGAGACGCACAACCATCCGACGGCGATCGCCCCGTTCCCGGGCGCGGCGACGGGTGCCGGCGGCGAAATCCGCGACGAAGGGGCGACGGGTCGTGGAGCGCGCCCGAAGGCCGGCCTGTGCGGCTTCGCGGTCTCGCACCTGCGCCTGCCCGATGCCCCGCGCCGCTGGGAGCGCGACGTCGATGTCGTCGCGCCGTCGTCGGCGGGCGACGCGGCGGCCGACTACGGCCGGCCCGAGCGGATCGCCGGCCCGCTGCAGATCATGCTCGAGGGCCCGATCGGCGCGGCGGCCTTCCACAACGAATTCGGACGCCCCAACCTGGCCGGATTCTTCCGTGCCTACGAACAGAACGTCGGCGGCCGACGCCTGGGTTTCCACAAGCCGATCATGCTCGCCGGCGGCATCGGGTCGATCGACGCCCGCCAGGTCGAAAAATGCCCGCTGCCGGCCGGGACGCTCCTGGTGCAGCTCGGCGGACCGGGCATGCGCATCGGCCTCGGCGGCGGCGCCGCGTCGAGCCTCGGTTCCGGCGCGAACACGGCGGAGCTCGACTTCGATTCGGTGCAGCGGGGCAACGCGCAGATGCAGCGACGGGCGCAGGAAGTCATCTCGCGTTGCGCGTCGCTCGGAGCCGGCAATCCGATCCTGTCGATCCACGATGTCGGCGCCGGCGGCCTGTCGAACGCGGTCCCGGAGATCGTCCACGGCGCGGCGCAGGGGGCGCGGCTGGACCTGCGGCGTGTCCCGGTCGAGGAGCACGGGATGAGCCCGCTGGAGACCTGGTGCAACGAGTCGCAGGAGCGGTATGTCCTCGCGGTATCGGCGGAGCGCCTGCCGGCGTTCGAGTGGCTCTGCGGACGCGAGCGTTGTCCCTACGCGGTCATCGGCACCGTCGTGGATGACGGCCGCCTCGTCGTCGCCCGCGACGAGGGCGGCGCGGCCGTCGACATGTCGCTTGACGTGCTGCTCGGCAAGCCGCCGCGGATGTTGCGCGACGTGGCGCGGTTGGCGCGACCGGCAGCGGCAATCCGCCTCGACGGGATCGATCTGGCGGACGTGGCCCTCGATGTGCTGCGCCATCCGAGCGTCGGGTCGAAGGCCTTCCTGATCACGATCGGCGATCGCACGGTCGGGGGCCTGTGCAGCCGCGACCCGATGGTCGGACCCTGGCAGGTGCCCGTCGCCGATTGCGCGGTGACGCTGCGCGATTTTGACGGTTACGCCGGCGAAGCGCTGGCCCTCGGGGAGCGATCTCCCGTCGCGGTGCTCTCGCCGGCGGCGGCTTCACGTGTCGCGATCGCCGAGGCGATGCTGAACCTCGCTGCCGCGGACATCGATCCGGCGCGGGTCAAGCTGTCGGCGAACTGGATGGCCGCCTGCGGCCTTCCGGGCGAGGATGCCGCGCTCTACGACGCGGTGGCGGCGGCCAGTGCGCTGTGCCGCGCGATCGGAGTCTCGATTCCGGTCGGCAAGGATTCGCTGTCGATGCGCACCGAGTGGCGCGAGCCCGATGGCGAGCGTCGCGTCGCGGCACCGGTGGCGCTGTGCGTCTCGGCGGCAGCCGCCGTCGCCGACGTCCGGCTGAGCCTGACGCCGCAGCTGCAGGCGCTCGACGAGGACACGGATCTCATCCTCGTCGACCTGTCGGCCGGGCGTCAGAGGCTGGGCGGGTCGATCCTGGCGCAGGTCGCGAGCCAGCTCGGCGACGAACCTCCCGACCTCGACGAGCCCGCAGCCCTGGTGCAACTCGTGCGCGCCGTGCGCGAGCTGGCCGCCGGCGGCGACGTTCTCGCCTACCACGACCGTTCCGACGGCGGCCTGTTCGCGTGCGCCGCGGAGATGGCTTTCGCCGGGCATTGCGGGGTCGTCCTCAACGTCGACGTCCTCGCCTTCGATACGCTGGCGGCAGACTGGGGCGACTACAAGATCCGGCCGGAGCAGGTTTCGATTCGCCGCAACGACCTGACGCTGCGCGCGCTGTTCAACGAGGAACCGGGCTGCCTGCTGCAGGTTCGGCGCGCGCGGCGCGCCAGCGTCATGGACCGTTTGCGGGCGGCGGGCCTGGGTGCCTGCAGCCACGTCGTCGGTCGCCCCGACAAGCGAGACGTCGTCGAGGTCTGGCGCGACGCCCGGCCGGTCTTCAGCCGGGCGCGCGCCGAGCTGCAGCGCGCGTGGTCGGAGGTGTCGTGGCGCATCGCGAGGCGGCGCGACAACCCGGCATGCGCCGACGCGGAGTACGAGGGCATCGGCGATGCGGCACGCGGCGGATTGTCGATGCACCTCACGTTCGACGCGGCGCAGGATGTCGCGGCTCCCCACATCGCCCGCGGTGCGCGACCGCGCCTCGCCGTGCTGCGCGAGCAGGGCGTCAACAGCCAGGTGGAGACGGCGGCGGCGTTCGCGCGCGCCGGCTTCGACGCGGTCGATGTCCACATGACCGATCTCATCAGCGGCCGCGTTTCGCTGGACGCTTTCGCGGGTCTCGTTGCGTGCGGCGGCTTCTCGTACGGCGACGTCCTCGGCGGCGGCGGCGGCTGGGCCCGGACGATCCTCTACAACGCGCGCCTCGCCGCGCAGTTCGCGCAGTTCTTCGGCCGCTCGGAGACGTTCGCGCTCGGCATCTGCAACGGCTGCCAGATGATGAGCCAGCTGAAGTCGATCATTCCCGGCGCTGCCGACTGGCCGCGCTTCGAGCGCAATGCCTCGGAGCAGTTCGAGGCGCGCCTGGCCACCGTCGAGGTGGCCGAATCGCCGTCGATCTTCCTCGCCGGGATGGCGGGAAGTCGCATGCCGATCGCCTGCGCGCACGGCGAGGGCCGGGCGGTGTTCGCGAGCCCGCAGGCCGAAGCGCGCGCGCGGGTCGCGCTGCGGTTCGTCGACGACCGCGGCGCGCCGACCGAGCGCTATCCGGACAACCCGAACGGTTCGCCGTCCGGGATCACCGGGCTCACGACCGACGATGGTCGCTTCACGATACTGATGCCGCATCCGGAGCGGGTCCGCCGGACGGTGCAGATGTCGTGGCAGCCTGCGGGGCTCGCGGAGGATTCGCCCTGGATGCGTCTGTTCCGCAACGCCAGGGCGTGGATCGGCTGAGCGTGCCGGCGGACGCCGGCGCGCGGTCACGGACCTACTGGACCTTGGCCTTCTTCTTCAGTCCTTCGACGAAGGCCTGGATGCGCTGCTGCTGAAGCGCCTCGGTGATCTGCTGCTTGACCTGCTCCAGCGGCGGCGCCTTCTGGTCGCGCACGTCGTCAAGGCGGATCACGTGCCACCCGAATTGCGTCTGCACGGGCGCCTGCGTGAACTGGCCCTTTTCCAGCTTCACCATCGCTTCGGAGAACGGCTTGACGTAGGCACCCGGCGCCGCCCAGTCGAGGTCGCCGCCGTTCGCCGCGGAGCCGGCGTCCTTCGACTTCTTCGCGAGTTCCTCGAACTTCGCGCCCTTGTTGAGCTGGTCGATGATGTCCTTCGCCTCGGCCTCGCTGCCGACGAGGATGTGGCGCGCCTTGTATTCCTTGTCGCCGGCTGCCTGCTTCTGCTTGTCGTATTCGGCCTGGACCTGCGCGTCCGTGATCGGGTTCTTCTGCAGCTCGTCGCGCAACAGCCCCTGGATGACCGTGTTCTGCCGGTTGATGTCGATCTGGAACTTGACGTCCGGCCGCTCGGGGATGCCGCGCTTGGTCGCCTCCTGCATCAGGATCTCGCGCTCGACGAGCTGGTCGTGGATCCGCTTGCGCAGTTCCGGCGTGTCGGGCTGGCCGATCTGCTTGACGAAGGCGTCTTCGAGGGTCTTGGGGATCGGCTTGTTGTTGACGACGGCGGTGTTCTGCGCACTGGCGGTCTGGACCGCGCCTACGAACGAGACGGCGCAGGCCGCGGCTACGAGGATTCGACGCATGAGGGAGTCACTTTCCAACGAAAGGTGGTGCTGCGGCGCGAACTCCGGCGGGCGACGGCGCCTCGTCGGGGGCCAGCAGCGTGAGCGCGAGCGCATGAACGTCGCGCGGGATGAGATCGCTCAATAAATCATACACGAGGCGATGCCGCGCCACCCGCGCAAGGCCGCGGAATCGCGCCGAGACCAGCCGCACGCGGAAATGTCCGGCGCCGCCGGCGCTCGCATGGCCGGCGTGCAGGTGGCTGTCGTCGCCGATCTCCAATTCGATCGGATCGAGCCCCTGCAGCCGCTGCCGGATGGCTTCGGCGCGCGCGCCGCCCGCATCGCCTGTCGCGCCGCGGGAGGTCATGAGTCCGGCGCCTGCTGCATGTGCCGCGCCATCACCGCGGCCGTCGCAAGCGAGAACGCGAGCGTGAGGCCGAAGAGCCCGAACGTCTTGAAGTTGACCCAGCTTTCAGTCGGCAGCAGCCACGCGACGCCGATATTGAGCGCGCCGAGGATGACGAAGAATGCGCTCCAGGCGACGAGCAGGCGATCCCACAGCGGGGCCGGCAGCGTGATCTCGTCGCCGAGAATGATGCCAAGGAGGTTGCGGCCGCGCAGCAGCTTGCCGCCGAGAAGGATGGCCGCGAACGACCAGTACAGCAGCGTCGGCTTCCACTTGATGAACCATTCGTTCTGCAGCCAGATCGTCAGGCTGCCGAAGACGACGACGAGCACGGCGCTCACCCAGACCATCGGCTTGATCGGGCTGCGGCGCACCGCGAGGATCGCGATCTGCGCGATCGTCGCGATGATCGCCACCAGCGTCGCGAAGACGACCGCGAGGAGGTCGCCGGGTGCCAGGCCCGTCGCATTCAGCGCGCCGACGATCCCGGTGACCCAGGCGAGCGTCGCGTCCGGGAACGCGCGTGCGAACTTGAATGCTCCGAAGAAGGCAATGACCGGAAACAGGTCGACCAGGATCTTCATCGACCCGCCCTCGTGGCTGCTTCGGATACCTGCCGTTCGAACGGCCGCGTCGTCGAGTGGGTCTTGGTCGTCATGGACTTGAGTAGCGAGTGGGTCGAATGCCGTTGACGGGGCGTTCCGGGTGGCGAAGCGACGGCCGCGCGACGCCAGCGGCGCCGCGCCAGCTGCCGGCGATGCCTTCATCGGTGGCACAATCCCCGCAATCCGGTCCGGGTATCGAAGCCGGGTATCCCGGGCCCGGCCGACGCCCGCGTCGGCGTCGGCACGTATCGAGGAGCGGCCGATTGTAGACGCCTGCCATCGGCGCCTGCCCCGAAGCGGCGGCAGCGGCGAGACGGGCCGGTATTCCACGGCGAGGAGAGGATCCAGATGCAAGGCTTGATGATGCAGATGCCCCTGCTGGTCTCGGGGCTGATCAGGCACGCCGACCGGCATCACGGCGATGTCGAGGTCGTGTCGCGGCGCGTCGAGGGCGACGTGCATCGCACCACCTATCGCGAGGTGCATCGACGATCCCGCCAGATGGCCAATGCGCTGCGCGCGCTCGGCGTGCGCGAGGGCGACCGCGTCGCGACGCTGGCCTGGAACGGCTACCGGCACCTGGAGTTGTACTTCGCCGTCTCCGGAAGCGGCGCCGTCCTGCATACGATCAATCCGCGACTGCACGTCGAGCAGATCGCATGGATCGCGAACCACGCCGAGGATGCGGTCCTCTTCTTCGACCTGACGTTCCTGCCGATCATCGAGCAGCTCGCGGCGCAGGCGAAAACGGTGCGGCACTGGATCGCGATGATCGATCGCGACAGGATGCCGCCGAACTCGAACGTCCCGGGCCTGCTCTGCTACGAGGATCTCGTCGCGCAGGCCTCCGAAGCCTTCGAGTGGCCGGAATTCGACGAAAACACCGCCTCGTCGCTGTGCTACACCTCCGGGACGACGGGAAACCCGAAGGGCGCGCTCTACAGCCATCGCTCGACGCTGCTGCACACGTTCGCGATCGCGCTCCCGGATTCCCTCGACCTTTCGGCAACCGACGCGATCCTGCCGGTCGTGCCGATGTTCCACGTCAACGCGTGGGGCCTGCCGTATGCGGCGCCGATGGTGGGCGCGAAGCTCGTCATGCCGGGCGCCCAGCTCGACGGCAAATCGCTCTACGAACTGCTCGATGGCGAGCGCGTCACCGTGTCGGCCGGCGTCCCGACGGTGTGGCAGGGGCTGCTCGCCCACGCCGAGGCCCATGGCCTGCGCTTCCGCAGCATGAAGCGCACGGTGATCGGCGGCTCCGCCTGCCCGCCGGCGATGTTGAAGATGTTCCAGGAAAAATACGGCGTCCACGTGCTGCATGCCTGGGGCATGACCGAGATGAGCCCGGTGGGGACGGTCGGCACGCTCAAGGAGAAGCACCGCGACTGGACCGAGGCGCAGCGGGAACTGCTGCAGGCGAAGCAGGGGCGCTCGATCTTCGGCGTCGACATGAAGATCGTCGGCGACGACGGCGAGGAACTGCCGTGGGACGGCAAGGCGTTCGGCGACCTGCTGGTACGCGGCCCCTGGGTCGTGCGCGAGTACTTCAAGGGCGAGGGCGGGCCGGCGCTGCGCGGTGGCTGGTTCCCGACCGGGGACGTCGCGACGATCGACGCCGACGGCTACATGCAGATCACGGACCGCAGCAAGGACGTCATCAAGTCGGGCGGCGAGTGGATCAGCTCGATCGACATCGAGAACATCGCCGTCGCGCATCCCGCGGTCGCGATGGCGGCGTGCATTGCGGCGCGGCATCCGAAGTGGGACGAACGGCCGCTGCTCGTCGTCGTGCCCAAGCCGGGACAGAAGCCGACGCGCGAGGAGATCCTTGCCTTCTACGAGGGCAAGGTCGCGAAATGGCAGGTTCCCGACGACGTCATCTTCGTCGAGGCGATCCCGCTGGGCGCGACCGGAAAGATGTTGAAGGCGAGGTTGCGCGCGCAGTTCAAGGACTACAAGTTCCCCGGGGCCTGACCCGGGTCGGCAGCGCCTGCTGCGGCGCAGCGGGCGCGTAGTCTCCCGGCCTTCCTTTACGGTCGGCGGCCGCGACGGTATTCTGCCGCTGCGCCCACGCGTGGCGCCGCGGGACACGCCGGCTCCAGGGCACGGCCCCGACGACGATAGGAGACGCCGGTCCACCCCGGGCCGGTCGGAGTTCTTGCTGCGAGGAGATGATTCCCATGGACCTGATACGCGTGCCGATGCGCGGTCGCGCAGCCGCGGCGGTGGCGGCGTGCATTCTTGGCGTGCTGGCCACCAGCGCGCGCGCCGATGACCAGACCGTTCGCGTCGGATTCATCGATCCGTTGTCCGGATTGATGGGGCCGGTCGGCAACAACCAGCTTCACAGCTGGCAGTACGTCGCGGACATCGCCAACCGCGACCACTGGGCAAAGGGCGTGAAGTTCGAGATCGTTGCGTTCGACAACAAGCTCAGCCCGCAGGAAAGCCTCAATAACCTGAAGTCGGCGACCGACCAGGGCATCCGCTACGTCGTCCAGGGCAACGGCTCGAGCGTGGCGCTCGCGCTCGTCGACGGGATCAACAAGTTCAACGACCGCAATCCGGGCAAGGAAGTCGTCTTCCTCAACTATGCGGCGGTCGATCCCGACCTGACGAACGCCAAGTGCAGCTTCTGGCACTTCCGGCTGGACGCGAATTCGGACATGAAGATGGAGGCGCTGACGACGTACATGAAGGGGCAGCCCAGGATCAAGAACGTCTACCTGATCAACCAGGACTATTCGTTCGGGCAGTCGGTACGAAAGACGGCCCGCGAGTACCTGGCGCGCAAGCGGCCCGACGTGCAGATCGTCGGCGACGACCTGCACCCGCTCGCAAAGGTGACGGATTTTTCGCAGTACGTCGCGAAGATGAAGGCGGCCGGCACCGATACGGTGATCACCGGCAACTGGGGTTCCGACCTGGCGCTGCTCATCAAGGCCGCGCACGAGGCCGGCCTCGAGGCCAACTTCTACACCTACTACGCCGGCACGACGGGCGTCCCGACGCAGATGGGGGCGGACGGCGTCGACCGCGTGCGCTACGTCGCCTACTGGAACGTGAACCCCGGCACGCCGGCAAGCGATGCGCTCGTCACCGGGTTCAAGCAGCGCTTCAAGGACGACTACTACACGCTGGCCACCTGGACCGGGCTGAAGCTGCTTGCCGAAGGCATCAACAAGGCGAAGTCGACCGACCCGGTCAAGGTCGCGTACGCGATGGAGGGCCTGCGCTTCGCGGGGATCAACGGCGACATCGAGATGCGCGCGACCGACCACCAGGCGCAGCAGCAACTCGTGATCGCGAGCTGGCAGAAGGTCGACGGAAAGATCGTGCGCTTCGACCAGGAGAACACCGGCTACGGCTGGCGCACCGAGGCGACGCTCGACCCGTACGTCGCGGCGCAGCCGACGTCGTGCCAGATGCAGCGTCCCGCGAAGCCCAACTGATGACGGAGGCCGGCTGGCGGAGCCGCGGATGCGGCTCCGCCGGGCGCACGCGCCGCAAGGATCGGCCCGGTCCGCGCCGATGAGCCTCGAACTGGCGGTCGTCTCGCTGCTGAACGGCATCAGCTACGGGCTGCTGCTGTTCATGCTCTCGGCCGGGCTCACCCTCATCTTCTCGATGATGGGCGTGCTGAACTTCGCGCATGCGAGCTTCTACATGCTCGGCGCCTACTTCGGCTACCAGTTCTCGCAATGGCTCGGTTTCTGGCCGGCGATGCTGCTGGCGCCCGCCTGCGTCGGCCTGCTGGGGGCGGCGGTCGAACGCTGGGGCCTGCGTCGCGTCCATCCCAATGGCCCGGTCGCCGAGCTGCTGTTCACGTTCGGGCTGTCCTACATCATCCTCGAGCTGGTCCAGGTGGTCTGGGGGCGCCCCCCGGTTCCGTACCAGCTTCCGCCGTCGCTGCGCGGCACGCTGTTCACGGTGTTCACGACGCATTTCCCGATGTCGCGCGGCTTCGTGATGCTGGTTGCGGTCGTGATGCTGGGACTGCTCGGAGCCGGTTTGCGCTTGACGCGGATCGGCCTGGTGATTCGCGCGGCGCTGACGCACCCGCATGCGGCCGAGGCGCTGGGGCATGACGTTCCGCGCGTGTTCATGCTGGTGTTCGGGGCGGGCGCGGCACTCGCGGCGATGGCCGGCGTCGTCGGCGGCGCGGTGCTCGTGACCGAGCCGGCCATGGCGGCATCGATCGGCGCGATCCTCTTCGTCGTCGTTGTCGTCGGCGGCATGGGGTCGCTGGCCGGCGCTTTCGTCGCTTCCATCCTGATCGGGCTCATCGATGCCTTTGCCAAGGTCATCGACGCCTCGATCGCGGACCTCGCGCAGCGCGTCGGCGTGTCCCTCGGGCCGGACGTTCCGCTGGCGGCCGTCTGGGGGTTGAAGCTGTCGCAGGTCGCTCCGGTGCTTCCATTCCTGATGCTGGTCGTCGTCCTCGTCGTTCGTCCGAGCGGCCTGCTCGGGATGCGGGAGGGCTGAGCCGTTGGCCGAACGCTCGATGCGAGGGACGCGATGACCGCGTCGTCGTCGGCGCCCCGCGGCGGGAGCGCCGCGGCGTGGATCGGCGCTGTCGCGGTCTGCGCCGTCGCGCCGCTCGTCTTCCAGCACGACGGCGCCCGGTCGCTGTTGACGCAGGTCGGCGTGATGATCGTGTTCGCGCTGTCCTACAACATGCTTCTCGGGCAGAGCGGGATGCTCAGCTTCGGCCATGCCATCTATTCCGGGCTCGGCGCCTATTTCGCGATCCACGCGATGAATGCCGTCGGCGCCGGTCGCATCGTGTTTCCGATCAGCCTGCTTCCGCTGGTCGGCGGACTCGGCGCGATGGCCTGCGGGGTCGTCTTCGGGTACGTGACGACGCGCCGATCCGGAACACCGTTCGCGATGATCACGCTGGGCCTGGGCGAGCTGGTGTTCGCCTCGTCGCTGATGTTCCCGGGATTCTTCGGCGGCGAAGGCGGCATCGAGGGCAACCGCACGTCCGGTCCGCCGCTCTTCGGGATCCACGGCTGGAATCTCGGCCCGCAATTGCAGGTCTACATCCTCGTCTGCGCCTGGAGCTTCCTCAGCGCCCTGGCGATGTACGCGTTGACGCAGACGCCGCTGGGACGCATCGCGAACGCGGTGCGCGACAACCCCGAGCGCGCGGAGTTCATCGGCTACAGCGCACAGCGCGTGCGCTGGCTGATGGTGATCCTGTCGTCGTTCTTTGCCGGCATCGCCGGCGGCCTGACCGCGATCAATTTCGAGATCGTCAGTGCCGAGAACGTCGGCGCGCTGCGCTCCGGCGGCGTGCTGGTCGCGACCTTCATCGGCGGCGCGGCCGTATTCTGGGGGCCGGTCCTGGGCGCGATCGTCTACGTCCTGTTCGCGGTCACCTTGTCCGCGTTCACGAAGGCCTGGCAGCTTTATCTCGGCGTCTTTTTCGTCGCGCTCGTGCTCTTCGCGCCCGGCGGGCTCGGCAGCCTGATCGCGGTAAACCTCCGCGTCTTCCGCGCGCGGCGCCTGCGCGCGCTCCTCGCGCCATACGCCGGCCTGGCCGCGACCGGGTTCCTGGTGCTGGCGACCAGTGCCTGCCTCGTGGAAATGACCTACCACAGGACGCTCGAGCAGGCGACCGGCCCGACGCTGAACTTCGTCGGGCTCGACCTGGACACCGACAGCGCGGGGACCTGGGTTGCCCTGGTGGCGGCGACGCTGGTGGCGGTCGGCGCGTTCGTTTTCGCCGCTCGCCGCTTCGGCGCCGCCTGGGACCGGATCCAGGAAGACATCTCGTCGACCGGGGCCGGACACCGATGACCGCCGTGCATCCGGCGGCGGCGGGGCAACGGACGCCGGCGCTCGAACTGCAGGACGTCCGCAAGCGATTCGGCCGGACCGAAATCATCCGCGGCGTCTCGCTAAGCATCGCCGGCGGAGAACGGCACGCGTTGATCGGGCCGAACGGCGCCGGCAAATCGACGCTGTTCAATCTCGTCAGCGGACGCTTCGCGCCGACGACCGGCGCGATCCGGCTCGACGGTGTCGACATCGCCGGGCGGCCGCCCTACCAGATCAACCGTCTCGGGCTGTCGCGCAGTTTCCAGATCACGAACATCTTCCACCACCTGACGGTGTTCGAGAACCTGCGCTGCGCGGTGCTGTGGGCGCTGGGATACCGCTATGTCTTCTGGCGCGACCTGAGGCGGCTGAACGATGCGCGTGAACGCGCGGAAGACGTCCTGGAGCGCATCGGGCTCGCCGCGCGCCGCGAGGTCCCGGCCGGCCTGCTGACCTATGCGGAGCAGCGCGCGCTGGAACTGGGCATCACGATCGCCGGCGGCGCCCGGGTGATCCTGCTGGACGAGCCCACGGCCGGAATGAGCCGATCCGAGACCGAAAGGACGATCGAACTGGTACGCCGCGTCACGCGCGACAGGACGCTGGTGATGGTGGAGCACGACATGAGCGTCGTGTTCGGCCTGGCAGACCGCATCTCCGTGCTCGTCTACGGGCAGGTCATCGCGACCGGGACGCCGCAGGAGATTCGCGCCGATCCGGCGGTCCGGTCCGCCTACCTCGGCGACGAGGCCGCCGCCGGAGCCCGCGATGCTTGAGGTCGCCGGGCTGCACGCGTTCTACGGCAAGAGCCATGTCCTTCACGGCGTCGATCTGTCGGTCGGCGACGGCGAGATCGTGAGCCTGCTGGGGCGCAACGGCGTCGGTCGATCGACGACGGCCAAGGCGATCATGGGCCTCGTCGACTGGCGCGGCTCCATCCGATTCGACGGCGGCGAGCTCGCGACGTTGAAGACGTTCGAGATCGCGCGGCGCGGCATCGGCTACGTCCCGGAAAGCCGCGACATCTTCCCGACGCTCAGCGTCGAGCAGAACCTCGTCCTCGGATTGAAGGGAAGGGAGCCGGGACGCTGGTCGTTCGACGACATGTATCGCCTGTTCCCGCGGCTGAAGGAGCGGCGCCGCACGCCCGCGGGCGTCCTGTCCGGCGGCGAGCAGCAGATGCTGACGCTGGCACGCACGCTGATGGGCGATCCGCGCCTCGCCATCATCGACGAGCCGACCGAGGGTCTGGCGCCGATGATCGTCGACCTGGTGCGCGATTTCCTCTGCGAATTGAAGGCGCGCGGCGTCTCGATCCTGCTGGTCGAGCAGAAGCTGACGATTGCGCTGCAGATCTCGCAGCGCGTCTACGTGATGGGCCACGGGGCCATCGTCTTCGAGGGCAGTCCGGCGGCACTGCGCGACAATCCGGACGTGCAGCGGGAGTGGCTCGAGGTCTGAGGAATTCGTCGCGTCGGCGGGTCGCGGCGCGGCACGGCAGGCGGCGGCACGAAGCGCCGGCGCGGACAGCAGGGAGATGGCAATGTCGGTACGGAAATTGTTCGACCTGACGGGACGCACGGCCGTCGTGACCGGCGGATCGCGCGGGCTGGGACTGCAGATCGCCGAGGCGCTCGGCGAAATGGGCGCACGGGTCGTGATCTCGTCGCGCAAGGCGGCGGAACTCGACGAGGCGGTCCGGCACCTTGCGACGCAGGGCATCGATGCGAGCCACGTCGTCGCGGATGCCAGCCGGGACGACGACATCGCGCGGCTGGCGGCCGAGTCGATCGCGCGGCTGGGCCATGTCGATATCCTCGTCAACAACGCCGGCGCGACGTGGGGCGCGGCAGCCGAGGATCATCCGACGGAGGCCTGGGACAAGGTGATGAACCTGAATGTCCGCGGCACCTTCCTGTTGACGCAGGCGATCGGGCGGGACTCGATGATCCCGCGGCGCAGCGGGCGCATCATCATCGTCGCGTCGATCGCCGGCTTGCGCGGCAACGCGCCGGGCACGATGAAGACGATCGCCTACAACACCAGCAAGGGAGCCCTCGTGAATTTCACCCGGACGCTGGCCGGCGAATGGGGGCCGCACGGGATCCAGGTCAATGCGATCGCGCCCGGTTTCTTCCCGTCCCGGATGACGCGCGGCGTTCTACAGGACATGGGTGTCGACAAGGTCGCCCGTCATTCGCCGTTGCAGCGGATCGGCGGCGACGAAGACCTGAAGGGGCTGGCGGTGCTGCTCGCGTCGGACGCCGGGCGCCACATCACCGGGCAGATCGTCGCGGTCGATGGCGGCGTCACGGCGGTCTGAGCACGGGCGGACCGGGACATGATCGACGCGCGCAACCCGGCGGCGGACGGCACGCCGTCGCGGCAGGCGGACCGCCGCGAGCTGGACCGGATTCCCTTCATGCGCCTGCTCGGCGTCGAGGTCGAGCGCGTCGGCGAGGGCGCTTCGGAACTCAGCCTGTCGCTGCGCGAGGAACACGAAAACAGCTGGGGAGTCGCGCACGGCGGCGTCATCATGGCGCTGCTCGACGTCGCCATGGCGCGAGCCGGGCGTTCGCTCGCCGAGGGCGAGGGTCGCCCGTCGCTGTCGACCGTCACCGTCGAGATGAAGACGACGTTCTTCCGCCCTGCGCGCGGGCGGCTGCTGGCGCGCGGGCGCGTGCTTCATCGCTCCACGACGATGACCTACTGCGAAGGCGAGATCGTCGACGATGCCGGCCAGGTCTTCGCGAAGGCTTCCGGCACGTTCAAGTTCCTGGCGCGCCCGGACGCCGCGGCACGGGTGAAGTAGCGTCGGCTTCGCGGGCGCGGCGCCGAAAACGTTCGCAGTCGGGCACGAGGCTCGGACTGCGGGCTCCAGTGGGTGGGCAGCTTCGGTGGAGCAGGCACAGATGGATACTTTCGAGGGCCGCGTCGCGGTGATCACGGGCGCCGGGAGTGGTTTTGGCCGCGAATTCGCGCGGCTCGGGCATCGGCTAGGCATGCGACTCGTGCTGGCCGACGTGCAGCAGGACGCGCTCGCGGCCGTCTGCGGCGAGCTCGGGGCCGACCCGGCGCGCGTGATCGCGGAGCCGGTCGACGTGTCGCGGCCCGACCAGGTCGAGCGGCTCGCGCAGCGAACCTTCGACACGTTCGGCGCCGCGAACCTGTTGTTCAACAACGCCGGGGTCGGCGGCGGCGGCTTCGTCTGGGAGAGCTCCGAGCGCGACTGGGCCTGGGTGATGGGGGTCAACGTGAACGGCGTCGTCAACGGCCTGCGTTCGTTCGTCCCGCGAATGCTGGAGTCCGAGCGCCGCAACGAGCCGGGCCACGTCGTGAACACGGCGTCGATGGCCGGCTGGCTGTGCGCGCCGGCGATGGGCGTGTACAACGCGTCGAAGCACGCTGTCGTGGCGCTGACCGAAACGCTGCACCACGATCTTGCGCTCGCCGGCAGCCGTATCGGCACGACGCTCCTGTGTCCCGCGTTCGTGCCGACCGGCATCGCGAATTCCGAGCGCAACCGCCCGTCGGACCTTGCGAACGCGGCGCCGCCCACGGCTTCGCAGCGGATGGCGCAGCAGGCCTCCGAAAAGGCGGTCTCGAGCGGGCGCCTCGGCGCGCAGGAGGTCGCCCAGATGACCTTCGACGCGATCCGCGACCGGCGTTTCTACGTGTTCACGCATCCGCAGATCCTGCCTTCGGTCCAGGACCGGTTCGATGCGGTGCTTCACGGCAGGATGCCGGCGGATCCCTTTGCGTCGAGGCCGGATCGGCGGCCGCGCGCGCCATAGGGTGCCGGCGGGCGGGATGCGCGAGGCGGCCGAGCGGATGTAGCGCCTGCGGCCCGCGGCGGCATCGATCGACGGCGATGGCACAATCGCGAGCTGCCGCGAAGGCGTCTCGCGCCGCGTCGTGCGCCGCTTCACCGTCATGGGAGAAAGGTCTTGAGCACGATTCGTCAGCTGTTGGCGACGTCCGTGGCTGCCGTCGGGCTCGTCGCGTCCGCGGCCCCGATCGCCGCCCCGATCGCCGCCGCATCGCCGGCCGCACCAGCGGCCTCGACGGTGCCGTCCGGCGTGACGGCCGTCACGACGATCGAAGGCGTCAGCGAGTACCGCCTGCCCAACGGCCTGCAGGTCCTTCTCTATCCGGATCCGTCGCGGCCGACCGCCACGGTGAACATCACGTATCACGTCGGCTCGCGCCAGGAACGCTACGGCGAGACCGGGATGGCGCACCTTCTGGAACACCTGATCTTCAAGGGTTCGACGAAGTACCCGAAGCCGGAGCGCGATTTCGCCGCGCGGGGCTTCCACAACAACGGCTCGACCGGCGAGGACCGCACGAACTATTTCTCCACGTTCGACGCGTCCGACAGCAACATGCGCTGGGCCATCGACTGGAGCGCCGACGCGATGGTGCATTCGTTCATCGCGCGGCGCGACCTCGATTCCGAGATGACCGTCGTGCGCAACGAGTACGAGAAGGGCGAGAACGACCCGTTCAACGTGCTCTACAAGCGGATGTTCGCGGTCGCCTACGACTGGCACAACTACGGCCACGTGCCGATCGGCAATCGCAGCGACATCGAGAACGTCGCGATCCCGAACCTCCGCGCGTTCTATCGCACCTACTACCAGCCCGACAATGCGACGCTGATCGTCAGCGGGCGGTTCGAGCCGGCGCGCGTGTTGCGCTGGATCGTCGCGAGCTTCGGCGCGATCCCGCGCCCGCAACGTGCGCTGCCGGTGCTGTGGACCGTCGAGCCGACGCAGGACGGCGAGCGCAGCGTCGTCGTCCGTCGCAAGGGCGACGTGCAGATCGTGGCGCTCGCCTATCACGTGCCGGCCGCATTGAGCGACGATGGCGCGCGACTCGGCCTCGCCGCCGACATCCTGGGCGACACGCCGAGCGGGCGGCTGCACAAGGCGCTGGTCGAGACCGGGATGGCGGCGCAGGTCTTCGCTTTTCCGGCCGATCGCCATGATCCGGGCCTGATGATGTTCGGGGCGGTCGTCAACAAGGGCGCCGCGCTGGATGCCGTTCGCGACCGGCTCATCGGCGTCGTCGAGTCGACCTTCGCGCAGGAGCCGCCAAGCGGCGAGGAGATGAAGCGCGCGCAGACGGACACCGCGACGGAATACGAGCGCGCCCTGACGGATGCCGGCGGATTCGGCGTCGAGCTTTCGGAGTACATCGGGCAGGGCGACTGGCGCATCTTCTTCGCCTCGCGCGACAAGGCACTCGCCGCAGGGTCCTCGGACGTGGCCGTCGCGGCGCAGAAGTACTTCCGCCGCGATAACCGTACGGTGGGCATGTTCATCCCGACCGATGATCCGCAGCGGGCCGACATACCGGCGCCGCTTGCCGTCGGCGACTACCTGCGCGACTACAAGCCGCGCGAGGCCGTCTCCGGCGGCGAAGCGTTCGACCCGTCGCAGGACAACATCGACCGCCGGACCCGGCGCCTCGCGTACGGCGACCTGAAGCTCGCGCTGTTGCCGAAGAAGACGCGCGGCGGCCTCGTCAACGTCTCGCTCGCGTTCCGCTTCGGCGACGAGCGGAACCTCCGGGACAAGGCGATCGTCGAGCGAATGACGCAGGCGATGCTCGGACGCGGGACTTCGACGATGACGCGACAGCAGATCGCCGATGAGATGACGCGACTGCGGATGACCGGGGGCCTCACCGCTTTCCAGGTCCCGCGCGACCAGTTGCCCGACGCGCTGCGCCTTGTCGCCGGCGTCCTTCGCGACGCGAATTTTCCGGCGCCGGAATTCGAGCAGTTGAAGAACGAGACGCTGACGTCGCTGCAGTCCGAGCTCGGCGATCCGGCGG
This sequence comes from Burkholderiaceae bacterium, assembly GCA_035524275.1. Classification (GTDB taxonomy): domain Bacteria; phylum Pseudomonadota; class Gammaproteobacteria; order Burkholderiales; family Burkholderiaceae_F; genus DATKPC01. Next base: position 54,612 of record DATKPC010000037.1, read on the forward strand.
CGCGAAGCGGCGACGCGATCGCCTTGCACTTCAACACGTATCCGGCGGGCGATCCGCGCGATCATCTGTCGCTGGACGACCAGATCGCGCAGATCGAGAAGCTGCGGCTCGAGGACGTGCAGCAGTTCTACCGCGATTACTGGGGCACGGCGCGCGGGCAGGTCGGCATCGTGGGCGATTTCGACGCCGACGCGGTCGCGCCGATGGTCCGAGATCTCTTTGCCGGCTGGAAGTCGCCGGCGTCCTACGCGCCGATCCTTGCCGAGCCGCGCGACGTCCCGGCAACGCGCATCGTCATCGATACGCCGGACAAGGAGAACGCGGTCTACCGCGCGCGCATCAACGTCGCGATTCGCGACGACGATCCGGATGCCGCGGCGCTCGACCTTGCCAATGCCATTTTCGGCGGCGGTGCCGGGCTGAGCAACCGCCTCGCGGAACGCGTCCGGCAGAAGGAGGGACTGTCGTACGGCATCGGGTCGAGCCTGCAGCCGGGCGTCCGCGATCGGGCCGGGTCGTGGCAGGTGTCGGCGATCGCCGCGCCGCAGAACGTCGGTCGTGTCGAAGCCGCCGTGAAGGAGGAACTGGAGCGTGCGCTGAAGGAAGGCTTCTCGGCGCAGGAAGTGACGGAAGCCCGCGACGGCATGCTGCAACAGCGCCAGATGCTTCGGTCGAGCGATCCGCGCCTCGCCGCGCTCTGGGTCAACTACCTGGACCTCGACCGCACGTTCGCCTTCAGCACCCAATACGAGGAGCGCCTGAGGCGCCTGGAGGCGTCGGACGTCGTCGCGGCGATGCGTCGCTACCTGGATCCGGCCAAGATGACGGTCGTGATCGCCGGCGATCGCCGCAAGGGCGTGCAATGACGCCGGATCCGGTCCTGCCGCGGATCGAGCTCGGCTCGTGGGAGACGGTCGGTCCGGACGCGTCGCGCCTGCGGTTCGAGGTGTTCGTCGACGAGCAGAAGGTGCCCGCCGAAATCGAACTGGACGAGCACGATCCGGTCTCGCTGCACGCGCTTGCGCGCGATGCCGACGGGCGCGCCGTCGGCACCGGGCGCCTGCTGCCGGACGGGCATATCGGGCGCGTGGCCGTGGGCGCCGGGCAGCGCCGGCGCGGCGTCGGCGACGCGATCATGCGCGCGCTGATGCAGGCGGCGCGCGAACGCGGCCTGGCGGCGGTCGAGCTCAGTGCGCAGGTGCATGCGGCCGGCTTCTACCGTCGCCTCGGTTTCATCGAGGAAGGGGATGTGTACCTCGAGGCCGGCATCGAACACGTGACGATGCGGCGTCGGGTCTGATCCGCGTCGCGTCTCGAGGGCACCGCAGTCGAGGCGGCGTGCGCGGCGCTCGCCGGGCCCGTCCATGCCGAGCGCCGGGCCCAAGCGGGCTCATTCGGCGGGATCGTCGGGCGTCGACTCCAGGCGTTCGCGATCGACGCCGGCGCCGTCGATCGTGAACTCGAACTGCCGGTCGACGAACCGCTCCGGCGCGAGCGTATCGAAGGACCTTTCGACGAAATTGACGAGGCCGTCACGGCGCACCGTCACGATGGTGGTCGCCCGCGTCCCGTAGCCGTTGGCCCGGATCTGCACCGCCGACAGCGCCCGTTCCCATTCGAGGGGCACGCCGGTCGACGGCAGGTCGCGCTCTCGCGCCAGCGTGCGGTCCGACATCAGGCGGAACATCGCGGCGACGTCGACCTTCTGGGCCAGCTGGCAGGCGAACGCCGCGACGGCCCGAGTCACCTTCGGCCAAGGCGTGTCGAGGAACGCATTGGAGAGCCCGTAGATGCCGGGCGCCAGCGCCTGCGGGCCCGTCCCGAGGCGATTGCAGGAGTAAAGCAGCCGTGGAGGTCGCGAGCGGCGACCCGCCGTGCTTCCGAGCGGCTCGGCAAGCAGCAGGTTGAATCCGTTGTAGATCTGCGCGCGCCGGCCCTGTTCGTTCAGCCAGACCGGCAGCGATTGCGCGCTCTGCAGCGCGGACAGCACCAGCAGGCCGCGCGATGGGGCGTGCGGATTGCGTTCGCTTGGCGCGCGCACGTTCGTCAGCATCGCGAGGCGCCCGCGGCGGTTGATGCCCAGCCAGGTCCCTCCGGCTTCGTCATCGCGGCCGCCGAGCAGCGACACGGCCTGGCCCCACCAGGCGGCCGGACGCGAACGGCGAGCGTAGAACTCGTCGCGGTTGCTCAGGACGACGAGCGGATACTCCGGATGCACCTGCCAGCCGATGACCTTCAGGCACATCGCCGCAGGCTCCGCCAGCCTTGCATGGATCCCGAGCAGCTCACCATCGTCCTCGACCGGTTGGTTGTCCGTTCCGCGAAAACCGCTTTATAGAGGATATTCGGCGCCGCGGAGCGGGGTCGGGAGACGAAAAATCCGCTATCGGGAATGCCCCTGGACGGGAGCCGGCGGCCCGCCCCCCAAGCCGACCGGCGGTGCGCGCCCGCGGACCGTCGCCGCGGGACCCGCTTGCTAAGCCGTCGGATCCGTGATGGCGTAGGGAAGGTCGCGTGGCGCGAGCGATTCACGCGCTGAGCCGACGCGCAGCGCGTCGTCGGCGAGCCGATCCGAAGGGCATTCGATGAGCAGGTCCATTCCGCCATCCGGGGCACTTGCGGCCATGACGACGGATCCGATCGGCTCATCGGCGGCTGCGCTTCCGGAGAAGACATCGTCGCCCGCACGCGCCATCGTCGCATGCGCGCGCGTCATCCGGCGGCGCAACGCGCCGCGATACTGGCTGCGAGCGACGACTTCCTGGCCGGGATAGCACCCTTTGCGGAAATCGACGCCGCCGAGCACCTCGAAATTGATCATCTGCGGCACGTAGCGCTCCTGCGTCGCGGCGAAGACCGTCGGCACGCCGGCATCGATTTCGCTCCACCACCAGGCCGCGCCAGGCGCTGGCGCGGACGGCGTGGCGCCGCAGCGCGCGAGGACGGCTTCGATGGCGTCGGTCCGCGCGACGACAAGGAAGCGCGCGCCGGCGCGAGGCGACGCGGGAACGCGCACGAGCCGGCCGCCGGCCGCTTGCAGTCCGGTCGCCTGCCACGCTCCGGCCGGGAGCGCGCCGCCGTCGGCGATGGCCTGCAGTCGTGCCTCGACGCCTGAGCCGATCGCACCAAGGACGCACCAGTCCTCCGTCGCGTCCTTCAGGACGACCTTCGCGCGCAGGACGAACATCGAAAGCCGTTTCATCACGGCCGGCAGGATCTCGCGCGGAAGCTGGAGGAAATGCCGGTCCCCGTCGCGCCAGTGATGAAAGGTCGCGATGAGGCGGCCCTTCGGGCTGCAATAGCCGTTGAGCTGCAGGCGATCCGTCGCGAGACCTTCGACCCGATTGGTCAACTGCCCCTGGAGGAACCGCGCGGCGTCTGCGCCGCTCGCCTCGATGATCCCCAGCTCGTCGAGCCCGACGAAACACGGTGCCTGCAACGCCCGCTGCACCGTCGCCGCGTCGGCGTGCCAGGTGCCGCCCGGCGCGGCGCCAGCGCCGCCGCGGGAAGTGCCGATGCCGGGCGAGGGAATCGTGGATTGCGTCGACATGGTCGATGCCGGTGACGGGACCGGGCGATGATGTACCGCCGCTATTATAGGAATCGATTCAACCCTACCGACGTCGTGACGATGCGCTGGTTCCTCGCCGCGCTGGCCCTTTTCATGGCACTGGCTGCTGCCGCCGCCGGCGTCGGCTGGCGCCTGCTTCACGCGCCGCTGCTCGACGCGGGTGCCCGCGCCGAGATCAGGATTCCGCCCGGGGCGACGGCGCGCTCGATCGCGAAGCAGCTTGTCGCCAGCGGCGCCCGCGTGCATGCGAACGTGATCGTCGTCGCGGCGACGGCCAGCGGCGTGACCCGCAAGCTGCGTGCCGGACGCTATGCGATCGAGCCGGGCATGACCCTCGCCGATATGCTCGAGCGCCTTCGTCGCGGCGACGTCCTCCACGAACGCTTCACGCTGCTCGAGGGTTGGACACTGCACGACCTGCGGCAGGCACTGGACGCGAATACCGACCTGCGCCACGACAGCGCCGCGCTGGACGAGCCGGCGCTGCTGCGCCAGGTCGGCGCGAACGGGGCTCGCGCGGAGGGCTGGTTCGCGCCGGACACGTATCTCTTCGATCCCGGCTCGAGCGATATCGATATCCTGCGGCGTGCCTATCGCGAGCAGCAGGAGCGCCTGCAGGCCGCGTGGAGCCAGCGCGCATCGGATCTTCCGTTCGACGATCCGTACCAGGCCCTGATCATGGCCTCGCTCGTCGAAAAGGAAACAGGCCAGTCGGCCGAGCGCCGCCGTATCGCCGGCGTGCTCGTGAACCGCCAACGGCGCCACATGCTGTTGCAAAGCGACCCGACGGTGATCTACGGGCTCGGCGAACGCTACGACGGCAGCCTGCACAAGCGCGATCTCGTGGCGGATACGCCTTTCAACACCTATACGCGCGTCGGCCTGCCCCCGACTCCGATCGCGGCCCCCGGGCGCGCGTCGATCGAAGCGGTGCTGGACCCGGAGCCGACGAATGAACTTTACTTCGTCGCGCGCGGGGACGGCACGACCGAGTTTTCGACGACGCTGGCGCAGCACAACCGCGCGGTCGATCGTTTCCAGCGCGGAGCCACGCCATGACGTCGCCACCATCCGGCACCCGGGCGCCGGGACGCTTCATCACGTTCGAGGGCATCGACGGGTCCGGCAAGAGCACCCAGGTCGAGAGGGTCGCGGCCAGCCTGCGCGAACGCGGCATCGAGCCGCTCGTGACGCGCGAACCGGGCGGCACGGAGTTCGGCGAGGCGTTGCGCGCACTGCTGCTGCAGCGTTCGATGACGCCGCTCGCGGAACTGCTGCTGATGTTCGCGGCGCGCTCGCAGCACGTCGAGGAACGGATTCGTCCGGCGTTGGCCGCCGGGCGGATCGTCCTTTGCGATCGCTTCACCGACGCGAGCTTCGCCTACCAGTCCGGGGGCCGTGGGCTGCCGGCGGCCTGGGTCGAGGCGCTGGAATCGTGGACGCAGGGCGACATGCAGCCGGATGGCACGCTGCTGTTCGACCTGCCGCCGGAAGAAGCGGCGCAGCGCGTCAAAGCGGCCCGCCGCGCCGCATCCGATCGCTTCGATCGCGAGCAGGTCGCGTTCTTCGCGCGCGTACGCGCCGCGTACCTGCATCGCGCGCGCGAATTCCCGCGACGCGTCGTCGTCATCGATGCGTCGCATTCGCCGCAGCATGTGGCGCGGCAGGTGGAGGAGGCCATCGAACGATGGACGCGATGAGTGCGCCGCCGTGGCAGCGGCCGACCGTGGCGGCGCTGGCCGACCTGGCGCAACGCGGCGTTCACGCCGCGCTCGTGCACGGGCAGGCGGGGACCGGCAAGCTGCTGGCCGCGATCGTGTTCGCGCGGTTCCTGCTGTGCGAAAGACCTTCGGCGTTGCAGGCCTGCGGAACCTGCACCGGCTGTCGTCTCGTCCAGGCGGCCAACCATCCCGACCTGCGGATCGTCGTCCCGGATGCGCTGGCCGAGCTCGTGCCGATGCCGTCGCGGCCGGACGACGACATGCCCGCCGCCGAGGGCGCGGGCGAGCCCGGCGACGGCAAGTCGAAGCGGAGCCGCGAAATCCGCATCGAACAGGTGCGCCAGCTCGGCGACCTCGCCGAATTGTCGTCGCACCAGAGCGGCCGCCGCGTCGTCGTGATGGCGCCCGCCGAAGCACTCAATGCGGCGGCGGCGAATGCGGCGCTGAAACTGCTCGAGGAGCCGCCGCCCCGGATGATGTTCGTCCTCTGCGCAGACGCCTTGGACGATGTGCTGCCGACCATCCGTTCGCGCTGCGTGCTCGTCCGCGCAGGGCGGCCGACGGCGGCCGCGGCGTTGTCCTGGCTGCAGGAGCAGGGCGTCGACGATGCCGAAGTCCGGCTGGCGGAAGCGGGGGGCGCGCCGCTCGCGGCGATGGACCAGGCGGGGCGCGCGAGCCTGGATCCGGAGTCCCGGAATGCGTTGATGGGGATGTTGCGCGCCGGTTCCCAGTTGTCGCTCGCGCGGATCGTCGCCGACGTGCCGCGCGCCGTCGCGGTCGGGCCCGCGTGCGCGATGATGCAGCGGTGGGCCTGGGACATTCTCGCGCTGCAGCACGGCGCACCCGTTCGCTATCATCCCGCCGAACGGCCGATTCTCGAGCGGCTGGCATCGATGCCGGCCGACGGCTGGCTGCACTGGTGGAAGGAACTCGGCGGGATGCGCTCGAGCGCCGACCACCCGCTCAACCCGCGCCTGGTCGTCGAGGCTGCGCTGATCGGCTACGCTCGTGCGGCTTCCGGTGCCTGACGGGGCCGGGGGCGACGGCAGGTGGCGGGGCGCAGAACGGATTTGGACCGGAACTCCGCGCTACATCGGCGCCTCGGTTCGCGGCATTGCTGGCAAGATGATGGCCGCGCGCCCGACCCGTGGCGGCAACCCGTGTCTTGCCTAACGAGGCGGCCATGAACGACGCACCGAATACCAAGATTGCCGTGAACACCGTGCTCGTGGGCGGGCCGGGCAGCGCGGCGCTCGGCCCCGGGACAGCCATTCCGGCCGGGCCCGGTGGCGGCCGCCCTTCGGTGCTCTCGCTGGCGATCAAGGAGAAGGCGGCGCTGTACGCGGCCTACATGCCGTATCTCAAGAACGGCGGCATCTTCGTGCCGACGAACAAGCCCTACCAGATCGGCGACCAGGTCTACCTGATCCTCACGCTGCTCGATGATCCGACGAAGATCCCGGTGGCCGGCAAGGTCGTCTGGATCGGTCCGTCGGGCGGTTCCAAGACGCAGGGCATCGGCGTGCATTTCCCGGCGGACGAATCGGGCCAGATCGCGCGCAAGAAGATCGAGGATGCGTTGGGTTCGGCGCTGAAGTCGCTCCGTCCCACGCATACGATCTGATCGGCGCGCCGGTCCGCGGCGATTCGATGCGCTTCATCGATTCGCACTGCCACCTGACCCTTCCCGAACTGGCATCCGACGTCGACGGCGCGCTGGCGCGGATGCGCGAGTGCGGCGTAGAAGCTTGCCTGACCGTCTGCGTCACGCTGGAGGAGGCCGACCGGGTTCGCGAACTCGCGCTGCAGCATCCGGAGGTCTATGCGTCGGTCGGCGTCCATCCGGACTACACCGGCGTCGAAGAGCCCGACGTCGACACGCTGGTGGCGCGCGCGGCGCACGAGCGCGTCGTCGCCATCGGGGAAACGGGCCTCGACTACTTTCGATTGGCCGAACCGCTCGAGTGGCAGCGCCGGCGCCTGCGGACGCACATCCGGGCGGCTCGCGCCTGCGGCAAGCCGCTGATCATCCACACCCGCGCCTCCGCGTCGGACACGCTGGCGATCATGCGCGAGGAGGATGCGGCCCGGGTCGGCGGCGTCATGCATTGCTTCACGGAAACGCAGGAGGTCGCCGAGGCGGCGATCGCGATGAACTTCATGATCTCGTTTTCCGGGATCGTGACGTTCAAGAATGCCCGCGACCTGCAGCGCACCGCCGCCGAACTGCCGCTCGATCGCATTCTCATCGAGACCGACGCGCCCTACCTCGCACCCGTGCCGCACCGGGGCGAATCGAACGAGCCCGCGTACGTCGTCCATGTCGCGGAGAAGATCGCCGCGATCAGGGGCTGCAGCGTGGACGACGTCGCTGCCGCGACGAGCCGCAACTTCCGGCGGCTGTTCCTGGAACGGCGCGGCGATCGATAGCGCGAGCAGGTCCTAGATCGCCTGCAGCGACGTGTCGCCGAGAAGGAACGCGATCAGGTCGCGGACCGGGCGGATGCTGTCACCGAACGGAAGGCGTCCTGCGCCGCGAAAGAACAGCCCCTTCTTGAGATCGCCCTTCATCGCTGCGGCCAAATGGTGGTCGATGCAGAACTGGCCGAACTTCGCGATGCCGTCACGCAGGCCGCATTGCGCCAGGCAATCGAAGACCATCGTGCAGCGTGGTTTCGGGCGATTGCGCTCGGCGGCCTTGGCCTGCATTCGTCCTTCGAGCTTGAGGTAGGTCTCCAGCCAGGGCGTGCGCACCGCGCGCGCCGGCAGTCCGGCGACGCTGGTGAATTCGACCAGGTCCTGAGGCTTGGCCGAAGCCAGGACCCGCTTGAACGCCGGGTCCGCGTCGCATTCCTCGGTCACTGCGAAGGCCGTGCCCAACTGCACCGCGCCCGCGCCCATCGCCAGGAGTTCCCGGACGCGGGTTGGCGAATCGATGCCGCCCGCCGCGATGAGCGGGACGCGATCCTCGGCTCCCAACCCGCGAAGCAGCGCTCGCGCCTCCGGAATCACGACTTCGAAATCGAAGCGCGGATCGTTCAGGTCGGCGACGCGGGCCGCCCCCAGGTGGCCGCCGGCATGCCGCGGGTGTTCGATCACGATCGCATCCGGCAGCCGGCCCTTGCGCTCCCACTTCTTCAGGATGAGCGATATGCCGCGCGCATCCGAGAGGATCGGGATCAAGGCGACGCCCGGGTGATCCGCGGTGAGTTCCGGCAGGTCCAGCGGCAGTCCGGCTCCGACGACGACCGCGTCGATTCCGCTCGCGCAGGCCTGCCGGACGTAGGCGGCGTACTCGGTGACCGCGCGCATGACGTTCACCGCGAGGAGGCCGTGGCCGGCGGCGATCTGCCGAGCGCGCCGGATCTCGCGGTCCAGCGCCTCCAGGTTAGCGGCGTTGATCGCGTCCTTGGCATCGGAGCCGACGCCGAGGCCCGTCGCGCGGGCCATCAGGTCGGGATAGTGCCGGCGCAGGTCGATGGCCGACAGCGTGCCGACCGCACCGAGGCTGGCGACCGTGCCTGCCAGCCGGGAGCCCGAGATTCCGACGCCCATGCCGCCCTGGACGATCGGCAACAGGTTCCTGCCGGCGAGCCGGAGCGGCGGCAGATCTGGCAGCGCTTGAGCCATTCGAAATCCCGAGCCTGGAAAAAGGTGCAGCGTGGACTATCCGCGCCGCGCGCCTTAGACCTGCGTCAATCACCGACGATTTCGAGACATGAAACGAAGCGGCGGGACCACGGTCCGCGGCGTTGACGACATGCCCTCGAGCCGTTGAGGGACAAGACAACGCAAATGCGGGGGCCGCCCGTGGATTAGGGGGGCGATTTCGCGGTCCGCGAGCGCCTCGTGAACGACTGGCGCGGGGAGTCGTGGCAAGATGCGGCCCGCGGACGGTTGCGTCGTGCTGTGACGCGTCGGGTGGCGAGACGAGTTCGGCTTGAATTCGGCGGCCGTGATGTCGTGACCCCGCAATATTCCGGTTCGGCGTTCGTCATCATCGGATTCGCACGCCTCTTGCTTTGGAGTCGTGGTGAGAATCCGAATCATTCCGGATGCGATGGGCGGCAGCAACGGGCGCGGCGTGTTGTCCTGGCCGTCGACCGCACCCTGGGGCCGCGTCGTCGCGGGCACCGGTGCGCCGATCCGGACGAGCCACGGAGGATACGATTTGCCCAATCGAATGAGTCGCGCCCCAGGAAACCCGCAACGTGGCATCGGCCCGGAATCCGCTGCACCCACCGCGGCCTGGCCGATCGTCGCCTGGCTTTCGACGGTTGCGCTGTTGAGCGCCTGCACGGTCGGGCCGGACTTCAAGCGCCCGCAACCGCCGACGGCGCCCACCTATACGGAACAGCCGCTTCCGGCGGCCACGGTGGACGCGCCGGTGCCGGCCGGCGCCAGCCAGCAGTTCATCGCCGGACGCGACCTGCAGAAGCAATGGTGGACGCTTTTCCGCTCGGAGCCGCTCGATCGGCTCGTCGAAGCGGCGCTTCGCGACAATCCGAGCGTCGCGCAGGCGAAGGCCGCGCTGCGCCAGGCGCGGGAAAATCTCGCCGCCGAGCGCGGCTCGCTCTGGCCGTCGGTCGTCGCCAGCGGCGGGGTCGCTCGCGAGCGGGAGGCGGCGGCCGTGACCGGCCTGCCGTATGCGGAAACGTTCACGTTGTACAACGCCTCGGTCGGCGTGTCGTACGCGTTCGACATTTTCGGTGGCGTCCGGCGCCAGCTTGAAGCATTGCAGGCGCAGGTGGACGTGGGGCGCTACCAGCTCGACGCGACGTACCTCGCGCTGACCGCGAACGTCGCCAACGCGGCGTTCCGCGAGGCGTCGCTGCGCGCCCAATGGCAGGCGATCAAGGACATCGAGCAGCTCCAGCAACGGCAGCTCGATGTCGTCGAGCGTCGGTTTTCGCTCGGCGCCGTCGCCAAGAGCGACGTGCTGGCGCAGCGCACCGCGCTGGCGCAGACGCATGCCAGCCTCGCGCCGCTCGAGCGGCAGGTGGCGCAGGCTCGCGACCAGCTCGCGATCTACATCGGCCGCGCGCCGAGCGAGGCGCAGCTGCCGCGCTTCGACCTCGAGAACCTGCAGCTTCCGGTGGAGCTTCCGGTCGCCGTCCCGTCGACGCTCGTCCGGCAGCGTCCCGATATCCTCGCGGCGGAGTCGCTGCTGCATGCGGCGAGCGCGCAGGTCGGCGTCGCCACCGCCGACCTCTATCCGAAGCTCACGCTGTCGGCCTCTGCCGGCGTCGATGCGTTCAAGGCCAGCAAGCTGTTCGAGTCCAATGCGTTCGGTTGGAGCATCGGGGCGGGGATCGTCGCGCCCATCTTCAATGGCGGCCAGCTGCAGGCGCGCCGTCGCGCCGCCGAGGCCGCCTACGACGCGGCGGCCGCAAGCTACCAGCAGACGATCCTCTCGGCGTTCGGCGGCGTCGCCGACGCGCTCAACGCGCTCGATGCGGACGCGCGAACGCTGCAGGCCGATGCCGATGCGCAGGCGCAGGCGCGTGCCGCGCTGGACCTCGCGCAGAGCCAGTTTGGAGCCGGCGCGGTGAGCTATCTCGCGTTGCTCAACGCGCAGCAGCAATACCAGCAGACACGCGTTGCGCTCGTGCAGGCGCAGGCGGACCGCTATGCCGATACCGTCGCGTTGTTCACGGCGCTCGGCGGCGGCTGGTGGGACGGCGACGAGCGCGCCTCCGCATCCAACCCCTGAGACGAAGAAGAAAAGGCAATCCGATGGTGAACGACAAGCGACCTTCGCTCGCATGGCGGATGATTGTCATGCTGATCGTCGTCGGCATCCTGCTCGGCGCGATCGTCGGCTTCAACCTCTTCAAGGGGTCGATGATCCGAAAATACATGAGCCAGGGCGGGATCCCGCCGGCCACGGTCACGACCGCCAAGGCCGCCTACCAGGACTGGCGCGACGAGCTCTCGGCGGTCGGCACGCTGCGTGCCGCACGCGGCGTCGACCTGAGCACCGAGATCACGGGTCTCGTGCGCGCCGTGGGCTTCAAGTCCGGGCAGGACGTCCGCGCCGGGCAGGTGCTCGTCGAACTCAATGGCGACGCGGAGCGCGCGCAGGTCGATGCGACGCGGGTCGCGCTGGAACTCGCGCGCACGACCCTCAACCGCGACCGCGAGCAGCTGGCGTCGCAGGCGGTGAGCCAGGCGACCGTCGACAATGACGACGCCGACGTCCGAGGAAAAGTCGCGCTGCTGGCGCAGCAGCAGGCCACGCTCGACAAGAAGACGATCCGCGCGCCTTTCGCCGGCCGCCTCGGCATTTCGACGGTCAATCCCGGCCAGTACGTCAATACCGGCGACAAGATCGTCACGCTGCAGGCCATCGATCCGGTCTTTGTCGACTTCTTCCTGCCGCAGCAGGACGTCGCGCGCCTCGCGAAAGGCCAGACGATCACGTTGTCGACCGATGCCTTCCCGCAGCGCGAATTCACGGGATCCGTGAATGCGATCAATCCGGCCGTCGATGCGTCGACCCGCAACATCCAGGTCGAGGCGACCGTCGCGAACCCGAAGGGGGAACTGCTGCCCGGGATGTTCGCCAAGGTTGCGCTGCAGACCGGGGCGGTCCCGGCGCGATACATCACGCTGCCGCAGTCCGCGATCACCTACAACCCTTACGGGGCGACCGTATTCGTCGGCAAGCCGGGGCCGGCCGCGAAGGACGCCGCAGCCGGCAAGGACGGCGGCAACCTCGTCGCGGCGCAGGTCTTCGTGACGCCGGGTCCGACGCGCGGCGACCAGGTCGCGATCCTCAAGGGGATCGACGAGGGGACCCTGGTCGTCACCAGCGGCCAGATGAAGCTCAAGAACGGCACGCCGCTCATCGTCAACAACGCGACGCTACCGCCCAACGAGCCGAACCCGACGCCGCAGGAACACTAGGCCGCCATGAACTTCACCGACGTCTTCATCCGCCGGCCGGTCCTGGCGATGGTGATCAGCCTGCTGATCCTCGTGCTCGGGCTGCGCTCCGTCAACAACCTGCCGGTGAACCAGTACCCGCAGACGCAGAATGCCGTCGTGACCGTGTCGACCTCGTACTTCGGCGCCGACGCGGAGACGATCGCGGGCTTCATCACGCAGCCGCTGGAGGCGGCGATCGCGCAGGCGCAGGGAATCGACTACCTGTCGTCGAACAGCATCAGCGGGCAGTCGGTGATCACCGCGACGCTGCGCCTGAATTACGACGCGAACCGGGCACTGACCGAGATCACGACGCAGGTGAACTCGGTCAAGAACCAGCTGCCGCCGCAGGCGCAGCAGCCGGTGCTGACGGTCCAGGTCGGGCAGACCACGGATGCCATGTACCTGGGCTTCTACAGCAAGGACATGCCGACGAACAACATCACCGACTACCTGTACCGCGCGGTGAAGCCGCGGCTCGATTCGGTCGCCGGCGTGCAGACCGCGGAGATCCTCGGCGCACGCCTCTTCGCGCTGCGCGCGTGGCTCGACTCCGACCGGATGGCAGCCCGCGGAGTCACCGCGGCCGACGTCTCCAATGCGCTGGCGGCCAACAACTATCTCGCGGCGCTCGGCTCGAGCAAGGGGCAGGCGGTCAGTGTCGAACTGCGCGCAAGCACGGACCTGCACAGCGTCGAGGAGTTCAAGCAGCTCGTCGTGGCGCAGCGCGGCGGCGCGATCGTCCGCCTGCAGGACGTCGCCACGGTCGCGCTGGGCGCCGAGAACTACGACTTCAACGTCGCCTTCGGCGGCGAGAGCTCGGTATTCGTCGGCATCAAGGTCGCCCCGGACGCCAACCTGCTCGATGTCGCGCGCAGCGTTCGCGACGTGTTCCCGTCGGTCCAGGCCGACCTGCCCGCGGGCCTGACCGGCAAGATCGCCTATGACGCGACCGAATTCGTCAACGCGTCGATCGACGAGGTGACGAAGACGCTGATCGAGGCGCTGATCATCGTCACGGTCGTGATCTTCCTCTTCCTCGGCAGCCTGCGCGCCGTGCTGATACCGGTGATCGCGATGCCGCTGTCGCTGGTCGGCACGTTCTTCGTGATGCTGGTGCTCGGCTATTCGATCAACCTGCTGACGCTGCTCGCGCTGGTGCTCGCGATCGGGCTCGTCGTCGACGACGCCATCATCGTCGTCGAGAACGTCGACCGGCACATCAAGGAGGAAGGCCGCAAGCCGTTCGATGCCGCGCTGATCGCGGCGCGCGAACTCGGCGGCCCGATCATCGCGATGACGATCGTGCTCATCGCGGCCTATGTGCCGATCGGCTTCCAGAAAGGCTTGACCGGGGCGCTGTTCAGCGAATTCGCATTCTCCCTCGCCGGCGCGGTCACCGTCTCCGGCGTCATCGCGCTCTCGCTGTCGCCGATGATGTGCTCGCGCTTCATACGCGCGGAGGCGCATGGCGGCCGGTTCGTCGCGTTCCTCGACCGGCAGTTCGATCGCCTGCACGCGGCATACATGCGCCTGCTGCGCAGCCTGCTCGCCACATGGGCGGTCCTCGTCGTGATGGGGCTCATCCTGTTGGGCGGCGCGTTCTACCTGTTCTCGACGTCGAAGTCGGAGCTGGCGCCGCAGGAGGACCAGGGCATCGTGCTGTACCAGATCACCGGCGCACCCAATGCGACGGCCGACCAGATGCTCACGTACTCGCAGCAGGTCTTCAAGCTGGCGACCGACGAGCCGGAGTACAGCCAGATGTTCCAGATCACCGGGACGCCGGCGCTCAACCAGGGATTCGGCGGCGTGCTCTTCAAGCCGTGGGCGGAGCGGACGCGCAGCGCCGACCAGTTGCAGGCGGACCTGAACAAGAAATGGGGAACGATCGCCGGCGTGCGCACCGCCGCGTTCCAGTTTCCGGCGCTGCCGGGGTCATCGGGCCTGCCGGTGCAGTTCGTGATCAGCACGACGGAACCGTTCCAGAACCTGAACACGGTCGCGCAGGCGGTCGTCGACAAGGCGCGCGCGAGCGGCATGTTCTTCTTCGTCGACACCGACCTGAAGATCGACCGCCCGCAGGCCTCGTACGACGTCGACCGCGACCTCGTCTCGACGCTCGGACTCACGGCGCAGGACGTCGGCAGTTCGCTCACCGGGGCGCTGGGGGGCGGCTACGTCAACTACTTCTCGATCGCCGGACGGTCGTACAAGGTCATCCCGCAGGTGCAGCAGGTCGACCGCCTCAATCCTTCGCAGGTCCTCGACTACTACGTCCGCACGCCGTCGGGATCGGTGATCCCCGCCTCGACGGTCGGCCACTTGAGCACGAAGGTCGTGCCGGAGACGATCGCGCATTTCCAGCAACTCAACGCGACGACGATCGCCGGCGTGCCGACGCCCTTCGTCACGCAGAGCGACGTGCTGTCGTTCCTGCGCGAGACGACGCGCAGCGTCGCGCCGAGCGGCTACAACATCGACTATTCCGGGCAGTCGCGACAGTTCGTGAAGGAGTCGGGCGGATTCGTCGTGACGCTGTTCTTCGCCGTGATCATCGTCTTCCTCGCGCTGGCGGCGCAGTTCGAGAGTTTCCGCGATCCGATCGTCATCCTGGTGTCGGTACCGATGGCGTTGTTCGGCGCGCTGATCTTCATCAATCTCGGCGTCGTCACGCTCAATATCTACACGCAGGTCGGACTGGTGACCCTGATGGGGCTCATCAGCAAGCACGGAATCCTCATCGTGCAGTTCGCCAATGAATTGCAGCGGGCAGGGCGCGGCAAGCTGGATGCGATCGTGGAGGCGGCCGGCGTGCGGCTGCGGCCGATCCTGATGACGACGGCGGCCATGGTGCTCGGCGTGCTGCCGCTGGTGATTGCATCGGGCGCCGGCGCCGCAGGCCGCCGTGCCATGGGGGTCGTGATCTTCGCCGGACTGTCCATCGGCACGCTGTTCACGCTGTTCGTCGTGCCGGCGGTCTACCTGCTGCTGGCCGCGGATCATGCGCGCCAGGAGGCCCGATTGCGCGCCCAGGTCGCGGGCGAGGGGTCGGCGGCCGCTTGAGCGTCGCCCGCGGGACGGCGCGTCCGATTGAGACCCTCTCCCCCCGCCCCTCTCCCGCTTCGCGGGCGAGGGGAGTCCCGGCGTCGGCCGGGGCGCCGATGCTTGCCTTAGCGACGACGGGGCTCCCCTCGCCCGCGAAGTGTATAGACCGGGGACATAGGTAACAGGTGTTCGGGGACATGGGTGACACTTCTTAAGCTTCGGCATGGTCCTTTTTTCGGAGGGCAC
>DATKPC010000038.1:0-2629 GCA_035524275.1 Burkholderiaceae bacterium
CATGCCGTTGACGGTGAAGCCGATGTCGGCCTGCGTCGCCTTCCTGAAGGCGTCGGTCGCGAGATTCGCGAGGATCGTGCCGGCTGCGATGTCGGTGAAGGTGTTGGGCAGGTCCTGCGGCGTGATCGCCAGCGGCTGATCGACGCTGTAGCCGCGCGACGCGAACACCGCTGCCGTCACACCCTTCTTGAACTGGTCGATCTGCTCGTTGACGGCGCGGTGACCGGCGATCGTGTCGTCGATCGCATGGAGCCGGTAGGTATCGACCGTCAGTCGGTCGCCGTCGATGCTGATCACGAGCTCACCGACGTTCTTGCCTTCCTTGCCGGTCTGCACGACCGGCGTGCGGCCGTTGACGACGATCGGCTCGCGCAACTCGGTGTGGCTGTGGCCGCCGATGACCACGTCGATGCCCGGCACGGTTGCCGCGAGGTTCACGTCGTCGCCCGCGCTGTAGCGGCCGTCCTTGCCCTTCGCGACGCCGCCGTGGCTCAGGGCGATGACGACGTCGACCTTCTCGGTCTCGCGCAGGACCTTCACCACCGCTCGCGCGCACGCGATCGGATCGGGAAACTTCACCGCACCGGCGCCGTTGGTGTAGATCTGGGCTTCCTTGCCGAGCACGCCGAAGAGGCCGAAGCGCACGCCGCCGCGCTCGATCACCAGATGGCGGCGGATCAATTCGTCGTTGGACAGCTGCCGCAGGCCGTCCAGTGCGGGATCGCTCGCGGTGAAGTCGGTGTTCGAGGAGATCACCGCCGGAATGCGACCGGCCTTGCTCGCCACCCCGATCGCCTGGGCCAGTCCATCGGGGCCGAGGTCGAAATCGTGGTTGCCGAAGGTGGTCGCGTCGTATCCCATGCGCGCCATGACCTGCAGCTCGCCGCCGATCTCGCGGCTCGCGGCCGCGAACGGGGTGCCCATGCTGTAGTCGCCGGCGTCGAGGATCAGCACCGGACCCTGGCTCTGCCGTGCCTCCTTGCGCGCCGCGATCACCGCGGCGATGCGCGCATACCCGCCGGTCGTCTCGTCGTCGTTGATCGTCAACGGCGAATAGTCCGACGACGGACCCATGCCGACGAAGTTCGAATGCATGTCGTTGGTGTGCAGGATCGTGAACGTCGTCTTCATGCTCGTGGCCTGTGTCAGCTCAGCGGTGGACGGGACGCGTCGAACACCACGTGGTCGTACCACCAGAGCCGTTCGAAGAGAGCGCGCGCGACGTCGAGCGCCGACTCATTTCGCGCGGCCCCCGCGGTGCGCTTCGCGATCTCGCCGATCGTCGCCCTGCCGTCGGCCGCGTCGAACATGTGCCGCTCTGTCGCATCGACGGGCAAGAAGAGGTCGGTATCGGTATGTGTCTGGTTGATGAGGACGGCGGCAGCGCCTGCGGGTAGCCGCTCCTGAATGCAGAGCACGTCCGGCGTGCGGATGGGCACATAGTCGCGCCAGCCGTCGCCTGCGAAATCGATGGTTCGCCGCCTTGCGCAGGCGTCGCTTCGATAGGCGATGAGGCTGTGACGCGCCATCGTGCCGCGAAAGAGCTCCACGGCGGCGTATTGCTCCGTCGAGGAAAGCTGCGCCATCCGCCTCGCTTGCGGCAATTTCGCCACGACACCGCATCGAATCGAATACGGCGCTTGCCGCACCCAGCGGCCGAAGGTCAGGCCGTTGCCATCGATGAAGTCGAACACCTCCGGGACGGAATAAGCCCGATCCTGGGGATGCAGGAGCGCATCGGCGAGGGAAGCTTCATGGCGAAAGTCGGGGTCGCGCAGCAGGGGCTGCAAAGGATGCGCGGCCGGCAATGCCTTGAGCGCCGTGATCAGGTCGCGGATGCCTTCGTCGGTGGGGCCGATGCCGACCCGCTGGCAGAACTCCTGCAGCAGGTAGATGCCCGTCCGGCCGAAGGGCGCGTACACCATCAGGTGCATCGCGCCGTCGGGATTCAGGACCTCGCGCAGCGCCGCGAGCCCGGCGTCGGGATCGGCGAGGTGATGAAGAACCCCGGTGCAGACGATCTGGTCGAAGCCGGTGCCGAGCTCGGCCGCCCGCTCGACGGGAAGCTGGCGCAGCTCGAGGTTGTCGAGCTTGTGCTTGCGCTTGAGCGCTTCCGAGCATTGCACGCTCGTCGCGCTGAAATCGATGCCGATGACCCGCGACTCGGGCCAGCGCATCGCATGCTTCGCGGCCTGCGAAGTCCCGCAGCCCGCGATGAGGATGGAGCGGTCTTCTCGATAGGGCGCAGCCGGCCAGTGCAGATGAAAGTCCGCCCGGCGCCTGCTCTCGTCCCTCCAGAGCCGCTGGTAGCTGTCGAGGCTGTCGACGGGCCGGGGGTAGGGAAGTCGCTCGTAGAACTCCCGGACCGTCTCGGCCGCTTGCCGGCCCTGTTCATCGGCTGAGTTCATCACGGACGACATTTCGTGCGCGAGAGTCCCCCCGACGGACCGGAGTCCGCCGGGGCACCCGTCGCTCGAACGTCTACTTACCTGCGGCCGGGCTTTCCAGCGCTTCCTGATGCTGGCGAAGCTTCGCGAGGAACGCGGCGGGACTCCAGCTCTCCGGCGTCTGCCTCGGCGGGAACTCCTTCATGGTCGCCATGTATTGCGCGACGAATGCGCCGGCCGGC
>DATKPC010000039.1:0-20727 GCA_035524275.1 Burkholderiaceae bacterium
ACGCTCTTGACCCTGTCCCAGGCAGCGGAGCGCCTCCAGGTGTCTGTTCGAACCATCGATCGGGAGATTCGCGACGGCCGGCTCGCGGCATTGCGCATCCGAGGACTGGTCCGGGTCTCTGCGACCGAACTTGAAACGTACCTGGCAAGGATGCGATGTCCGTCAGCAAGCGCAACAATCGATGGCGGGTTCGCATCCGCGTCGGCAGCGGCCAGCGAATTGACAAGACGCTCCCAGAAGGCGCATCCCGCAACGACGCGCTCGCGCTCGAAGTTGCTCTCCGTCAGGCCGCCATTGGCGAAGCCGTAGGCCGGCGCCGCAGCTACACGATCGCCGAGGCGATCGACCGGTGGGAGGAAACCGGGGCCAGGGCCCTGCGCAGTTGGACTGCGGACCTGCGCTATCGCACCCAGGTCGTTCGCGCGATCGCGGGCACGAAGCCCATCGATGCCTTGCCTGACGTCGCCGACGAGTTGCGGCGGCGAGGACTCGAAGCGGGATCATCCCCGGCGAACATCAACCGGCACCTCTCGATCGTGCGGCGGGTTGGCAATCTCGCCGAGAAGTGGGGCTGGACCGACAAACCCCTCGGGCGGAGGATCGAACTCGTCCCTGGCGAGGTCGAGCGCGATGTGCGCCTCGAGCCGTCGCAGGTCCACCTGCTGATGCAATGCGCGGATCCACGCCTTGCGGACCTGGTCGTCTTCCTGGCGCTGACCGGGTTGCGCAGGTCGGAGGCTCTCCGGCTGACGCGGGCCGACATCCGCCATGGCGCCGCGCATGTCGATCAACGATCCAAGACTGGAAAGCGGCGAGTCGTTCCGCTTGCGCCCGAGGCCGCCGCGATCGCGGAACGCAGCATTCCGTTTGCGCTGACCGCTGCCAACGCACGACGCCTTTGGGAAAGGGCAAGGCGCGATGCCGACCTGCCCGGCATTCGCTTCACCGACCTGCGCCACGCGTTCGGGTCCTGGCTCGTGGAGCGAGGCACGTCGCTGGCGACGGTTCGCGACCTGCTCGGCCACTCGTCCCTGAAAATGACGTCGCGCTACGTGCAAGCGGCCCCGGACGGCGCGATCACGGCCGTCGCAGCACTACGAATCGCTGCCGATGCGTCGGATAGCCCTGCGGAGAAGAAAGTGGGTGCTAAACGGGTGCTGGAGATTTTGACGCCGAACGCGAAGGCCCGGAAGATTCCAACCTAACCCTTTGATTTCCTGGCGGAGAGGGTGGGATTCGAACCCACGGTACCGGAGACCGGTACACCGGATTTCGAATCCGGCGCATTCGACCACTCTGCCACCTCTCCAAGGCAGCTCGCCAGTTTATCAGAGCGCGACGGCACCAGAACCGCAACGGCTCATTGAGATGTCGTCGGCGCGGCGCCTGCCATCGCATCGTCGGCACCGAAAGGGGCCGCGGCGAAATCGGCGGGAAAGTGCTCCGCGACGAGTCGGGCGCCCTCGCGGGCCACGAATCGGCGCAGTCGTTCGGCCAGTTCGCTCGCGGGCTCCTTGCCGACCGCGACCACGTGCCAGCGTCGAACCACCGGTAGTCCGACCACGTCGAGCGCCACGAGGCGGCCGGTTTGCAGTTCGAGTCCCACCGTATGCAGCGACAGGAATGCCAGGCCCATGTTCGCGACCACGGCCCGCTTGATGGTCTCGTTGCTGCTCACCTCAAGCGCGCGAGGGGGCGAAATGCCGGCCTCGAGGAACCACGCTTCCATCGCAGCGCGTGTCCCGGATCCCGGCTCGCGAACGATGAACTCGTGTGCGTCCAGCCGTTCGGGCTCGAGGGCGGGACTGCCGGCGAGCGGATGGCGCGGCGACGCGACGATCCCTAAAGGCTGTGGCGCGAATGCCTCGGCATGCGCCTCGATCTCCCGCGGCGGGCTACCGATGATCGCCAGTTCGATCTCGCGGTTGCTCAACTGCCGGACCATCTGCGCTCGATTGCCGACCGTCACCCGCAGCTCGACATGCGGGTGCTGGCTGCGGAAGCGCGACAGCAGGAGCGGCAGGAAGTACTCCGCGTTGCTCACGATACCCAGGGAAACCTGTCCGCCGTCATGCCCGTGGGTCCGCGTCAACGCCTCCTCGGCCTGTTTCAGGGACAGAAGAGCCTTGTTGACGTAGGCAAGAAGCACGTCGCCCGAATCGGTCAGGAGGACCCCCTTGCCGTTGCGGGAAAACAGCGGAATACCGATGACCTGTTCCAGTTCCTTGATCTGCAGGGAAATCGCCGACGGCGTGAGGTGCAACTCCGCCGCTGCTCGAACGAAACTTTGATGGCGCGCGACCGCGGCGAAGGCGCGAAGCTGCCGCAGCGTTGCACTGCGCATTCGATCGAACCGCTGCATTTCCGTCATCGACTCCCCGCTGCAGAGCTGCCGCGCTTTACCTTGGCTTAAGCAAAACCTTCATATGCAACACCCTGCCAGAAGTTTGTCTAGCACGAAAGCCCTTCCACCCGCATACGACGCGAAAACGTGTCGTCGGCGCGCATTTGCCGTCAATCGTGCGCCGCAACAAGGACGTTGATCACTCGCAACATAAGCGTTTCTCACGGGCACCCCAAGGATTTCTCACTTTACGGGCATTGAGCTTGGCCGCATCGTCGCCCCTGGAGGGCAAGACCGCGCGTCTTCCCGCCCCACGAGAAACAAAAAATGCCGGGAGACGTCGCGGAGGGAACCTGATGGAAGGTCATCCTCTCCGAGGCGGGCGCGAGGAGATTATGGATGCGAATCTTTCGCAGGATTTCTCTTGCACTCTCGGCAGCGGGGATCCTCCTCGCGGCTTCGTCCGCTCCCTTGCCAGCGCACGCGGTGCCGTCGTTCGCGCGACAGACCGGGATGGACTGCACGACGTGCCACATGAGTTGGTTGGAGCTGACCGCGGTGGGACGACGGTTCAAGCTCGGCGGCTACCAGCTCATGAAGGCGATGCCGGACGACGCGCAGCGCCCCGTCGTGACGCTCGACTTCACCGACAATCCGCCCTTGATTCCTCTGGCGTTCATGCTTCAGCCGTCGTACACGCATGTCGCGAATTCCAGCCTGCCTGCCAACGACCCTAACGCCTTCCACGACAACGACAAGCTGGTCCTGCAGCAGGCGAGCGTCTTTCTGAACGGCAAACTCGCCGACCACGTCGGCTGCTTCTGCCAGGTCACGTACGACGGCACGCAGCACCACACGTCGATCGACAACTTCGAGGTGCGACTGACCCCGGATGAGATCAAGTGGCAAGGCCACGAAATCCTGCCAGGCATCGCGATGAACAACGCGCCGACCATGTCGGACGTCTACAACACGACTCCCGTCTGGGGATGGCCCTACGTCGCTTCCGTCGTTGCGCCGACGCCCGCCGCCTCCACCCTGATCAATGGAGGCGTCCAGCAGCAGGTCGTGGGAGCCACCGGCTACGCGCTGCTCGACCGCACCGTCTATCTGGAAGCCGGGGCCTATCGAACCGCGGATAACGAGCCGTGGAAGCGTTTTCGGGCTGGAGACCAGGCCGTGCAATTGGACGGCGCGGCGCCGTATTACCGGCTGGCACTTCAGCACGACTGGGACAAAGGCCACCAGTCGGCGATGGTCGGCACCTTCGGCTTCCTCGCGAGAAAATATCTCGTTGACGCGGACTTTCACCGCGCAAGCGATGCGACAGACCGCTATCGCGATATCGGACTTGACGCGCAGTACCAGTACATTTCCGATGCGCACCGCTTCAGCGCCATGCTCACGCTGATCAAGGAAAACCAGACGCTGGACGCAAGCTATGGCGCCGGGGCAGCGTCCAATCCAAGCGATTCGCTGAAGCAGCTCAATATCAAGGCCAGCTACTACTGGCATAAATGGTACGGCGTCAGTCTCGGCTACCAGAAGACGACCGGCTCCGCCGACGCGCTGGTTTACAACACGGGCGCAACCGACAGTACCGGCAGCATAAGCGGCAGTCCCAACAGTTCCGCGTGGATCGCCGAGCTGAACTATCTGTTCTCGCTGTCCGGCGCGGAGGACCATCGAAAGTACCGGCTGGTCCTGCAGTACACCGCATACAACAAGTTCAACGGCGGCACGACGAATTACGATGGTTTCGGCCGCAACGCCAAGGACAACAACACGCTCTACCTCCTGGCATGGCTGTTGTATTGACCCGTCTGCAGGTGCAGCCTGGTCGAATTTCGTGGAGACGCAAGCGATGGATGGAAAAGGTGCGGGAAACGGCGGCCGGCGGACGGTCCTGCGGCATGCAGGGCGCGCCCTCGCCGCAATCGTGGTGGTTGCCGCGGGCATGCCGGCGGCGCGGGCGGCTGACAAGAAGAAGGGCAAGTCCGCGAAGGAGGACTTCTTCTTCCAGGAGGAGCCCGGGGAACTGGGCCGCACCTGCACCGGGTGCGTCAACTTCACGCCGAAGGCGAGCGGCGACTACGGCGCAGACTCCGGCGACTGCGCGCTGCTGATCGGCGACGTCTGCACGCATTGCTACTGCCAGGGCTGGACGGACAAGAAGACCGGGAAGAAGGCCGGCACCTGAGGGGCCGCGCCGCGGCCGAGCGCGAACGGCGCGGCGCGCAGCGGGCGATGGAGAGCACATGAACCGCTTCGGAACGATCGTCCTTGTCGCGGCCTGCGGCGTCGTGACGGTCGCCAGCATCCTCCTCGTGGCGCGTTGGGAGCGGCCGCAAACGGAGCAGCGCGGCTATCGCGGGCTTGCCGTCGTCCAGGTGAACAGCCCGGCGACGTTGCAAGCGCAGGACGACATCAATCGGTTTCCCAAACCGCTGAAGCGCCCGACGGCGACGAGCGGGACACTGGCGTCCGATGCGTACGAGAACGTCCAGGTCTTGGGCGACCTGACGCAGGCTCAGTTCACTCGCCTGATGCTGTCGATCAAGTCGTGGGTCGCGCCGCAGGAGGGCTGCGACTACTGCCATGCCGCGCCGGATTACGCGAGCGACAACAAGTATGCCAAGCGCGTCGCGCGCCAGATGCTGAAGATGGTGCGACACATCAATGCCGACTGGAAGTCCCATGTCGGCGAGACCGGCGTCGTCTGCTACACATGCCACCGCGGCCACCCGCAGCCGCCGCGGTTCTGGTACGCCGTGCCTGCGGAGGATCGCGACGGCGCCATGGTTCGCAAGCCGGCGCAGCGGATGCCGACGCCGACGGCACGGATGACCGCACTTCCACGGGATCCGCTGAGCGACTACCTCCTCAACGACAAGGACATTCGCATTGTCGGCGTCGATCCGCTGCCGAACGGCAACCCGCACAAGCTCCTCGAGACGCGGGATACGTATGCGCTCATGCTCATCATGTCGGAGTCGCTCGGCGTCAACTGCACCTACTGCCACAACACCCGCGCGTTCTACAACTGGGACATCAGCTACGCGCCGCGCACCAAGGCCTGGTACGGCATCCGGATGGTCCGCGACCTGAACCGCACGGTGCTGGAACCCCTGCTCGGCACGTTCCCGCCGGAACGCCTCGGGCCGACCGGCGATGTGCCGAAGATCTATTGCGCCACCTGCCACCTCGGAACCTTCAAGCCGCTCAAGGGCGCGAGCCTGCTGCCTGAATTTCCCGAGCTCGCCGGGCCGGGGCGGAGCGAGGACAAGCCGGCGGCCGCGCCGGTCGCGAACGCCGGCGCGACCGCCTTGCCCGCGACGCCGGTGGTGGAACCACCCGTGACAAGCAAATAGACGCGCGGCGAGACGGCGCCGTGATTCGATTGATCGACGCCGGAACGTGAGAGGCGCAGTTCCGCAACAGCGGTCGCGAATCAACCTACCGCTTTGAGCAGTGTCTCGCCGTGCAGATACGGCTGAAGCGCGGCCGGAACGACGATCGTGCCGTCGCTGCGCTGGTGGTTCTCCAGGACGGCCACCAGGGTCCGGCCTACTGCGAGGCCGGATCCGTTCAGCGTATGGACGAGTTCCGGCTTGCCGCCGCCAGCGCGGAAGCGCGCCTGCATCCGCCGCGCCTGGTAGGCCTCGCAGTTCGAGCACGACGAGATCTCGCGGTACGTCTTCTGCGCCGGCAGCCAGACCTCCAGGTCGTAGGTCTTCGCGGAGCCGGGGCCGATGTCTCCGGTGCACAGGAGCATCACCCGGTACGGCAGTTCCAGGCGCTGCAGCACGTCCTCCGCATGGCCGACGAGTTCCTCCAGCGCGTCGTACGAGCGCTCCGGATGCGCGATCTGCACCATCTCGACCTTGTCGAACTGGTGCTGTCGGATCATTCCACGGGTGTCCTTCCCGTAGCTTCCGGCTTCGGAGCGGAAGCACGGGGTGTGCGCGGTCAGCCGGCGCGGCAGGTCCGCCTCGGCGAGGATCTGCCCGCGTACGAGGTTCGTGAGCGAGACCTCCGACGTCGGGATCAGGTACAGCGGATCGGAATCGCCTTCCTGCCCGCCCTTGCGGACGGCGAAGAGATCCTGCTCGAACTTCGGCAGCTGTCCGGTACCCGTCAGCGTCGCGGCGTTGACGATGTATGGCGTGTAGCACTCGGTATAGCCGTGCTCGCGGGTGTGCAGGTCGAGCATGAACTGCGCCAGGGCGCGATGCAGTCGGGCGACCGGACCGACCATCACGGCGAACCTCGCGCCCGACAGGCGTGCGGCGGCATCGAAATCCAGTCCGAGCGGCGCGCCGAGGTCGACGTGGTCCTTCGGCTCGAAATCGAATTGCCGCGGCGTGCCCCAGCGACGAACTTCGACGTTGTCGTCCGACGACCGACCGGCCGGCACGCTCGGATGCGGCAGGTTCGGCACGCCCAGCAGCAGTTCCTGCTGGCGCGCCAGCACGCCGTCGACCTGCGCCTGCAGCGCCTTGAGCTGCTCCGGTATCGCGGCGCTCTCGGCGAGGACCTCGGTCGCGTCCTCGCCCCGCGACTTCAGCTGGCCGACCTGCTTCGACAGCGCATTGCGGCGCGCCTCCAGTTCCTCCTTGCGGACCTGGACCTGGCGTCGCTCCGATTCGAGCGCGACGAAGGCGTGGCTATCGAACGCGAAGCCCCGGGTGGCCAGCCGCGCGGTGACGCCGTCGAGGTCCTTACGGAGGAGATTGATGTCGAGCATGGTCGTGGAAGCGCGCCGTGCGCGCGAAGGGAGAGTCGGCGAATGTCGGGAGCCCGTGGCGGATTCTAGGGCTTGTTCAGGCTAGGGATCGACGCGCGGCGATTTTGCCTCGCCTTCCGGGCTTCCCGCACTGCGGTTCATTTCGCGCAGCTGATTGAGGCGGTCGCGTATCCGCGCCTCCAGCCCGCGGTCGGTCGGCTCGTACCAGGGACCCGGTTCGACGCCCTCCGGCAAGTAGCGCTCGCCGGCGACGAAAGCTCCGTCCTCGTCGTGCGCGTAGCGATAGCCGCTGCCATACCCCAGGTTCTTCATCAGCCGCGTCGGCGCGTTGCGAAGGTGCATCGGCACCGGCGCCGTGCCTGCGGCCGCGACCGCCTCGCGCACCCGCTGGTAGGCGACATAGACGGCATTGGATTTCGGGGTGATCGCAAGATAGGCCACGGCCTGCGCGAGGGCCAGTTCGCCTTCCGGCGAGCCGAGGCGCTCGTAGACCTCGGCGCCGTCGAGCGCCAGCCGCAATGCGCGCGGATCCGCGAGCCCGATGTCCTCGACCGCCATCCGGACGATCCGGCGCGCGAGGTAGAGCGGGTCGGTGCCGCCGTCGAGCATGCGAACCAGCCAGTAGAGCGCCGCGTCGGCATCGGATCCGCGCACGGACTTGTGCAGCGCGGAGATCTGGTCGTAGAAATTCTCGCCGCCCTTGTCGAAGCGGCGCAAGGTCGCGGGCAAGGCCTCGCGGAGGAACTCGACCGTCAGGCGATCGCGGCGTTGCGTTCGCGCCGATTGCGCGGCGACCTCGAGCGCATTGAGAAGACGCCGCGCGTCGCCGTCGGCCAGGTCGACCAGCATGTCGCGCGCGCCGTCGTCGACGCGAAGGCCGCCGAGCGGACCGTCGCTCGCGCGCGCGATCAGCGTTGCCAGTTCGCCGGGCGCCAGCGGCTGCAGCACGTAGACCGCGGCTCGCGACAGCAAGGCGCCGACGACCTCGAACGACGGATTCTCGGTCGTCGCACCGACGAAGACGAAGAGCCCGGATTCCACGTGCGGCAAGAAGGCGTCCTGCTGCGACTTGTTGAAGCGATGCACTTCGTCGACGAACACGACCGTCGGCTTGCCGGTTCGTCGCCGGGTCGCCTGCGCCCGCTCGACGGCGTCGCGGATGTCCTTGACGCCGCCGAGCACCGCGGAGATCGCGATGAAATCGAGCCCGAAGGCATCGGCCATCAGGCGCGCCAGCGTCGTCTTGCCGACGCCTGGCGGCCCCCACAGGATCATCGAGTGCGGATGGCCCGACTCGAAGGCGACGCGCAGCGGCTTTCCCGGACCGAGCAGGTGCGACTGCCCGATGACGTCGGCCAGCGAATGCGGGCGAAGTCGCTCGGCCAGAGGCGTCGATTCCTGGGCCGCCGCGGTCGACGCGGGGTCCGGGGTGGCGCCGGCGGCGGCGTCGAAAAGATCGGACATGGTGCGACGGCGGCGAGCGGCGAGCCGCGAGCGGCGCTCAGCGGTCTTCGAGCACGTCCGCGCCCGGCGGCGGCGTGAACGAGAACTGGCTGCGGTCGACATCCGGATTGCGCTCGACCGAGCGCAGCGTGAGCACGGTCAGGTTGCCCAGGCTGTCGGCGAGCCGCATCGACGCCGGCATCCCGTCGCGGAAGCCGATCTGGATCCTTTCGAAGGGGGTGTCCTTCGCCTTGGGCCTGGCGGAGATCCACGCCAGCCCGTCGCGCGTCCCGTCGTCGACGACGTCGAACTCGCGCTCGAAATCGTTGGTCCCGAAGAGAATCGACGCCGGCGACGACGGCAGCGCGCCCTGCAGGCGCTTCACCGTGACCTGGTTGAGGTCCTTGTCGTAGATGTAGAGATGCTCGCCGTCGGCGACGATCAGCTGTTCGTACGGCTTCGTGTAGGTCCAGCGGAAGCGGCCCGGGCGCAGGAACTGGAACCTGCCGCTGGTGACCTGTCCCTTGACCGTGCCGCCCTGGCGCGCGGCGTCGCTCGAATCGGTGCGCTGCTCGAACTCGCCGCGAGCGGACGTCGTCTTCGAGAGGAACGATCGCAGTTCGTCGATCGCGTTCGCGCGAGCCGCGACGGGCAGGACGAGCGCGCAGGCCAGCGCCGCAAGCGGCGCGGCCAGCGCGCTGCGCCATCGGCCGGCGCTGCGCTTGGACATTCCATGCCTCATCAGGACTCCCGCGTCGGCACCAGGATCTCGCGATTGCCGTTGGGCTGCATCGCCGAGACCATGCCGGCCCTTTCCATGTCGTCGAGCAGCCGCGCCGCGCGCTGGTAGCCGATGCGAAGATGCCGCTGCACGAGCGAAATCGACGCGCGCCGGTTCTTCAGCACGATCTCGACGGCCTGGTCGTACATCGGGTCCGCCTCGCCGGCGGGCTGCGCCTCGCCACCCGCGCCATCGACCGCTTCGAGCGCTTCGTCCGGCGCATCCAGCAGGCCCTCGACGTACTGCGGCGCGCCGAGCTGCTTCAGCCACTCGACGACGCGGTGCACTTCGGCATCGGAGACGAACGCACCGTGGACGCGGATCGGAAGTCCGGTGCCGGCCGCGAGATAGAGCATGTCCCCCTGGCCGAGCAGCACTTCGGCGCCCATCTGGTCGAGGATCGTCCGCGAATCGACGCGACTGGAGACCTGGAACGAGATGCGCGCCGGGATGTTCGCCTTGATCAGCCCGGTGATCACGTCGACCGACGGCCGCTGCGTCGCGAGGATCAGGTGCATCCCGGCAGCACGCGCCTTCTGCGCGATCCGCGCGATCAGCTCCTCGACCTTCTTGCCGGTCACCATCATCAGGTCGGCCAGCTCGTCGATCACGACGATGATCATCGGCATGGGCTCGAGCAGCGCGGCCTCGATGGGCGGCGCGGCCTCCTCGCCGGCGGCTCCCGCGGCGGCCTTCGCTTCCGCCTCCGCGAGCGCCTGCGCGAACGGATTGCGCAGCGGCGCGCCGGAAGCCGCGGCCTCGGCGATCTTCGCGTTGAACCCGGCCAGGCTGCGCACGCCGAGCTTGCTCATCAGGCGATAGCGCCGGTCCATCTCGGCGACGCACCAGTTGAGCGCGTGACCTGCCTCGCGCATGTCGGTGACGACCGGGGCCAGCAGGTGCGGTATGCCCTCGTAGACCGAGAGTTCGAGCATCTTCGGGTCGATCAGCAGCAGCCGCACCTGGCTCGGGTCGGCCTTGTAGAGGACCGAGAGGATCATCGCGTTGACGCCGACCGACTTGCCCGAACCGGTCGTGCCGGCCACGAGGAGGTGCGGCATCCGCGCGAGATCGACGACCATCGGCTTGCCGGCGATGTCCTTGCCCAGGCCGAGCGTCAGCAGCGACGCGCTCTCGCTGTAGGCGCCGGAGCCGAGGATCTCGGCCAGCCGCACGACCTGGCGCTTCGCGTTCGGCAGTTCGAGGCCCATCAGGTTCTTGCCGGGTATCGTCTCGACGACGCGGATCGACACGAGCGACAGCGCACGCGCGAGATCCTTCGCGAGGTTGACGATCTGGCTTCCCTTGACGCCGGTCGCCGGCTCGATCTCGTAACGCGTGATGACCGGACCCGGGTATGCCGCAACCACGGCAACGTCGACGCCGAAATCCTTCAGCTTGCGTTCGATCAGGCGCGAGGTGAATTCGAGGGTTTCGGTCGCGACCGACTCCTCGCCGCCGCTCGGCTCGTCGAGCAGGTCCAGCGTCGGCAGGCGGGCCTGCGCCATGTCGGCGAAAAGCGGCACCTGGCGCTCCTTCTGGCGCCGCTCCGACGGCGCCACGCGCGCGGCCTGGCGCTCGATGTGCACCGGCTCGGCCTCGTCGATCCGGCTGCGCTGGGCCGCGAGGGCGGCCTCGCGGGCCTGCGCCGCCGCGACGCCGATCGCGCGATCGGCGCGCTCCTCGTGCCGCGCGCGCAGGCGCTGGACCGTCGCCTCGAACCACGCGCCGAGCCGCTCGGCCACCGTCAACCAGGAAAAGTCGAATGCGAGGCTGGCACCGACGGCGACCGCGACGAGCAGCGCGAGGGTCGCGCCGGTAAAACCGAGCACGTGCTGCAGCGGATCGCCGACCAGCCGTCCAGCGACGCCGCCGGCGCCGCTGCCGGGCAGGCGGGGATCCAGCGTATGGAGCCGAAGCGACTCCAGCGCCGTGGCGCCCGCCATCAGCACGAGAAGACCGACCAGTTGCACCCAACCCGGCAGGTGGTGCCCTTCGCCGGGCGCGAAGAGCCGGCGGAAGCTGCGCACGACCCAGGCCAGCGCCGCGGCGACCCAGATGAACGCCGAGAAGCCGAACAGGTTGAGCATCAGGTCCGCGATCCAGGCGCCGGCCCGTCCGCCGAGGTTGTGCACCGATGCCGTCGCGACCGCGTGCGTGAATCCGGGGTCGTCCTTGTCGTAGGTCGCCAGCACGACGGCCAGCGCCACGGCGGCGGCGGCCGCGACGATCCACCGCGCCTCGGCGAACAGGCGCTCGCTGCGGGTCGGCGCGGCGGGCGTCGCGGCGCCACGGCGCGTCGCGCCGCCCGCGCTCGCGCGGCGCGCGCGCGGCACGGCGGCGTCCTCGGTTCCGGTGTCCTGGCGGCTCGACATCGTGTCGATTATAGGTATGGCGTCGGAACCGCCACGAGACGGCAACGTCGAGACGCCCGCGCCGGGACGTCGGCCGCGATCAGCCGCTGTGCGAAATGATCCGCGTGAAATCGGTGTCCACGCGCGGTCCGCCGTCGGCTCCGCCGGCGGCCTCGACGTCGCGTTCGTCGCGCGCCGGTCGCCGCCCGCCGCTGCGCCGCATCGCGACGCCGACCGCCAGCACGTCGATCACGACCAGGTACAGGATGCGGCTGATCATCGGAATGTGCGTGGCGACGTCTTCCGGATGATCGATCGCGATCGCGATCGTCGCGCGACGCGCGAGCGGCGAATGGCTCGGCGTGATCGCGATCACCGTCGCGCCGGCCTCGATCGCGGTCTCGACGGCCTTCAGGAGTTCATTGAGCTTCCCGGAACCGGAAATGACGACGACGACCTCCGCCGGCGTCAGCACCGCGGCGGCCATCGACTGCAGCCGCGCATCGGTGTAGGCGACCGTCGGGATCCCGAGGCGCAGGAACTTGTACTGCGCGTCCTGCGCGACCGTCCCGTAATTGCCGACGCCGTAGAGCTCGACGCGCCGCGCCGCGAGCAGGCTGTCGATCGCGCGCTCCACGGCCTCGCTGTTGAGCTGCTCGCGGACCTGCAGCACCGCCGAGACGGTGTTGTCGAGCACCTTGGCGCCCAGCACCAGCGTCGAATCGGTCCGCGTCACCTGCGTGTGAGTCACCGGGATCGTCCCGGTCAGGCCGGAGGCGAGCTTCAGCTTGAAATCGGACAGCCCCTCGTAGCCCAGCGAGCGGCAGAACCGCACGACGGTCGGCTGGCTCACGCCGGCGCGTGCCGCAATCGCGACGATCGGATCGTTGAGCATGCTGCGCGGCTGCGCCAGCACGAGGTCGGCGACGCGCCGCTCGGCCATCGACAGCTCGTCGCGACCCTGGCGAACGCGGTCCAGCAGCGACGAGACGCCGGCGCGACGCTGCAGCTGCGAGTTGAGGATCGCGGCGGCGCCGGCCAGCGACGAGGTCACGCTCGACATCACGAACGTCGGGATGTTGGCGACGTACGCCGAGAGGCGGCCCTTGGACTCGAAGCGGGCGCGAAAACCGGAGCGCTCCAGGGCGCCGCCCAGGCGGGGGACGATCCCGCCGCCGATGTAGATGCCGCCCTGCGCGCCGAGCGTCAGCGCGAGGTCGGCCGCGACGGTGCCGAGGATCTCGCAGAAAACGTCGATCGTCTCGACGCACAGGTCGGATTCCGCCGCGGCCGCGCGCCGGACGATTTCCGGCGCGTCGATCGCCTCGGCGTCGCGGCCGGCGCGCTCCGCAAGCGCGCGATACACCAGCTCGATTCCCGCCGTCGAGACGATGCGCTCCGCCGAGACGTGCGCATGCTGCCGCAGCGCGTACTCCAGGATGAAGACCTCGCGCGGCGTCCGGGGCGCGAACGCGACGTGCCCGCCTTCGGAGCCGAGGGAGACCCAGCCGCCATCGTCGATCGGGATCAGCCCGGAGACGCCGAGGCCCGTTCCGGGCCCGACCAGCCCGATGACGCTGCGTTCGCGCGCGCGCCCTCCGCCGACCTGGCGCGCCTCGCCCGGCGCCAGGTAGGGCAGGCTCATCGCGAGCGCGGTGAAGTCGTTGACGACCAGCAGCGTGTCGAAGCCGAGCGCTTCGCGCGTCGCCTCGATCGAGAATCGCCAGTGGTAGTTCGTCATCCGGACCAGGTCGCCCTCGACCGGATTGGCGATCGCGATCGCGCCGTGGCGCACGCTGCCGTCGACCGACTTGAGATAAGCGCGGAATGCCGCGACGAGGTCCGGGTAGTCGTCGCAAAGCAACGCCTGGACATTTTCCAGGCGCCCCGGCTCGCGCTCCACCGCAAAACGCGCGTAGTGCGTGCCGATGTCGGCGAGGACCTTGAACTCGCTCACGGAAGCCATCGGCGCCCCCCCGGGTCGGACGCGGCGGCGCGGCGCCGCGGGTCTGCGCGATCGCCGTGCATCGTTCAGCCGCGCAACCGGCTCGCGTCCGCGGCGAGCTGTTCGATACGCGACCAGCCGCCAGCGGCCATCGCTTCGGCCGGTGCGACCCACGACCCGCCGACGCAGACCACATTGGGTAGCGCGAGGTACTGCGCCGCATTCGACGGGCCGACGCCGCCCGTGGGACAAAACGCGACGTCGGGAAAGACCGAGGAAAACGCCTTGAGCGCCGCCACGCCGCCGGAGCTCTCGGCGGGAAAGAACTTGAGCCGGCGCAACCCGGCGGCGCGCGCCCTCATGATCTCGGTGGCGGTCGCGACCCCCGGCAGCCACGGGACCCCGGAGGCACGCGCCGCCGCGGCGACCTCGTCGGCATAGCCGGGCGAGACGACGAAGCGGGCGCCCGCGGCGACCGCCGCCTCGAACTGCGCGGCATCGAGCACGGTTCCGGCGCCGACGACCGCGCCGTCGACCGCCGCCATCGCACGGATCGCATCCAGCCCGGCCGCGGTCCGAAGCGTCACCTCGAGCGCCCGCAGGCCGCCGGCCACCAGGGCGCGCGCCAGCGGCGCGGCGTCCGCGGCGCGCTCCACGACGATCACCGGGATCACCGGGGCGATCCGCATCACCGCGTCGACTTCAAGCTTCATCGTGGACCTTCAACGCGGCAGGGGCCGCAGAGGATTACCGCAGAATGGGAACCGGCATGCCGAAGCCCGGGATGACCGGCCGACGCGCCCCTCGTCGAACGCGCGCCCGCGTCGCAGCGGACGTCATGCAGCCGCGCCGGCCCAGGTCACCGCGCCCTGCTCGGCGCTGGCCGCGAGCTCGCGCTGGCTCGCGAAAAGCTCGCGCCCGTAGCCGAACCCGTTGCCCCGGAGATCCGGCCCCCCCGGCGCGCGACGCGCCCAATCGGACGCTTCGACTTCGACCGCCAGGACGCCGGCTTCGCCGTCGAGCCGGATCAGGTCGCCGTCGCGAACCTTCGCGAGTGCGCCACCGCAGGCGCACTCCGGCGTCACGTGGATCGCCGCAGGCACCTTCCCGGACGCGCCCGACATCCGGCCGTCGGTGACCAGGGCGACGCGGAAGCCGCGGTCCTGCAGGACCGCAAGGCTCGGCGTCAACTGGTGCAGTTCCGGCATCCCGTTCGCCCGCGGCCCCTGGAACCGGACGACGACGACGACGTCGCGGTCGAGTTCGCCCGCCTTGAAGGCCGCGATCATCTCCGCCTGCCCGTCGAAGACGCGCGCCGGCGCGACGACGACGCGATGCTCCGGCTTCACGGCCGAAGACTTGAACACCGCGCGACCGAGATTGCCGGACAGCAGGCGAACGCCGCCGTCGGGCTGGAACGCGTCGCGTACCGGCCGCAGCACGTCGCGGTCGAGCGATTCGGTCGCGGCATCGCGCCACGCCAGCGCGTCGCCGTCGAGGAAAGGCTCGCGCAGATGGCGCGCCAGTCCCTCGCCCATGATCGTGCGCACGTCGCCGTGCAGCAGCCCGGCGCCGAGCAGTTCCCGGATCACGTAGCCGACGCCGCCAGCAGCATGGAAATGGTTCACGTCCGCCTTGCCGTTCGGGTAGACGCGCGCGAGCAGCGGAACGATCGTGGAGAGGCGGTCGAAGTCGGACCAGTCGATGACGATCCCCGCCGCGCGCGCCATCGCGACAAGATGGATCGTGTGGTTGGTCGACCCGCCCGTCGCCAGCATCGCGACGATGCCGTTGACGATCGTCCGCTCGTCGACGATCTTGCCGATCGGCGCGTACTCGCCGCCGAGGGCCGTGATGCGCGCGGCGCGGCGCGCGGCCTCCTCGGTGAGGCGCGCGCGCAGCGGCGTTCCCGGATTGACGAAGGCGGTGCCCGGCAGGTGCAGTCCCATCACCTCCATCAGCATCTGGTTGCTGTTGGCGGTGCCATAGAACGTGCACGTTCCCGCGCCGTGGTAGGCCTGCATCTCGGCCTGCAGAAGCGCGGCGCGATCGACCTTGCCCTGCGCGTAGAGCTGCCGCACCTTGGCCTTGTCGTCGTTCGACATCCCGCTCGTCATCGGCCCGGCGGGCACGAAGATCGCCGGCAGGTGGCCGAAAGCGAGCGCGCCGATGACGAGCCCGGGGACGATCTTGTCGCACACGCCGAGAAGCAGGACCGCATCGAAGACCGCGTGCGACAGCGCGACCGCGGTGGCCTGCGCGATGATGTCGCGCGACCACAGCGACAGCTCCATTCCCGGCTGTCCCTGCGTCACGCCATCGCACATGGCCGGCACGCCGCCGGCGAACTGCGCGGTCGCGCCGGCCTCGCGCGCGGCGCGCTTGATGAGCGCCGGGAACTCGGCGAGCGGCTGGTGCGCCGAGAGCATGTCGTTGTACGCGGAGACGATCGCGATGTTGGGCAGGCGCTGCTCGCGCAACCGCAGCTTGTCGCCGCCTTCGGTGGCCGCCAGCGCGTGGGCGAGATTCGTGCACGACACGCGCCCGCGGGCCGCATCGCCCGCCGCGGCACGCTCGATGCGCCGGACATACTCGGCGCGAGTCGGTCCGCTGCGGGCGCGGATGCGCTCGGTGACTTCGCGAACCACCGGATGAAGGGCGGCGGGGTCAGGGGCGGCAGGGTCAGGGGCGGCGGGGTCGGGGGGTGAGGCGGTCATCGTTGGGCGTCCAGCAATTCCGGCAAGAGCCGTAAGAAATCGTGCAACACAGAAGTAGTGCAGCGCAACATCGTCGCATGTTGCATTTTTGCAAACCTCATTGGCCCGCCATCCATCCACGGAAAACGAAAGAAAATCATTGAATTAGATTTACTGCTTCGCGTCCCGCAGCGCGACGCACCGGATCGCGGGTCGGAGATTTGATTGAAGGCCGATGTAGTTTTGTTACATTAGCACCGCTCCTGGCGGCCGTCGACCGGAACGGCATCGCCCGGCGTCACCGGCGGCCTGCGCCACCCGCGCCGCCGTCCGGTGCGCGGCCTTCACTTTCGAACAACATCAATAAAAATCAAGCCATTAATTCGGAGATAGCGTGGCGGGGCGTTCGTTCGATCTCGTCTTGTTCGGCGGTACCGGAGACCTGGCGGGGCGAAAGCTCCTGCCCGGCATGTATTTCCGCTACCGCGACGGCGACATCGCCGACGACTCCCGGATCATCGCGACCGCGCGGCAACAGCTGACGACCGAGCAGTTCCACGGGCTCGTGCGCGAACGGCTGCAGCAGAACCTGGAGGCCGGCGACTTCGACGCGGGGACCTGCGACGGTTTCCTGCGGCATATCCAGTACGTGACGACCGACGCCGGCGACGGCGCATCGTTCCAGGGGTTGCGTCCGCTGCTCACCGACGCGCCCGAGCGCGCGCGGGTGTTCTTCCTGGCGACGTCGCCGACCTTCTTCACCGCGATCGCGAGCCACCTCGCGGAGGCGGGCCTCGTGACGCCCACGGCCCGCGTCGTGCTGGAGAAGCCGCTCGGCCGCGACCTCGCCTCGTCGCGCGAGATCAACGAGGCGGTGGGCCGGATCTTCAGCGAAGACCGGATCTACCGGATCGACCACTACCTGGGCAAGGAGAGCGTCCAGAACCTGCTCGCGCTGCGCTTCGGCAACTCGATGTTCGAGCCGCTGTGGTCGCGCTCCTGGGTCCGCGACGTGCAGATCACGATCGGCGAGCAGGTCGGCGTCGAAGGGCGCGGCGAGTTCTACAACCAGACCGGCGCCCTGCGCGACATGGTGCAGAACCACCTGTTGCAGCTGCTGTGCATCGTCGCGATGGAACCACCGACGTCGATCGACCCGGATTCGGTCCGCGACGCGAAGCTGCAGGTGCTGCGTTCGCTGAAGCGTTTTTCCGAAGCCGACATCCAGGATCGCATCGTGCGCGGCCAGTATCGCGCCGGGGCGAGCGAGGGTCGCCCGGTGCCGGGTTTCCTGGACGAGCCGGGAATCCCGCACGACAGCCGCACCGAGACCTTCGTCGCGCTCAAGGCCGAACTGTGCAACTGGCGCTGGGCCGGCGTCCCGTTCTACCTGCGAACGGGCAAGCGGATGCAGGACCGACTCGCGGAGATCGTCGTCAACTTCCGCAACGTGCCGCACGCGATCCTGCAGGGGCCTTCGGGCATCGCCGCCCACAACCGGCTCGTGATCCGGCTGCAGCCGCATGACGGCCTCACGCTGCAGCTGCAGGCCAAGACGCCCGGTGACGGCATGCGCCTGCAGCCGATCCAGCTCGACCTGGCGTTCCAGAATGCGCACAAGGCGCGGATGCTCGACGCCTACGAGCGCCTGCTGATGGACGTGATCCGCGGCCGCCTGACCCTCTTCATGCGCCGCGACGAGCAGGAGGCGGCGTGGGCCTGGGTCGAACCGATCCTCGACGCCTGGGCCGCATCGGACGAGGCGCCGAAGCCCTACACCGCGGGGACCTGGGGCCCGGCGGCTTCCAGCGCGCTCATCGGGCGCGACAACCGCGCCTGGCACGAAGAGGTCTGACGGACGCCGACGACGATGAGCGCGGACGCCGACGACACCTATCCCTGGCTCGTCGCCGACATCGGCGGCACGAACGCGCGATTCGGCCTCGTGCGCGACGACGGCGACGCCGTGACCGACGTCAGGAGCGTGCGCTGCGCGGAATTCCCGGATCCGGCGGCGGCCGCGCGCAGCTATCTCGACGCGCTGGCCGCCGGAGGCCAGCGCCTGCAGCCGCGCTACGCCGCGTTCGCGCTCGCCGGGGCCGTCGACGCGGAGCCGGTGAAGCTCACCAACAGTCCGTGGCTCATCTCGCGCGCCGAGGGCACGCGGGCGCTCGGCGTCAAGCGGCTCGTGCTGCTCAACGACTTCGAGGCGCTCGCGCTCGCGCTGCCGCGGCTGGGTGCCGGCGACATCGCGCCGATCGGGACCGGGACGACGGATCCGCAGCGGACCATGGCCGTGACCGGACCGGGCACGGGCCTGGGCGTCGGAATCTGCGTCCCGGTGGCGGCGCGGCGCTGGATGGCTGTCGCCGCCGAAGGCGGCCACGTGACGGCGGCGCCGGCCGACGACTTCGAAAGCGACGTGCTGCGCGTGATCCGGGCGCAGTATCCGCACGTATCGGCCGAGCGCGTGCTGTCCGGCATCGGGCTGCCGCTGCTGCACCGCGCGGTCTCGCAGGTTCGCGGGCGTCCGCAGCAGACGCTGACGGCCGAGGAGATCTCGACGCACGCACGCGGCGGCGACGCCGACTGTGCCGCGACGCTCGACACGTTCTGCGCGATGCTCGGAACGTTTGCCGGCAACCTGGCGCTGATCTGCGGCGCGCGCGGAGGCGTCTTCATCGCCGGCGGCATCGCGCAGAAGCTCCAGGACATCCTGCAGCGCTCGCGCTTCCGCGAACGCTTCGAGGCCAAGGGACGTTTTGCCGGCTACCTGCAGGGCATCGCGACAGCGCTGATCACGGCGCCGCATTCCGCGCTGCTGGGCGCGGCACAGGGGATCGAGAACGGGCTCGGCGGTGGCTGAGCACCGGCGGGAACATCGAGACAAGGCGCGCACCGGCAGGGCGCGCGAAGGATGCCGCAGGCCGTTTGCGCGGTCGACGGTAAGTTGGGGGGCGCGGCAACACGGTTCATCGTTACGGGAGCGCTGCCCGGGGTCGGTCCGCCGTCAAAGGCGGGCCGTGGTTCAAAGAGAGGAGATGCAATGAAGCACAAGATGAAGCTGTTGCCGCTCGCCGTCGCCGGGGCGCTGTTCAGTGCCGGCGCCGCGCACGCGGAAGGTTTCTCGTTCAATGGCGGCTATTTCCGCGCCGGCCCGGCTTTCGGTGCCGACAAGGGCCACGACCGCACCTGCTACCAGGCGCCCGGATCGGAGTGGAAGTACCGTCTCGGCAACGAGTGCGACTACTACGGCGAGTTCATGCTCTCGTACGGCGCCGGCAAGGCGGACGAGACGCAGTACAACATCTACTGGATGCCGAACTTCTACAACGGCGGCGTCAGCGCCGGCGACACGGCCGCCCCGGCCGGCAGCCTCGCGACGACGGTCCACGTCGAGCAGCTGTATGGCGAGATCAAGGCACCCGACTTCGCGAAGAACACGACGTTCTGGGCCGGCTCGCGGTTCTACGGCCGCCAGAACGGTAACCAGGTGGACACGTTCTTCGTGAACATGTCCGGCACGGGCGGCGGCGCCGACATCGACCTCGGTGGCGGCATGAAACTCGGCCTGGCGTTCTTCCGCAGCGATGGCTTCGCGGCTCCGACCAGCTTCACGGCAGCCTCGTCGACCGGCCAGCCGGGCACGCGCGTCAACGTCGACCTGAACGGCGTTCCCGCCGGCCCGAACAACGCGCTGCGCTTCACCGGCACGTACACGAAGGGCGACTTCAGCGGCACCGCGACGACGCCGGGCGGCACCAGCGGCACCGCGTTCAGCGTCCAGGACGGCCTGGCCATCCTCGGCGGCCACAACTTCGCCTGGCTGCAGTACGCCGAAGGTTCCGCCTACCTGAACCAGAACTTCAATGGCTTCAGCGGCTCCGGCCTGAGCGGCGGATCCGACGTGAAGCACTGGCGGATCGCCGACAGCCTGGACTTCCAGGCGACGCCGGTGTTCGGCGGCGAAGCTTTCGCGGCCTACCAGGAAGACAAGTGCGGCACGTCGTGCTCGGCGACTTCCCTGTTCCAGGGCACGCTGAAGCACATGTCGGTCGGGTTCCGTCCGGCGATCGGGCTGACGCAGAACTTCAAGCTGCAGGGCGAAGTCTCGTTCGACAGCGTGAAGCCCGGCAGCGGCGTCCTGTGGAACGGTGCCCCGGTCGGCACCGAGAACATGACGAAGTTCACGATCGCGCCGACGGTCGCGATGGGCCCGACGTACTGGGCGCGTCCGGAAATCCGCTTCTACGTGACCACCGCGCACTGGAACTCCGGGACGAACAACGCCTTCAACCTGGTCAACAGCACGACGACCGGCTACGGCGACCTGGGCGGCAAGACCAACGGCACGAGCTACGGCATCCAGATCGAAGCCTGGTGGTAAGCCGACGCATCAAGGCATGAAACCGGCGCC
>DATKPC010000040.1:0-12783 GCA_035524275.1 Burkholderiaceae bacterium
CCTCTCCCCCACCCCTCTCCCGCTTCGCGGGCGAGGGGCGACCCATCGTCAGCCGTACGAACGGCACCTCAATTCGCGACGCCGGATCGCCCCTCGCCCGCGAAGCGGGAGAGGGGGGGGGGAGAGGGCCGCCCGCAGCGCCCCGTGTCCGCTATGCGGCCATGCCCTCCATGACCATCAACCCTGCCGCGGTATTCGAGATCGGGATGTGGTAGTTCGCATGGACCTTGCGCGCGCGCTCCCCCAGCGTCGCCCGCGCCGCGAGCCACATCAGCAGCTCGACGCCCTGCGTGCCGGTCAGCTCGACGAGGTCCGGGATCGAGTACCGGGTCACCCATTGCGGATCGTCGACGAGGCGATCCATGAACTGCAGGTCGAACTCGCGGTTGATGAATCCGGCGCGCGTTCCATCGAGCTGGTGCGACAGCCCGCCGGTGCCGATCACGACGACGCGCGCATCGCGGTCGAACGACTCGATCGCGCGCCCGATCTCCTGGCCGAGGCGGAAGCAGCGCGCTGCCGAGGGCAGCGGAAACTGCACCGTGTTGATGCAGACGGGCACGGTGCGCACGGGCCACGCGCCGGATCCGGGCCACAGCAGCGCCATCGGTATCGTGAACGCGTGATCCACGAGCATTTCCTGGCACGTCGTGACGTCGAAGTCGGCGCCGACGAGGCGCTCGACAAGATGCCACGACAGGTCGAGGTCGCCGCCGAACGACGGCACCGTCGGGATCCCCCAGCCCTCGTCGGCGTTCGAGTAGCTCGGCGCGGCGCCGATCGCGAACGTCGGCATCTTGTCGAGGAAGAAATTCAGGCCGTGATCGTTGTAGAGCACGACGGCGACGTCGGGCTTCACGTCGCGCAGCCACGCATGGACCGGCGGAAAGCCGTCGAAGAACGGCTTCCAGTACGCGTCCTCCTGCAGGTTCCTCGCGATCGCGCGGCCGATCGCCGGCACGTGCGAGGTCGTCACGACACCCACGATGCGGGCCATCTCAGGGCCTCCCGGCGGCGACGAGCTTCGCCTTGAATTCGTCCTTGCTCAGCCCGGTCTGCTGCGCGCCGATGTCCTGGACGTCGAGCCCGAAGATCCCGGCGAACTTCGCGAGGTAGTAGACGTTGCCGCCGGCGGCGATCAGGGCCAGCACGTTGCGACGGCGGATCGCCTCGCGCTGCTCCGCGTTCAATCCGTAGCGCGCGCAGTAGGCATCCTCGTCGCGCCTGAACGCCTCGCGATTCGCCGCGTCGTTGAACGAAAAGCACATCTTGTTCAGCGCGTAGCCCTTGCGAGCCTGGCGCCCGTCGAACAGCGTCGTGCCGGGAATTTCCCGCGGCACCGACGTGGATTCTTTCGGGGTCATCGCTGTCTCCTTTCCGGGTCGACGGAAGCCGTCATGACGACCCGGTCATTGTCGGGACCCGGTTCCATAAAATAAATAGATCGATCATCATATGTTCCATGAGCAAATCTCATGTCTGACGCGCCGCGGCAGCCCGACTTCAGCGACCTCGACGGCCGGCTGCTGCAGCTGCTCGTCGCAGTCGTCGAGGAAGGCTCGGTGACGCGGGCCGCGCAACGGCTGGGCGTCACGCAGTCGGCGGTCAGCCACCTGCTGGACAAGCTGCGGGCGATCGTCGGCGACCCGCTCGTCGTGCGATCCGGCCGCTCGATCGTGGCCACCGCGCGCGCGCAGCAGCTGACGCAGCGTGCCCGCGCGCTGCTGGACGAACTTCGCAGCTTCGCGGCGACCGCGCGGTTCGACCCGGCGAGCGTCGATGCCTGGGTGACGATTGCCGCCAACGATTTCCAGCGCGACCTGCTGCTGCCGACGTTCGTCCAGCGGATTCGCCGCCAGGCGCCAGGCCTTCGGCTGCGCGTCATCCCGTCAGGCGTCCCGCGGCCGGAAATGCTGCGTGACGACCACTGCCAGCTGATCGTCACGCCGCGCCCGCCGGAAGGCTCCGACATCCTGCAGAAACGCCTCTTCGAGGACCACTATCGCGTCTTCTTCGACGCCGGCTGCCGCGCAGCGCCGGCCAGCACGGAGGCCTACCTGCAGGCCGGCCACGTCACGGTGCTTTACGAAGCGCGGCGGCCGCTGGAGGTCGACCAGGCGCTGGCGGCCCATGGCGTCCGCCGTCGCTTCGAGGTGTTCGTGCCCGGTTTCGCCGGCGTGCCGTCGTTCGTGAAAGGCACGCCGTTGCTCGCGACGATGCCCGGACTGCTGCGTGCCGGGCTGCTGCGCGGGCTCGCGAGTTGCGAAGCGCCGGTGCCTTGTCCATCGCTGCCGATGTACCTCGTCTGGCACCGCCGGCTGCACCAGGATCCGATGTACCGATGGCTGCGCGACGAACTCGTGCTGACGGTGCCGGTCGCACTGGCGCAGGCCTCGCTGCCCGCAGCCGCCGGGCACTGACGAGCGCGCGGCGCCGCGGCGATCCGGCCGCTATCAGCCGGCGTCGCGCGGCGCCGCGACGTTCGCGCCATGCCGCGCGCGAAAATCGCTCGGCGGCTCCCCGAAGCGCCGCTTGAAGAAGCGACAGAAGTACGCCGGGTCCTCGAACCCCAGTTCGAAGGCCAGCCGCGAGATCGGCGCCGCGATGTAGACGAGGCGGCGACAGGCTTCGCGCGCGAGCCGGCGATGGATGAATTCCAGCGCGGTCGCCCCGGCGGCGCCCTGCGCCAGCCGGTTGAGCCGCTCCACGCTCACGCCGAGCCGCGACGCGTAGCGCGAGACCGGCCAATGCTCCACGTAATGCTCCTCGACGAGCCGCGCAAAGCGGGCGAAGAGCGCCTCGCGGCCGCGACGCGACG
The DNA here is from genome assembly GCA_035524275.1 of Burkholderiaceae bacterium. Classification (GTDB taxonomy): domain Bacteria; phylum Pseudomonadota; class Gammaproteobacteria; order Burkholderiales; family Burkholderiaceae_F; genus DATKPC01. The sequence continues at coordinate 2,819 of DATKPC010000040.1, forward strand.
GCCGCCCGCCGTCGTCGCGCGCCGCGTCCAGCCGGCGCGCCAGTCGCCAGACCACGGCCTGCGCGAGCCACCCGGCAAGCGGGGCGCCGTCGAGCGGGGCGCCGTCGGACGACGCGTCGCCGAACGCGTGCGCGAGCTCGACGACGAGGCCCTGGACGCGCATCGCCTCCCGGGCCTGCTGGGCCTGCTGGGCCTGCTGCGCGTGCCGGGCGTCCAGCGCCTCCGGCGCGCCCGCGGCGGCGTCGCCGAACGCCAGGATCGCCGGCGCCTCGAAGAGCCGCTGGAAGGCCTCGGAGGCCGCGACATCGCCGCCGACGGGCCACCCGGCGCTGAGGCTCAGCACGTGGCCATCGGTCTCCGGCGCGAAGCGGAAACCATGAACGACGCCGGGCGGCACGACGACCGCCGCCGGCCCCCGGACGACCTGGTGCGCGACATCGAGCGTCGTTTCGGCCGACCCGGCGCCGATCCACAACACCTGGTAGAGCGCGTGATGCACGTGCGGCTCGATCTCCCAGCGGTAGAGCCGGCTGCGCGACTGGATGTCTTCGACATGAAGCCTCTCGACGCCCGGCGCCGCGCGTTCGCCGTAGAGGGAAAAGCTGGGCACGCGCAGGCGCGCGGCCGTGGCTGCGCCCGCGCCGCGCCGATGCTGCAGGGCAGCGTTGCTCATCGATTGAATTTCGTCGAAAAAGTGCAAGTGCGCGCCGCAATTTATCCACGGTTCCCAGGGACGCGCCGTCATAGAGTATCGCATCCGTGCAAGACGCTGGTGCCGACGCAGGCGTGGACGGGAGCGGGACGCCACCCACCTCGCCAGGCGGCAAACAGCGCATCCAGGAGACCCTCGATGTTCACGTTCGACCCGTATTCGCCGGCCATCGACGCCGATCCGTTCCCGGCCTATCGCACGCTGCGCGACGAGCATCCCTGCTTCTGGAGTCCGGAGGCACGGACCTGGGTGTTGTCGCGCTACGCGGACATCGTGACCGCGCTCAACGACTGGCGCACGTACTCGTCGGCCCAGGGCAACCTGATGACCGAACTGCCCAACCGCGCCGGCGCGACGCTGGGCACGACGGATCCCCCGCGCCACGACCGCCTGCGCGGCCTGGTCCAGCACGCCTTCATGAAGCGCAACCTGGAGAGCCTTGCCGAGCCGATACGCGCCATCGCCGCGGAGGCCGCCGCGGCGCTGCGCGGGCAGCCGGATTTCGACTTCATCGCGGAGTTCTCGTCGCGCTTCACGGTGCGCGTGCTCTTTGCGACGCTCGGGCTTCCGCTCGGCGACGAGGCCACGGTGCGGGAGAAGGCCGTGATGATGGTGCAGTCCGACCCGCGCACCCGCGCGAAGGGCCCGGAGCACATTGCCGCGTACGAGTGGATGACGCAGTATGCGGCCGGCGTGATCGCCGAGCGCCGCGCGCACCCGGTCAACGACCTGATCTCGCACTTCAGCACCGCCGAAATCGACGGCGATCGCCTGCAGGAGCGCGAGGTCCTGTTGACGACGACGACGCTGATCATGGCCGGGATCGAATCGCTCGGCGGCTTCATGAGCATGTTTGCGCTGAACCTCGCGGACCACGCCGAGGCACGCAACCGGTGCGTCGCCGATCCGGCGCTGCTGCCCGAGGCGATCGAGGAGTCGCTGCGCTTCAACACCTCGGCGCAGCGCTTCCGCCGCTGCCTGCAGGTCGATGCGACGCTGCACGGCCAGACGATGCGCGCCGGCGATTTCGTCTGCCTCGCGTACGGCTCCGGCAACCGCGACGAGCGCCAGTTCGCGAACCCGGACGTCTACGACATCGGGCGCAAGCCGCGCGGCCACCTCGGCTTCGGCGGCGGCGTGCACGCGTGCCTCGGCACCGCGATCGCTCGCCTCGCGGTGAAGATCGCCTTCGAGGAGTTCCACCGCGTCGTGCCGTCGTACCGGCGCGCCGGCGAGACGCTCGCGTGGCTGCCGTCGTCGACATTCCGCAGCCCGATGCGCCTGCGGCTGGTCGTTGGCGAATAGGAACGAAAGGGAAACGACGATGGCGACCATCCACTACATCGAGCCCGGCGGCCGGACGGTCGCGATCGACGTGCCGGAGGGCTGGAGCCTGATGCAGGGTGCGACGGCGAACGGCGTCGACGGCATCCTCGGCGAATGCGGCGGATCGTGCGCCTGCGCGACGTGCCACTGCTACGTCGACGAGGCGCAACTTTCGCGCCTCGACCCGCCGGCGGACACCGAGCTCGCGATGCTGGAAAACGTCGCCGCGCCGCGGCGGCCGAACAGCCGGCTGGCTTGCCAGCTCAAGTCGAGCGCAAGGCTCGCCGGCCTCGTCCTGCAGCTGCCGCCGACGCAGGAGTAGCGCAGCGCGGCATCCGGCGGTCGGCAGCGCGTCGCCAGCGGCCCGCCGGACGCCGGCCGCCGCTACGCGCCCGACCCCGGCAGCTCCGCATCGGGCCCCTCGATGCCCAGGCCGCGCTGCAGCGCCTGGATGAAGGCGCGCGTCTTCGACGGCATCAGGCGCCGCCCCGGGAACACGGCCCAGGCGGTAATCGTCTGCGGGGACCAGTCCGGCAGCACGCGCACGAGGCGTCCGGCCGCCTCTTCGGACAGCGCGACGCGCTGCTGCATCCAGGTCACCCCGTGGCCGGCGAGCGCGAGCAAGGTCAGCACCTGCAACGAGTTCGCGGTGCAGCGCGGCGGGCCGGCGCCCGTCCACGCATCGATGCCGCCATCGGCGCGCCGCCGCGTCAGCGTCCAGTCGATGCCGCCTTCGCCGGACTTCGATTCCATCAGCAGCGACGGCAGCCGCCGCAGGTCGTCCGGCTCGCGCGGCACGCCGTGGCGTTCGAGCAGGCTCGGCGCCGCGTAGAGACCGGCCGGCACGTCGACGAGCCGACGCGCGGCCAGCGTCGCGTCGTCGGGGAGCGCGCCGACGCGGATCGCGAGGTCGAAGCCCTCGCCGATGATGTCGACGACGCGCGAGGTCAGGTCGAGCGACAGCACGACCTGCGGATGCTGCGCGACGAAACGCTCGATGATGGTTGCCGTCGGTCCGACGGTGAACTCGCCGGGCATCGAGACGCGCAGGCGCCCGCTCGGGACGACCTGCCGGTTCTGCGCGAACGACGTGACGGCGGCGACGGTCTCCGAAACCGCGTGGGCCTGCTCCAGCAGCTGACGGCCGAAGTCCGTCAGCGACAGCTTGCGCGTCGTGCGCAGCATCAGCCGCTCGCCCAGGCGACGCTCCAGCTCGGCGATGCGGCGCGACACCGTCGATTTCGGCAGTCCGAGCCGCTGCGCCGCCTGGCTGAAGCTGCCGGCGTCGGCGACACGTGCATACAGCAGCAGGTCGTTGGGTTCGATTTCGCCGACAGTCATTTGAAGCTCCGCATCGCCAGTCGTGACCCTATTGTTCCATGGATGGAACACTGATATCAATATTTATGGCTTCCGTTGCTTCGATAGCACGAATACAGTGCTGTCCATGGTGAGCGTGATCGATCGACAAGCGATGCCGACCGGACATGGAGCCCACCGAACGGATCAAACCTCACGGAACTGGAGCCTCGACATGAACCGCAACCTCATCCTTCAGCTTGGCCTGATCTCTGCCGCGCTGGTTTCCGGCGCTGCCTATGCCGACCAAGGCACCGTCAGCCGCGAATCGGTCCGCGCCGAACTCGTGGCCGCCCAACAGGCCGGCGACCTGCCGGTCGGCTTCGCGGCGATCCCGAGCCGCGTGATCGCGGGCGGCGCGACCGAGGCCGCTCGCACCCGCACGACGGCCGCGCCGATCGCGATGGCGGCGGCGAACGGCAAGACGCGCGCCGAAGTCCGCGCCGAACTCGAAGCCGCGCAGCAAGCCGGCGACCTGCCCGTCGGCTTCGCGGCGATCCCGAGCCGCGTGATTTCCGGTGGCGCGATCGGCGGCCCGGCGCAGGGCGTCGCGAAGGCGAACGTGCAGTAATCGCTGCGGCGGCGCACGGACCCGCCACGGCCGTGGCGCGTCCGAACGGTCCTCGATCGTCCCTTGGCAGGTTTGCTGCGGACCAACCGCGGCAGACCTGCGTTTCTTTGGCCCCCTTCCGCGCTCGCCGCCGTGCGTTTCACGCGCGGCATCCACGGCGGTATCGTCGCGCCAACGACGGGGAGACCGGAATGTCCAACGAAATCTGGCGCCACACGCTCGGCGATCTGCTGCATCGCACCGCGGCGCGCTGGCCCGCGAAGACGGCCATCCTGTGCGGCGCCGTGCATTGGACCTACGCGCAGTTCGACGCGCTCGTCGATGACCTCGCGGGCGGGCTGGCCGGCGAGGGCATCCGGACCGGCGACCGCGTCGCCGTGCTGTCGCGCAATTCGCACGCGTTCGCCGCGATGCGCTTCGCGCTCGCGCGGCTGGGCGCGGTGCTGGTTCCGATCAACTTCATGCTCAACGCCGACGAGGTCGCGTTCATCCTGCGCCATGCCGGCGCGACGTCGCTGTGCGTCGGCCCGGACCTGCTGGCGCTGGGCCTGGATGCCGCCGCGCGCGATACGCCGGTCGTGCGGATGTTCGCGTTGCCCGGCGAGGACGCCGCGGCCGCGCCGGCAGGCGCGGCGGCCGATGCCGTGGCGCTGCACGCGCGGATGGTGGACTTCGACGCGCTGGTCGCGGCCGGACGCGCGGCGGGCGGCGCGCCGCGCGCCGCCGTCGACCAGGCCATGCTCGCGCAGATCATCTACACGAGCGGAACGGAGTCGGCGCCGAAGGGCGCGCAACTGACGCACGAGGCGGTCATCTGGGAGTACGTCAGCTGCCTCGTCGAAGGCGAGATCGGCGCCGACGACCGGATCCTGCACGCGCTGCCGCTCTACCACTGCGCACAGCTCGACGTCTTCCTCGGGCCGTCGATCTATGTCGGCGCCACGAACGTGATCACGTCGAAGCCGACGGCCGACAACATCCTGCCGATGCTCGCGGCGCACCGGATCAATTCCTTCTTCGCGCCGCCGTCGATCTGGATCGCGCTGCTGCGCTCGGCGCACTTCGACGGCACCGACCTGTCGGCGCTCGCGAAAGGCTACTACGGGGCCTCGATCATGCCGGTCGAGGTGCTGAAGGAGATCCAGCGTCGGCTGCCGCGCGTCCGCCTCTGGAATTTCTATGGCCAGACCGAGATCGCGCCGCTCGCGACGGTCCTGAAGCCGGAAGACCAGCTGCGCAAGGCCGGTTCCGCCGGTCGCGCGGTGCTCAACGTCGAGACCCGCGTCGTCGACGACGAGATGCGGGACGTCAAGCCGGGCGAGATCGGCGAGATCGTCCACCGTTCGCCGCAGCTTCTGCAGGGCTACTACGACGAGCCGCAGAAGACGGCGGCGGCGTTCGCGGGCGGCTGGTTCCACAGCGGCGACTTGGCGACGATCGACGACGAGGGCTACATCACGGTCGTCGACCGCAGGAAGGACATGATCAAGACGGGTGGCGAGAACGTCGCGAGCCGCGAGGTCGAGGAGGTCGTCTATCGGCTGCCGCAGGTGGCCGAGGTCGCCGTCGTCGGGCTGCCGGACCCGTACTGGATCGAGGCGGTCACCGCGATCGTCGTCGTGAAAGCGGGCGCCGGGCTGACCGAGGACGACGTGATCGCGCATTGCCGCGCCCAGATGGCCCACTTCAAGGCGCCCAAGCGGGTGATCTTCGTCGACTCGCTGCCGAAGAATCCGAGCGGAAAGCTGCTCAAGCGCGAATTGCGGCGGCGCTACGAGGCGGCGACGTAGGCGCAACGGCGGGGATCCGTGGGCGGAGAGGGCCGCCCACGGGCCCCGCCTACGCGACCACCTCGACGACGACGCGGAACGTCGAGCGCGGCGCGTTCGCTTCCCACGGCCGCGCGAGCTGCAGTTGCACCTCGACGCGCCCCGGCCGCAGCGCTCCGAAGCACAGTTCGCGCAGCCCGCCGGCGCCGGGGGCGGGGCTCGCCGATGCCGCGACGTAGCGGTCGCCCCGCAGCGCGATGACGCCGGCGAGCGCATCGGGACCGGGCACCGACCAGCGGAAACCTGTCGTCGGATTCTCCGCCAGCGTCAGCCTCAGCGTGTCGCCGCCTCGCAGCGTGATCGTTGCGCCATGCCGCGAGCCGTCGACGACGATGTCGGCCACGTGGTCAGCGCGCCGGACGGCGACGCGGCCTGGTCGCCGTGCCACCCGCCGATGCCGTCGTCGCCATCGACGCGGCGCTCGAGGCAGGGCTCGACGCCGGCGAGGCCTGGGTCGCGACCGGTCGCGGGGCGGTCGCCGGACGAACGGCACCGACGGCCGCCGCGAGCAGGCGCTCGCCGGCGGTCAGGTCGCGCGGCCGGCTTTGGCCTGCCGGGCCCGGCAACGCGCGCCCGCTGCGCTCCGCGTCAGAACACGTACATCTCATGGATCATGCCGTCGCCTTCCTGCCGATAGCTGACGCTCGCCTGCGTCAGCTTGGCGCTTGCGCCGAGCGCCGTCAACGCGACGATCGCCGTATCGGAATTGTTGGCGAGCTTGACCCAGCCGACCCCGGCAACGCCGATCCACGCATTGCGGTTCTCGTTGATCGTCCACAGGGCATCGACGGTCCTGCCGGATGACCAGGTCGTCGCCGCGAAAGCGGCGCGCGTTGCGGTCGCCGCCGCCGCCGTCGTCGCGAGCGCCGCGCCGGAGACCGACGGCGGCAGCGCCACCGGCGCCGCCAGCCCCCCGCCGCCGGGCGTGGACCCGGGGCCCGCGCCGCGCGTGCCCAGCACGCTTTCCTTCGGTTTCGTGTCTGCCATGGTGCCGCTCCGTCACAGTAGGTAGATCTGCTTGATGACGCCGTTGTCCTGGTAGACGTTCAACGGTCGCGCGCCGTCCTTCGCGGTCACCAGCAACCGCAGCAGGTCGAAGAAGATGTTGTCGTTGTCCGGCGCGACCTTGCGCCAGCCGATGTCTTCGAGATAGGCCCAGGCGTTGCGGTCCTGGTCGATCGTCCACAACCCGATCACGCGCGTGTTGTCGAGCCAGCCCGTTTCCAGGATACCTTCGACCGCCCACATGGTCGAATCGATCCCGGAGTCGCCGTACGCGATGCAGAAGAAGCCACCCTCGCCGAAGCCGGTGCCCCAGCTGTTCTTGCAGATCCAGTAGCCGCCGTCGTCGTTGTAGCCGATGACGGAAACGCAATGGCCGCCCACGGCGCTGCCCCAGACGTGCTGGTAGACGCCGCTCGTGTACGCGAAGAAGTCGCTGTAGACCGTGAAGCAGGTGGCGAGCGGCCCGCGCGTGGAAATCCACGCCTTCATGTCGGCGACGTTGCCGATCGTGTGCCAGCCGGTCGTGCGCGTCGCGCGACCCTGCCAGTCGCTGCACTGCATGCAAGCCTGCTGGTGGTCGGTGTACGGGAAGCAACTCTCGTCCGGGACGCCGACGTTCTTGTAGCCGTCCATCGCCGGACTCATGTACCAGCCGCCGCCGCAGCTGGCGCCGCTCGACGGCCCGATGCAGAAGAACAGCGAGGCTTCCGACAGGTCGATCGCGAGCCCCGGGTTCTGGCGCTGGATCCGGAACATCGCCTCGACCGTTGCCGTGCTGCCGAACGCGACGCACGATCCGCAGCCGCCCTGGTCCCGGATCGGCGTCACGTAGTCCTGGCCGTCGACGTTCCGCCAGTCCCACGCCGCCGCGCTCGCCGCCGCACCCGCCGCCGCCGACCGCGCCACCGCGCGGCGCGACTTGCCGCGCTCGATCCGCTGCTCCAGCGACTCCTCGTTCGGGCCGGGCACGTAGCCGGTGCGCGCCATCTGCTGCGCCGCAGTGAGTTCCGAGACCGGAGTGAGTCCGGCGATCCAGCGCGCCTTGGCGCTCTGGATCAACGTATTGAGTTGCGCATAGTCCAGGTCTTCCTGAGGCATCTGCATCCCCTTCTCGGGCCCGTGGTCTTCCTGCGCGCAAGCCAGCCGTCCGGGCCGGCGGCGCATGCGTGATGAATTTCATTCTGGCTCGTCCGCCGCGGAATTCCAGGCGAATATTCGGCCTACGCCGATTCCGCGTGGGGAAAGACCCGCGGGTCCGGCTGGGTAGCCGGCCGCTCGCGGATCGGCGCGACGCCCTTTCGCCGGTGCGACGTTTCAACGGCCGTCACGAACGCTTAGACTAAGTCAGAGTAATTATCAGAACTGACATTTCGGTCAGTCTGCCGCAATGCCCTTAAGAAGGCTGGCGGCAGCAAGCGCGCAAAGGGGAAAGCGATGCAAAGCTCGAGGATCGGTTCCGGGAAGTCCCGGACGCCGCGTAGCGCCGCCGGCGCCGCGCTGGCGTCCGCCGCCGCGCTGGCGCTGCTGGGCGCGACGACGTCGATGCCCGCGTCGGGCCAGACGGCCTGGATGACGGCCGTGCACCAGTCGGCGCTCGGCGCGCCGTTGCCGTATTCCATCCAGTACGCGCTCGGCACGATTCCGGCGAAGGTGCCGGCCAACGAACTCGACCTCAACCTGAGCGGAATCCTGCAGACGGTCAACCAGGTCGGCCCGACCACGACGGCCAACAACGCCTTCTTCCAGTCGCTCGGCACCAACGGCCGTAGCTGCGCGACCTGCCACCAGCCGCCCAACGGCATGGGCGTCTCGGTGCTCAACGTGCGCACGCGCTACCTGCTGACGCTGGCGCACGATCCGATCTTCGCGCCGGTCGACGGCGCGAACTGCCCGAGCCAGGTGCCGGTCAACTTGACGAGCCCGGCGCCGTCGGGCGGCCTGCGCGGCCTGCTCGCCGCGATCACCAGCCTGCCGGCCATCTCCGACCCGAAGAACCCGTACTCCGTCGTGCTCAACCGCGGCGCGTTCCGGATCTTCCTGCCGTGGCCGCCGAAGGACCCCGCAACCGGCAACCCGATCACGCCGGAGATCACGATCAAGGTCCTGAGCGATCCGACCAAGTGCGAGACGGATCCGAACTACGGCCTATCGAGCGCGACGCCGGTCGTCTCGGTGTACCGGCGCCCGCTGATCTCGACGAACCTCAAGTTCGTGACGGCGCAGCCCGGCAACATCATGTGGGACGGGCGGGAGCCGTCGCTGGAAAGCCAGGCGACGAATGCGACGCTCGGCCACGCTCAAGCCGCGCAGGCGCCGACCGCGGCCCAAGTGGCGCAGATCGTCGCCTTCGAAAACGCCCTCTACAGCGCCCAGGTCTACGATGTAGCGGCGCACGGATTGCAGGCCCTCGGCGCGACCGGCGGACCGGCGAGCCTGGTGACCGACCCGGTCGTCCTGTTCAACGTCGGAACGGTGCCGGTATTCACCGAATACGGATCGTGGGCCACGTTGCCGGGCACGGCGGAAGCCGCCGCGGCGCGCGAATCGGTAGCGCGCGGCGAGGCGATCTTCAACACGCGCACGTTCACGATCGCCGGCGTCGAAGGATTCAACGATGTCGCGGCCGGCGGGCAGCCGGTCCCCGGCAACTGCGCTTCGTGCCACAACAGCCCGCATTCCGGCCATGATTCGTTCCCCGGCGCGGAGCATGACCTGGGCGAGGCCGGCGACAGCGCCGCGGCACTGCCGGCGCCCGACCTGCCGCTGTTCCAGATCACGTGCACGACGGGCAACCTTCCGTTCAGCAGCACGAATACCGTGACGCTGCACGACCCGGGCGTTGCCCTCGTGAGCGGCAAGTGCGCCGATGTCGGCAAGTTCAAGGTGGGCCAGCTGCGGGCTCTCGCGGCGCGCGCGCCGTACTTCCACGACGGCAGTGCCGCCGACCTCGGCGCCGTCGTCGACTTCTACAACCGGCGCTTCGCGATCGGCTACACGGCGCAGGAGCGCACCGACCTGATCAACTTCCTGAGGACGCTGTAGCCGGGACGCGCGGGCGATGGGGGATGTTCTTTCTTGCGGGCACCCTCTCCCCCACCCCTCTCCCGCTTCGCGGGCGAGGGGCGATCCGGCGTCGAGAATCGAGGCACCGTTCCTTCGGCTG